>NZ_AP026560.1:2502500-2802500 GCF_025997855.1 Deinococcus aetherius
GTGCTGGCACGCGGAGCATCCCCGCCCACACGGGGAAAACGCCAACACCTACCTGGAATTCTTGGATCTGGCCGGAGCATCCCCGCCCACACGGGGAAAACGACGCGCTCCCGGCCCCGCTCGCCCTCGTCGCCGGAGCATCCCCGCCCACACGGGGAAAACGAGGACCCGGCGACCTGCGCGCGCATCCGCGCCGGAGCATCCCCGCCCACACGGGGAAAACATGGTTACCCTCCTGTTCGTCGGCTCAGGAAGCGGAGCATCCCCGCCCACACGGGGAAAACGTGCTGTCCGAACTCGTCCACGGCTGGAGCTACGGAGCATCCCCGCCCACACGGGGAAAACATGCGCGCCGGATGGTGAGACGGGTTGAGCCGCGGAGCATCCCCGCCCACACGGGGAAAACCAGCTCGTGGACGCGGGCCGCGACCTGCGCGACGGAGCATCCCCGCCCACACGGGGAAAACCTGTCCCTCGGCTACACCCTGCGCCAGGGCGACGGAGCATCCCCGCCCACACGGGGAAAACCGTCGCCCAGGTGCTCAACGGGGGGCTCATCGCGGAGCATCCCCGCCCACACGGGGAAAACTCAACATCAGAGATGTAGCTGGACCGCTCGGGCGGAGCATCCCCGCCCACACGGGGAAAACGCCATCGTGCGCCGCCTGATTGACGAGGAGGGCGGAGCATCCCCGCCCACACGGGGAAAACCGGTCCAGGACCTTCTCAACAACTCGACCTTCCGGAGCATCCCCGCCCACACGGGGAAAACGTCACGCCCGCCACCCACGAGCAGTTCCGAGCCGGAGCATCCCCGCCCACACGGGGAAAACACCAGCAGTGCGACTCCTGATACGCGCACCAGCGGAGCATCCCCGCCCACACGGGGAAAACCGGAGCATGGACTGGACGAGGTCCTCGTTGATCGGAGCATCCCCGCCCACACGGGGAAAACGAAGACGAACGAATCCGCCTAGGCCGTATCAACGGAGCATCCCCGCCCACACGGGGAAAACTCAGCGAGGCGACGCGGAGGGAAACCAGCCACAGGAGCATCCCCGCCCACACGGGGAAAACGATTGAATGCGAGATTCGAGAAAAACCAATTCCGGAGCATCCCCGCCCACACGGGGAAAACTACTGTGGTTGGTCTCTTGTTTAAGGGTGCTACGGAGCATCCCCGCCCACACGGGGAAAACTTGACGTGCGCTCGGCGGGCCTTGCCACACCGCGGAGCATCCCCGCCCACACGGGGAAAACCGCTGCAACTGCCCCACCCGGGGGAAACGACGCGGAGCATCCCCGCCCACACGGGGAAAACGAGGGCGCGACCCCCCGCCTGGACTCGTGGGGCGGAGCATCCCCGCCCACACGGGGAAAACCCGACCCGGGTGAGCGTCCGCTTCACCGACCGCGGAGCATCCCCGCCCACACGGGGAAAACCGCCGAGAGGGCATCCACGGCAGGGGCGGTGCCGGAGCATCCCCGCCCACACGGGGAAAACAACGCCTTCTCAGCGCGGATGCTGTAGGTGGACGGAGCATCCCCGCCCACACGGGGAAAACCAGATCGAGAAGATCACGAAGGCGTGGGCGGACGGAGCATCCCCGCCCACACGGGGAAAACGGTTGAGGGGAGAGGTCACTTGCCCTCACCCGCGGAGCATCCCCGCCCACACGGGGAAAACGGCGAGAGGTGTCCCGGCGGGCACCTCCACCTCGGAGCATCCCCGCCCACACGGGGAAAACACTTTAAAACCACAGCCACTTTACCCCACGCCCCCCCTCGAAGGGTCCGGCGACACCTCTGATTCAAATTACATTGTCATGCGGCGCTGCCGAAGCGGCCTTCAGTCTAAGCCAGGGCAGTGATTCACAGCCAGGGGAATTCCCACGTCACGTTTAGACGCACTTGGCTAGCACAGTAAAGGCGTCGCTAGGAAGCCCCCCTAGAGCACGAGTTTCAGGAAAAGTGGGGCTTTTCGGTGACGGTCGAGACTGGCACGTTCGCCCAGACGGCCCCCTTCAGTTTGCGTGTCCTGAAACATTCAGCCGATCGGCTAAGCGGCTGAGGGGGTCTCTGTTGCTTTCGGCGGCGTGGACCGCTGAAGAGGGAGGTTCCCATGACGATATGGACTCGGATCTGGCGTGCGGTGATGCTGTGCGGGCTGCTGGGGCTGGCGGCGCTGGGGCAGGTGCAACGGGTGGAGGTCCCCGCCAATCCCGTTCTGGCCGGAGACGATGTGAAGACGGGCGGGGGCGGCATGGGCTAAACAGCAGGGCGAAGTGCAGGGCGCGGTCCGGGCAGGTGGCCTGGGCCGCGTTACCATCCGGATATGGCGGTCAGAACGGGGCACCCGGGGAGCGCACAACTCACATCCGTCTGGGACGAATCGGTAGAGGTGCTGCTGGCCCTGGGCCGCTCCGCAGAGGCGCTGCGGACCCTCGTCCATGCCACCGAGGAGGCACGGGGCTCGGCCCGCTTTGCCGAACTGCTGGCCCTGTTTGGGCGGTTACCGCCGGAGGCGCAGGCGCAGCCGGAGAGCCTGCGCCTGCGCCTCCGGCTCCTGGGAAATTTGCCGGGGGGTGCGGCGCACATCGAGGACGAGGTGCGGGGGCGGTTGCAGCAGGCACCGTCCCCAACCTTTCTCTGGGCATATCTGGCCTGGGCACTGACGCAGCGCGAGGCCGACGAGGAGGGCCTCCAGTACGCGGTGCGGGCCGTGCAGGATGCGGAAGCACTCACCCCCTTTGAAGGGATGCTGTTGGAGCGGGCACGGGGGCAGGCCCTGATGCGGTTGGGGCGGAAGGGCTGGCTGGACGCCTATGAGCGGGCGCTGCGGTGGTGCCGAGGCCGCACGCGCGGCATCACTCTGATGGAGTTCGGCAGCCTGCTCGCCCGGGCTGGAGAGCAGGCGCGGGCCGTGCAAGTGTTCAGCGAGGCCCGCCTCGCCCTGAAGGGCGAGGAACTGGAGGGCTGGGCGCTCAACAGCCTCGGCCTGATGGCGCTTCAACTCGGGCACCTGGAGGACGCCGAGAGGTACTTCCGCGAGATGTTCCGGGTCGGCGGCAAGTTCCGCAGCCGGGCGCTCTCGGGGCAGGGAGCGGCTTACCGCGCACTGGGCGAGTGGAAGCGCGCCGAGGACGCCTACACGCAGGCGGCAACCCAGGCGAGAAAGGCGGGCGACGAGGATGATCTGCGCCAGGCCCTGCGCGGGCTGGGCCACACGCTGCGGTTGCAAGGGCGAATGCTCGCGGCCCTTGAACCCCTGACGGAAGCGGCCCGGGCGGTGCAGGCCGACCGTGACGCGGGAACGTCCTGGGTGAACGTGGACCTCGCAGCGGCCCACGTCTCGCTGCCCCATCTGGACGCCGCGCAGGTGGAGGGCCTGCTGGGGCGCTCCGGAGTGCTGGGGCGCGAGGACGCTGACCGGGCGCAGATCGTGCGGGCGGAACTGGCCCGGCGCACGGGCGACGCAGCCCGCGCACTGGACCTCATGCAGGGCCAGGAGCAGCACCTGCTCTGGGTGCGTGAGGAAAGCCTGGCGTTTCCCGCCCTCTTCGCCCTGCTCCCGCTGGAGGCCCAGCCCCAACCGCTGCCCAGGCCACCAGTCACGCGGCTGGAGGTGCGTGCGGCAGGCTTCCCCGAGGTGCGCGTCAATGGCCGTATCCTGCACCTTCCGCCGCTCTCGTTGGTGGCGCTCGTGGCCCTGTTGGAGGGTGAGGGACAGGTCAGCGGCGACGCCCTGCTCGAAGCGCTGGACGACGGCCAGGTGCGGGAGGCCCGGCAGGCCAGGCAACGCGCTTCCAAGGTAATGAACACCCTGCGGCAGGGCCTGGGCTGGAAAGGCAGCATCGTCACGCGCGGCGGCTTCTACGAACTCGGCCCGGGGACCAAGTGGACCTACGACGTGCGCGAGTTACGGCGGGCGGGCCGTCCCGTCGAGGCCTTTCTCAGTGGTGTGCCCCTGCCCTGGGTCACGGCCCAGGAGCAGGAATTGCGTCAGGCCGACTCAAATCCCCTCAGCCTTGTGGGCGGGTGAGGCCGTCGCGCGACATCTGCGCCTCACCCGTGTGGCAGCGTGTGGGGTATGGGTGATCCTCTCCCGACGCAACCTCCGCCCAAGTCCGAGGACTGGGCCGATCCGAACCTGACACCCCAGAGGGTTCATCGGCCCTCAAAAGTGTGGCACCGGGCCAAGCGGCTGGCGGACCTGCTGGCCCGCCTCGAAACTTCACCCATGACAAAGGGGGAACTGTGCGCCCAGTTTGAAGTCGGCGTGCGGACCATCGAGCGAGACCTTCAGACCCTGGGACAGATGGGGCACGCCGCACTGCCCCATCCCGGCCACGAGAAACGGCTGTACATCCCCAAACGCGGCGGGGCCTTCAACGCCCCCGAGGCCCTTGCCGCCTACACGGCCATTCGCCTCGCCTACCACCACTCGCCGTCGGGCAACCGGCACTACCGACACGCGATGGAGCAGATTTCACGGGTGCTGCCCGAGAGCATCCGCTACACCCTGAATGCCTCCGTTGTAGACAACGGCGCGGCGCAGGTGCAGGAGCGCGAATTGGAAAAGGTGGCGCAGGCGTGGGTGGACTCGCGGGTGCTGCGCTTCGACTACCAGCCCCCCTCAAAACCAGTCGAGCGCGGCAACGAGTTGTGTGTGTACTTCATCGAGATTAGCCGCACCAACCTCGCGCCCTACGTGATTGGGCTAGAACGCAGGAAGCGCGGGCAGGTCCGCACCTTCAAGTTGTCGCGGATGCAGCACCTGGAGGTGCTGCGCGAGGGCTTCGAGCCGGACCCGGCCTTTGACCCCAAAGAATTCCTCTCGGACGCCTGGGGCGTGGTGGGGAGCGCTGCGCCCATCACGGTCACGGTGCGCTTCACGCCGGATGCCGCCTACCGCCTGCTCGAGGGCGGATATCCGAATGCCAGCTTCCGCACCGAGCCGGACGGCAGTATTTACGCCGAATTCCGCGCCGGGGCTGACAAGACGGGCCTGCCGCGCGAACTGCTCCCCTTCCTGCTGGGCTGGGGGCCGCGCGCCGAGGTGCTGGCCCCCGCCCACGTGCGGGAATACTGGTTGGGAGAACTGCGGGAAGCGCTGCGGCGCTATGACCGCTGAGGCGAGACGGACTGGTACACTAGCCCCAGCTCCGGGTGTAGCTCGACTTCCAGGTTGCTGAGGGGTATTGGAACTTTCCCGTTTACCAGCGGCAGGGGCACGCAGTCGCGCAGCAGGGGATTGTCGGCCCAGCTTGTGTGAGTTGGGGCGAGGTCAGGCGCCAGGTGAACCAGTTCCCGCCGCGAGACGCGCAGGCTGCGTTTAAAGATGGCGGCGGCCTGTGCCCGGTCTAGCTTGCCTACGCCCTTGCCGATGCGCGCCGGGTCTTTTCCATCGGGGTCCAGGAAATACCCGCTGCCGATGCGGTGAACGGGTACCAGCCGAATGTTCTGCTCCCCCAGGCGGGTCTGGGGCCACTCGTCGTCGTGGGCGGGTTCGCCGTCGGGCTCAGCCTGGATGGTCGGCACGTTGTTGAAGAAGTCGTCTGGGTTACCGATGTGGGCAAGGTCCCCGAAGCGTGCGTCGTTGCCCGTCTCGTTCTGAAACTCCACCGTCGCCGCGTCCAGTCGCGCCCGCTGCTCGTCTTCCAGCGTGAACCACTCGCCCTCCCCGTACACGTCCTGCACCAGCGTGTCCAGATCGGCGGGCAGGCGAATCTCTGCGCCGTCCTTCAGCCTGAGCCAGGTGCGGTAGAGCAGGTGGGGCGCGTAGACCCACTGCCACTTGTGGGCCTCCATCGCGGCGGCGGGCCAGGTGTCCAGCCCCGCCACCCACAGATGCGGCGTGGCATGTCCGTGTCTGCGGGCCGCGTTTCCCGCGTGCCGGTGCAACCTGCCCGCCCGCTGAAGCAGCAAGTCCATCGGCGCGAGGTCCGAGATCATCACGTCCGCATCGAAATCCAGGCTCTGTTCGGCCACCTGCGTGGCGATCAGGATCAAACGGCGGGGGCGGTAATCCGCCTTCTTGACGCCCAATTCCTTGTTCTCGTAGGGCTGCGGGCCGAGGTACTTCAGCACCGCCGTTTCGCGCTTTTCGCGGTCCTCCGCCGGGTAGCGGGCGTGAAAGAGAAGGGCGCAGAGATCATCCTTCGTTCCCCCCTTCATCACCGTCCTGAGCCTCCCGACGTGCCGCTCCCGGATTTCGCAGAACACGTCCTGCGCCCGCTGCACCGTGTTGACAATGACGGCCACGCAGCCTCCATCCAGGGCGAGGTCCAGCGCCTTCTGCGCCACCTCCTCCACTGAAGCGCCCAGCGCCCGCATCGTGATGGGCGTCTGCGTGCGGCTGCTCCTGATGTGCTGGGACCGGGCTTCCGCTCCCTGGGCGACGGTCAGGCGGGGGTACTGCGCCGTCTCGCCTTCCTCTTGCGTCCCCCAGGCATCCAGCAACTCGCGGCGACTGACGGCGGGCAGGGTGGCACTCATCAGGATGACCGAGCTGCCCAGTGCCCTGAGCCAGCGCAGCAGCGCATGAATCAGGTGACTGGTGTAGGTGTCGTAGGCGTGAATCTCGTCCAACAGCACCACGCGGTTGCCCAGGCCCCACAGCCGCACGAACTGGTGGGGCACCCCCAGCACGCCTAGCAGCGCCTGATCCACCGTGCCTACACCGTATTCGCTCAGGCCCGCGCGTTTGCGGGCGCTGAACCAGCTCTCGGCGCGGACGTTCAGCCGCTCCTCGGCGGCGGTGGCCGAATCGTTCTGTGGGTTGAGGGTCCGCGTCAAGTTCTCCTGATACGCCTTGTTCAGCAACGCGCCCCCGTGCATCAGTTGGAGGTCCGGCTCGACCTCCCGCCGCGAGGCCTCATGCAGGAACTGGCGAAAGCGCATATACATCGCGTTGCCCGTCGCCTGGGTGGGCAGGGCAATGTACAGGCCCCGGTGCCCCAATTTCGTTTGCAGCCAGGTTGCCGCGTGCAGCCCGGCCTCCGTCTTGCCCTCGCCCATCGGGGCCTCCACCAGAATAAGGGTGGGTTCGGCGCTCAGGGTGGGCAGGAGGGCCGCCAGTTGCTCTTGCAGGGCGCGGGGCAGGAAGCCGGGGATGTAGGCGAACATCTCGGCGGGCGACTGAACTTCAGTTTGCAGCGGCCTACGTTCTGTCCAACCAACGCTCCTCAGCTTGGCCCGGGCCTTGCCGCGCGCCTTCTCGAAGTAGGCCGCTAGGTTCTCGATGGGCAGCGGATCCACCTGGGACGGCACCTCGAAGCTGCTGCCCAACCAGTCGGCGAAGCTCGTCAGGCCCGCAAGGCGCATATAGGCTGGGGCAGAGAGATCGTGGAGAGGAGGTGACATGCTCAACCCCAGTGCCTGCAACACCTTCTTGAACAGCATGAACTGAGCGCCCTCCCAATCGCCCGCTCCGCGCTCGTGGGTGGGAATCTGGAGGCCCTGCCTGGAGGTGGGCCGCCCGTGGTGACAGCCAACGGCATCCGCGACTTTTTCCCTGGCGGCTTGACCCCAACCGACTCGCTTGAGCAGAGGGGGCAACAGTAGTTGCGAGACTTCACCGTGCGGGACGTTGCTGGTCCCCAGGCCCGCCATCAGCCGCTCCACGCCGGGCAGCGGCCTCTTCTCCGCCATATTCCAGAGAGCTTGAAAGGTGGGGCTGGCCTTGCCCAAATCGTGCAGCCCGGCTAGAGCGCAGACCCAGCGGCGGGCGGTCTCTACGTCCACCCCGTAATCCTCGGCGAGAAGGGTCAGCGTGTGAGGCGGTTCCAGCTCCAGAATCTCCCAAGTGCAGGCAGCCACGTCCAGCAGGTGCGTTAAAACGGGAAGATAGCGCCCGTCGCCCGCTTTGCCGTCGCTCCGGCGGTCACTTTTGGCCCACAGATACCACGCTTGCTGTGTCGCTCTGTCCATGCCTCAGCGTAAGAGGACAGTGCGTCAAATCGTGTCGGAGTTGCGGTCCATCCAGTCCGCGAGCCGGAGGCCGTCCATCCGCTCGTATTCGCGCGTTATGTGTCACCAGCTCCAGTCCCCGGGCCAGCGCCACGCCTGCGTCCAGCAGGTCACAGGGGCCAATGGGCGTGCCCTATTGCCAAAGGGCGGTGCGGATATACGATGTGATTCCGGCATCCTGCGGCCCGTAGTCCAGCACCATGACTTGCGGCAGCCACAGGTTCAGGGCCACTTCCACTACCGCCAGGCGAGCGGGTTTGAGGCTCATGCCGAACTCCAGCTCAATCAGGGTCACGGTGTTGACCGCCAGTTCGGTCAGGGGCATGGCGGCAAGGTGGCTTCGAACCGCGCCCTCACCGCGCACGGCGAGGCTGATGGTATCGGTATCCAGCAGGAAGCGAATCAGAACAAGTTCCGTTCATGGGGCGGCAGTACATCGTCCTCGGGCATCTCGAAGTCGGCAAGTTCGGGGGAGGGGGCGGACGTGAAGAAGGCCGGCGCTTCGGGAGACCACTGTTGCCCTGCCGCTCCTATGGCGGTCAACTGAACGGCGGGCTTGCCATTCCGTGCGATGACGACAGTTTCGCCGCGCTCGGCGGCGTCCACCAGCTTGCTGAGCTGCTTTTTGGCGTCGTGCATGTTGAACACAGTCATGACTTCTACTTAGCTAAGCGGTTAGCTCAGACGTTACACTATCCCTAGTCCTCGCGTGGGCGGGGATGGTCCGCTATAGCCCGAAGGGCGTCCGTTTTCCCCGTGTGGGCGGGGATGGGTAAGGTCGGGCTCTCAAAGTAATAGAAATAAGCGAGCGAATTACTCAAGCTATACCCCGAAGGGATTGTATTTCTCCTTGACCTCGCGTAGGGTGGGATTGGAGGTGAATAACGAAAGACGCCCACTCCTGGCGGGGAGTGAACGTCGGTCAGCAAACAAAAGTACTGTCGGTCTTCGTTTGCGAGGGCAGTCTAATCGGCTGTCTTCGTCCGCTCAAGGAGGTAAACCACGATGAGCCCATCTGAGTGCATAGTCCTGCTGGAAAGGCTGTTCCAGCTTGCCGAAACGCGGCTGGAGCAGGGCCAACGTCCAGAAAGTCTGCTTCCCCTCCTGCGTCTGGCGACGGAATTGCTGGAGCTTGAGGACGAGTAGGGCTTGGTGAGGGCAGGGGGAAGTCCCCCCTGCCTTCTCTTTCTGATAGCACTGCACTTAATTTTTCTAACTGGTTTCCTGTTGTCAAACTCTGTGCGACAAGGAGGCGACACCTCTCCTTCACACTTTCCAAAGGAGGTGCAATGTTGGCTAGCTTTTCGCTTATTGACGACGGCTGGATTCCCAGTCGTCCACTGGAAGGCGGCGCGGTGCAGCACGTGGGCCTGCGCGAGGTCCTGACGCAGGCGCAGGCGTTCGAACGTATAGATGACCCGTCGCCGCTGGTGACAGTGGCCCTGTACCGCCTGTGCCTCGCCGTGCTGCACCGGGCACTGCGAGGCCCGGGGGACGCCGCGCAGGTGGCGGAGTGGTACAGCGGCGGCTTCTCACAGGAGGCCATTCACAGATATCTGGACGCGCACGCGGACCGCTTCGACCTGTTTCACGAGACGCTGCCCTTTATGCAAGTGGCAGACCTGACGCCTGAACTGGACGGCGGCAAGTACCTGAGCCACTGGACCCGCCTGGGCACGGAAGTGGGCAGCGCGAATACGACGGCGCTGTTTAACCCGGCGGGGCGGCCCGGCGGCGAGCGGAACGACTCGATTTCCCCCGCTGAGGCCGCGCGGCGCTTGCTGGAGCATCAGACCTTTGCATTGGGGGGACTGATCAAGCGGTTTACTACGTCCGCCAAGGCCGCTCCCATCGCCACCTTCGCCCTCACCCTCCCGCAGGGCCGCACCCTGCACGAGACGTTCTGCCTGAATTTGGTGCCCTACCGGCCCGATGGGGACGCACCGGCCTGGGAACAACCTCCCCTACGCGCCGAGGCGGTGCGGAAGTTATATGAGGGGAGCGCCGATCTTTCCCGCGTAGTCATGGGCCTGACCGACCATTACTCCTGGGTCAGCCGCTCGGTTCGGTTGACCCAGGTGGAGGAAGACGGTTCGGTCCGCGTTCGTTTCATCGGTTTTGCGGCGGGCATTCCCTTCAAGAACACGCTGGAGGAGACGGGCAAGACTGTAGACCCGATGGTGGCGACGGTTCCTGGCCGTGATCCCAAGCAGCCCTTCCCCTTTCCCCAGAAGCTGCGCCGCGAGCAACTGTTCTGGCGTGACGTGCTGGCCCTGCTGCCCGAGCCGCAAAACCAGCGGCAAGTGCTGGAAGGCGGACAGGCGGCAGGCCAGGTGGTCCGGGTCAAGGGCACCCCACCCGCCAGCGTCTACCACGCCCGCGAGGTGCTGAGGGCGCTGGAGGAGCAGGGCCACAGCATCGGTGGCAGCTTCGACTTGGACGCACTGGAGGACGCCCCCACCAGTCGCTACGCATATGCGCAGCCAGTCATTCCGGTGAGTGTTTTCGGGCAGGTGACCGATCAGGGCAAGGCGTTCTCGTACCGGCAGGAGGGTTACACCCTGCCCCATGCCTTTGTCGAGGAGCCCCAGCGCTTCACCGACGAGGTGTTCACTGCCCTGGAAGCCGCCAAGCACGCGGGTGGCGGCCTCAAGCAAGCCATTCGCCGTCTGGTGGTGGAGACGCTCTCACGCGGTGGTGAGCGTGAGCCGCACAAAGACGACGTGAATAAGTTGATGGACCAACTTCCCGCCGAGGCGACGTTCTGGGCGCGGCTAGAGGCCCCGTTTCGACAATACCTCGCCGCGCTGGACGACTCGCCCCCGGCTGCGGCGCGGGAGTGGCGGCGCACCCTCACCCGCACCGCCTGGGACGCCTGGACGTTGGCCTGTCAGGGCGTGGGCGAAGGCGCGGCAGCGTTGCGGGCCGCGAGTATCGCCAAGGGCATTCTGGTCAGCACTTTAAAGCCATTGAATTCAGGAGGCGACTGAATGACCGCAGAAGAAGAGAAAAAGCCTCAGGAAAGGCAGACCCAACGCCAAAAGCAACTGGAAAAATGGCAGAGGTTCTTTGAGTCCTTGGCGGAATTTGATCGCGGGCAATTGGCTAAGCTCCGCCAGTCGCTTGCCAATAGACCTGCCCGTTTCCTCACTGGCACTCTCTATGCTGCTGGGCTGGAAAATGAAACGCGCGTAGAGTGGCAAAGAGATGTCTTGGAACTCGTGGCGGGCCTGTTCTCGCTCGTTGAGCGTCCTCACGACGAGCAGACGGAGGCCGAGGCTGAGCGGCAAAAGCGCAAGCAGCAGCCGCTGGGACTGCTGCTAGGCGAACTGCACGTCGCACAGAACCGCAAATCAGGACGCAAGCTGGACGCACCTAGCAGCATCGAAAGCCGCTTCCTGGCTCTGTTGGATGCTGATGCGGAGGCATTGCCCTACCAGCTTCGGCAGGCGCTGACGCTGCTAAAGGCCAATGACACTAAGCCCGATTGGGCGCGACTTACCAATGACCTAATGCTCTGGCAGACCCGACTTGGCGATGGTATCCGCCGTGAATGGTCAGACGCCTTCTATACAGAAGCCGCCAAGCAAATTAGAGCTGAAGCCAATACCATAGACACACCCGAACCCGAACTCGCCCCGGAGGACCCCGCATGAAGGCCCTGCTCGAACTGCACCTTATTCAGAACTTTGCCCCCAGCAACCTCAACCGCGACGATACCGGTAGCCCCAAGGACGCCTACTTCGGCGGGGTGCGCCGCGCCCGCGTCAGCAGCCAGAGCTTCAAGCGGGCGATGCGGATGGACTTCAAGGAACGCCACTTATTGACCCGCGACGAGATCGGCGAGCGGACCAAGCGTGCCCATGAGGCCATCCGCGACCTATTGAAGGAGGCTGGGCGGGGCCACGAGGAGGCTGAGAAAGCGGCCATAGAAGCTCTGAAAGGCGTGAAACTTGAGGTCAAGACGACCAAACGTAAGGATGGAATTCAAGAAAAGAAAACGGAATATCTCGTTTTCCTGGGTAGGGATGAATTGGCCTCGTTCAGTCAGAAGATTCTTGAAAATTGGGAGGGCTTCGAAGCTCATCTCAAAGCTTTAGAGGCTGAGGCACAGAAAAAAACTCCCAAAGCTGTAGACCTTCCCAAGGAATTGAAGGCAAACCTTCTAGGTGCTTTGGATGGCTCGCGCGCCGTGGACATCGCCCTCTTCGGGCGGATGCTGGCCGATCTGCCCGACAAGAATGCCGACGCCGCCGCGCAGGTGGCCCACGCACTGGGCACCCACGCCATGAGCCGCCGCGAGTTCGACTTTTACACGGCAGTGGACGACCTCAAGCCGAATGACACGGCGGGCGCGGACATGCTGGGCACGGTGGAGTTCGGCAGCGCCACCTTCTACCGTTACCTGTGCATTGACCTCGCCAAGCTGCGGGGGAACTTGGGCGGGGACGACGACCTGGTGCTGCGCGGGCTGAAGGCGCTGTTGTACGCCAGCGTGTACGCCGTACCCACTGGCAAGCAGAACACCTTTGCGGCACACAACCTCCCCAGCCTGATCTCCACCGTGGTGCGGCAGGACGCCAGCCCGCGCAACCTCGCCAATGCCTTCGAGGTGGCCGTGAAGGCCAGAGAGGGCGGCCACGTCGCGCCCAGCATCGAGAAACTGGCGAACGAGTGGGACAGGCAGGAGCGCATCTTCGGCCAGGGCGGGCGTGGGCGGTACGTGAACGCGCACGACGAGTTGGAGATGGAGGCCCTGGGCGAACGGCAGCCGAACGTGGAGACCCTGATTGGCAGCGTGCTCAACGATGTGCGCGGCGTGCTGGGCCAGTTGGGGCAGTGAGGGATGGCGACCTTGCTGATCCGGCTGGTGGGGCCGATGCAGGCGTGGGGCACCCGCAGCCAGTTCGACGACCGTGACACCGAGGCCGAGCCCAGCAAAAGCGGTGTGCTCGGCCTGGTGGCTGCGGCGCTGGGCATTGACCGGGCCGAGCCGGTGGACCACCTTGCCGCCCTGCGTTTCGGCGTGCGGGTGGACCGCGAAGGTGTGGTCCGCAGCGATTACCACACGGCGCAACTCTTTCCCGGCGAGCGCAAGACGAGCACCAGCGTGACGCGCCGCGCCTACCTCGTAGACGCTGCCTTCTGGGCAGCGTTGGGCGGCGAGCGTCCGCTGCTGGAAGCCACCCACGCGGCCCTGCGAAACCCGCACTGGCCCCTGTGCCTGGGACGCAAGAGCTTTCCGCCCTCGGAAGCGCTCTGGCTGGACGGCGGTGTCCGTGAGGGCGAGTTGCTGGACGTGCTGCGCTCGGCCCCCAGCCTGCGTGGCGAGCGGAACGATCCCGACGCCCCTTACCGCTTCGTGGTGGACCGGGACGCGGTGTCGGGCGACACGCGCCGCCTTTCACCGGGCCTGCGCCGGGACGATCCCACCGCCTCCTTTGCCGAGCGTCGCTACGCCCTGCGCGACGTGTGGATGTTCAGCGAGGCTCCTATGGCACGGCCCGCGCCCCTGCCGGAGGTGGGCTGATGTACCTCTCCCGTCTCTTCCTGAACGAGGGGAACCGTCAGGCCGATGGAGACCTGCGGAGCGCTTACGGCCTGCACCAGTCGCTGCGCTGGGCCTTTCCCGGCGCGGGCGAGGAAGGCCGCCCCCTCCCCGACGGCGAGCGGTTGCTGTGGCGCAACGATGATCAGAAGGGCCTCCTCGTGCAGAGCATGACCCGCCCCGATTGGCAGGCACTGGAGGACCGCTGGCCCGGCTACTTCCAAGACATCCAGGTGAGGCCCCTGGACCTCTCGGGCCTGCGCGAGGGGGACCGTCTGCTGTTCCGTTTGCGGGCGAACGTTACCGTCAACCGTTACCGCAACGACCAAGACCGCACGACGGACCCCCGCACGAAGCGGGAAGCCCTGCGCGGCGCGAAGGAACAACTGGAATGGCTCGACCGCCAGGGCGAACGGGGCGGCTTTGCCATACTGGGCGCGGACATCGTGCAGAGCGGCAACGTCCGGCTGTACAAGGCGCGGGGAGGCGCGCCCATGACCCTCTTCGCCGTGACCTTCGAGGGGCTGCTGACCGTGGAGGATCCCTCACAACTCGCGCAGACCGCACAGCAGGGCGTCGGCAAGGCCAAATCGCTGGGCTTCGGCCTGCTGAGCCTCGCCCGGAGGTAGACCGTGACGGATCTCATGACGCATCAGAGCCAGGCTCCAATCGTCTGGAAGAAACAGAATCTCCGGGAACTGCCCAAGTTTCGGGACGGGACCTCTTATCTGTACCTCGAGCACAGCACGCTGGAGCAGGACGGGCGCAGCATCCAAGCCTTCCACCCAGAGGGCATGATCACCATTCCCTGTGCCAGCTTGGGCGTGCTGTTGCTCGGCCCGGGGACCAGCGTGAGCCACAGCGCCATGAAGGCCCTCTCGGACACGGGCTGTTCAGTGCTGTGGGTGGGCGAACAGGGCGTGCGGATGTATGCCAGCGGCGTTGGGGAATCGCGCAAATCGGAGCGCCTGATGCGACAGGCCCGGCTGTGGGCACACCCCCGCAGTCGTGAACGCATCGTGCGGCAGATGTACACGATGCGCTTCCCAGAGGGGCTGCCCGACCACCTCACGCTGCAACAGATTCGCGGGCGCGAGGGGGCACGGGTGCGCGACTTGTACGCCCGCTACAGCCAAGCGCACGGCGTCAAGTGGCAGGAGCGCAAGTACAATCGCGGGAACTGGGACGAGGCCAGCCCCATCAACAAGGCGATCAGTAGCGGGACCGCTTGCCTGTACGGCCTCGCGCACGCAGCCATCCTGAGTTGTGGATACAGCCCAGCCCTGGGCTTCGTGCATACCGGCAAGCAACTCAGCTTCGTGTACGACGTGGCGGACCTGTACAAGATGGAAGTCGTGATGCCCGTCGCCTTTCAGGAGGCGGCGCGGGGCGGCCAGGACATCGACCGACGTGTGCGCCTGGCCCTGCGCGACCACATCAAGCAGTTGCGGCTGCTGGAGCGCATGGCGAACGATCTGCTCACCCTCCTCGACGACCGCCATGAGATTGACCCCGGGGATGACGACGTGGGCGAGTTGTGGGACCCCGAAGGCAATGTGCAGGGTGGGGTGAACCATGCTGGTGATGACGCTTGAGCGTGTTCCCCCATCCTTGCGCGGAGAGCTGACACGCTGGCTGATCGAGGTCCAGACGGGCGTGTACGTGGGCACCGTCAGCGCTACTGTCCGCGACCTACTGTGGGACAAGGTGGTGCAGCACGCCCGCGGAGGCCGCTGCACCCAGCTCTACCGCAGCAACAGTGAGCAGGGTTTTGCTGTCCGGATGCATGGCGAGGGGCGGCGTACGTTGGTGGATCTCGAAGGGTATCAACTTGTGGCCGTCAAGGACGCCCGGTATGAGACACTAAAAGGGAACTTTGCCCCTCCCGAGGAGCTTGAAACTTTGTAAGGTTAGTTACCCTGGGGTCGAGGGTCTTCAGGGGAGAGGATGTAGGGTTTACTGCGTCAGTTCAGAGTGTTTTCCCCGTGCAGGCGGGGATGTTCCGGCCTGGCGGTAGGCCTGCCCGAGATACACGGCGTTTTCCCCGTGCAGGCGGGGATGTTCCGGGCTCGAGCTTGCGGGCCTCCTCCGCGCAGTTGTTTTCCCCGTGCAGGCGGGGATGTTCCGGCGGCACGGGGATCGTTCCGCACGCCCCCGAGGTTTTCCCCGTGCAGGCGGGGATGTTCCGCCCACCCACGCCGGGGCACTCTCCAGAATCCGGTTTTCCCCGTGCAGGCGGGGATGTTCCGCGCGGTAGCTCTGCATCAGCAGCGGCGCGTTCGTTTTCCCCGTGCAGGCGGGGATGTTCCGGTTTTCCGACATCACAGCCGCAACCGCGAAAAGTTTTCCCCGTGCAGGCGGGGATGTTCCGCGGCCTCTCGTATCCCGTCAGGCAAACCCTCGGTTTTCCCCGTGCAGGCGGGGATGTTCCGAGCAAGTTCTGGAAGCGTGTCGGTGAGATCGCGTTTTCCCCGTGCAGGCGGGGATGTTCCGGGATATTCGAATAGCGGCATCTCGTCGGGGTTGTTTTCCCCGTGCAGGCGGGGATGTTCCGCTGAACCCATGCCCCAGCCCACAGAAGAGCAAGTTTTCCCCGTGCAGGCGGGGATGTTCCGTACGACCTGATGCAGGAGTTCGGCGCCGATCAGTTTTCCCCGTGCAGGCGGGGATGTTCCGGCGCGTGCCAACCCGAGCAGCTTCCCGACGGTGTTTTCCCCGTGCAGGCGGGGATGTTCCGACCGGCAACCCCGTCGGCAACGTCGGTATCAAGTTTTCCCCGTGCAGGCGGGGATGTTCCGCCAGGGGGGCGAAGTGGCATTCCCTCGGATTCGTTTTCCCCGTGCAGGCGGGGATGTTCCGATGAGAACCCAACAACACGGTTTCCCGGAGACGTTTTCCCCGTGCAGGCGGGGATGTTCCGGGGATCAGGACGCCGCTGGCGATGGTGGCGATGTTTTCCCCGTGCAGGCGGGGATGTTCCGCGTTCGGGAGGATGGCCCGGCGCTCGGGGTCGGTTTTCCCCGTGCAGGCGGGGATGTTCCGTGGCGAGCGGCGAACTCTCGCCCTCCTCGCCCGTTTTCCCCGTGCAGGCGGGGATGTTCCGGTGGGGCGCCGGGCCATTGGCTACCGGGCCGGGTTTTCCCCGTGCAGGCGGGGATGTTCCTGCGCACCCCCACGGGCCGTTCGCGGTGGGGGCGTTTTCCCCGTGCAGGCGGGGATGTTCCGGCTCC
The DNA here is from genome assembly GCF_025997855.1 of Deinococcus aetherius. NCBI lineage: Bacteria > Thermotogati > Deinococcota > Deinococci > Deinococcales > Deinococcaceae > Deinococcus > Deinococcus aetherius. The sequence continues at coordinate 2,519,250 of NZ_AP026560.1, forward strand.
AGGGCCTACGCGGACAATGCCGGGTTGGTTTTCCCCGTGCAGGCGGGGATGTTCCGGCAAGGTCGGCGTTGACGATGCGGACGCTGCCGTTTTCCCCGTGCAGGCGGGGATGTTCCGCCGGTTCCCTCAATGGCCTTCCTGTGCTCGGTGTTTTCCCCGTGCAGGCGGGGATGTTCCGCCCGAGTGTCTGAAACAGACAGCCAACCGACGGTTTTCCCCGTGCAGGCGGGGATGTTCCGTTGGAGCCGGGGACACTGTACGGCGTCGCGTGGTTTTCCCCGTGCAGGCGGGGATGTTCCGCTCTTGGAGCGGGTCCTGGGAGCGAGGTTCGCGTTTTCCCCGTGCAGGCGGGGATGTTCCGATGCAATTGAGCCAAACCATGCGCTTGTTGAAGTTTTCCCCGTGCAGGCGGGGATGTTCCGTGCGCCGAGGCTGGGCACGCGGGCTGCGTGAAGTTTTCCCCGTGCAGGCGGGGATGTTCCGTGAGGGGTGCCCTGCGGGCGGTAGTCGTCCCAGTTTTCCCCGTGCAGGCGGGGATGTTCCGGTCCGGTGATCGAGTCGCAGCGCCTCCAGCTCGTTTTCCCCGTGCAGGCGGGGATGTTCCGTCCATCATCACCCGGGTCGCCGGGGCAGCCGAGTTTTCCCCGTGCAGGCGGGGATGTTCCGTCGGTCGGCGTGATCGAGAGTTCCGTACTCACGTTTTCCCCGTGCAGGCGGGGATGTTCCGTCGGCCACCCTGTGATGCCGGGGGGTGAGGGCGTTTTCCCCGTGCAGGCGGGGATGTTCCGGCCGCCCTGAGCCTTCCAGCCAGCAGGAGGCCGTTTTCCCCGTGCAGGCGGGGATGTTCCGCGAACAACAATCCCGAACTCGCCTCCTACTACGTTTTCCCCGTGCAGGCGGGGATGTTCCGTCAACGCGGAGGGCCTGACCCTGCGCCAGCGGGTTTTCCCCGTGCAGGCGGGGATGTTCCGGTCAGCCCGCCCGTCTGCCCGGTGATCGCGTCGTTTTCCCCGTGCAGGCGGGGATGTTCCGCAATGACCCGCTACGGTGCCGCCGCCCACACCGTTTTCCCCGTGCAGGCGGGGATGTTCCGTCGTTGCCGCTGACGTTGGCCCCGCTGTTGTAGTTTTCCCCGTGCAGGCGGGGATGTTCCGGACACCCGGTTCAGGGAGTACGCCCTGCACGAGTTTTCCCCGTGCAGGCGGGGATGTTCCGGCGGCCGGCCTGCTCGACCCGAAACGGATGGCGTTTTCCCCGTGCAGGCGGGGATGTTCCGGTGGATCAGGCCCGCCTCGCACTCCGCAACATGTTTTCCCCGTGCAGGCGGGGATGTTCCGCGCGCACCGTTCGGCCAGGGCCAGATGCGCCGGTTTTCCCCGTGCAGGCGGGGATGTTCCGCTCCGCCCGGAGGGCGTGGAATGCCTCCAGGAGTTTTCCCCGTGCAGGCGGGGATGTTCCGGCCGAACCCTTCCGGGGCGCCGCCGAGGCCGCGTTTTCCCCGTGCAGGCGGGGATGTTCCGCTCGTGGAGGTGAGCCGTGAATGATCTCCCGCGTTTTCCCCGTGCAGGCGGGGATGTTCCGGCTTCATGAAGGGTGAAGGGCGGGGCGAGTCCGTTTTCCCCGTGCAGGCGGGGATGTTCCGCGTACCCTGTCCGCCCCCCCGCCGACCAGCCCGTTTTCCCCGTGCAGGCGGGGATGTTCCGCGCCTCCACCAGGACCGCGTGCAGGTCTCGACGTTTTCCCCGTGCAGGCGGGGATGTTCCGATTGACCGCGAGGCTTACCTTTATGCCGAGGGGTTTTCCCCGTGCAGGCGGGGATGTTCCGCGCAATCCACCCGCATGGCCGCCCTCATCCGGGTTTTCCCCGTGCAGGCGGGGATGTTCCGCGGGAAGGGGTCCGGGCGCCGACGCTCGTGGAGTTTTCCCCGTGCAGGCGGGGATGTTCCGCAAAACGTGCGAACCGCAATCCTGACCGCCGCGTTTTCCCCGTGCAGGCGGGGATGTTCCGGTGGCGGAGCGACACAGGGGGCGCAAACTGACGTTTTCCCCGTGCAGGCGGGGATGTTCCGGCGCGGCACGACACCCCGAGCAGCCGGGGCACGTTTTCCCCGTGCAGGCGGGGATGTTCCGGGGGGCGCGTGAGACGCGGCGAGGAGAGGCTGGTTTTCCCCGTGCAGGCGGGGATGTTCCGCGGTTCCCTGTGACAGCAGGTCGAGCCGCTTCGTTTTCCCCGTGCAGGCGGGGATGTTCCGCTTCCTCACGGTCACGGCAGGCCGCTTGAGGTGTTTTCCCCGTGCAGGCGGGGATGTTCCGATCGCCCCCGCTCCACGACGGTCCTGCCCGTGGGCGGGGATGTTCCTCGCTGGGCTTAGGTGGCGCAGGGCGCAGGTCAGACTCCATTCGTCTCTCCCTCAAGTCCTAGGCACTCCGCCCGGGAGCGTATTAGCCTGGATAGGCGCGCTCTGGTACCAGTCCGTTGCCGAGCCCGCCGTTTGCCTAAAATCGATGATGCCATGGGGAGTCCGACACTGTCCTCAGGCCGCAGGCTCCTCGTCGGTGTCCTCTTCCACCCGCCTGGCCGCGCTCCTGATCTTGAGGGGCTTGGGGGTGAGGAGGTCGCCCAGGCTGAAGGTGTGGCGCTCGTGTTCCTCGACGAAGATGTGACGGTAGATGTCCGCCGTCGTGCTGGGGCGGCTGTGTCCCAGCTTCTCGCTCACCACCTCCATCGGTACGCCCCTGGACAGCATCAGGCTCGCGTACGTGTGCCGCAGGTCGTGGAAACGCACTTCCCCTAGGCTCGCTTTGGCGGCAATCTTCCCAGCAAGCTTGGTCAAGGAGTCGGGGTACAGCCGTTGCCCCCGCGCGTTCGCGAACACATGCCCTCCGGGGTTGATGCCCTCCTGCCGATGCCGCCGAAGCAGTTCCACCGTCTCCAGCGCGAGGTGGAGGTCGCGGATGCCCGACTCCGTCTTGGGCGCTCCCAGCGTCGCCTTGCCATTGACCACCGTGATGTTCTCCCGCACCCGTAACAGCCCCTGCTCCAGGTCGAGGTGAGCCCACCTCAGGGCGCAGACTTCACCCCGCCGCAGGCCCGTCGCGATCACGAACTCGAAGAGGACGCTCAGGCGATGTTTCCCCGCCGCCTTCAGGAACGCCTCCACCTCCTGGCTGTCCAGCGCCCGGGAGGTCTTTCCTCGCCGGAAACTGGGGAGGCGGGCCACCTCCGCGACGTTCCTCGCCACGATCTCATCGAACACCGCCTCTTGCAGCGCTTGGCGCAGGATCACCCGCACCTGATGGAGCAGGGACTTGGAAAAGCCGTTGTCAGACAGCCTCACGTACGCGGCGCGGACATCGCTCGGCTTGAGGTCCTGTAACTTCCGCTGACCGAGCAGGGGCGTGAGGTGCTTGTCGATCACGTAGCTGTAGTTGGCAAAGGTCTTCGGGGCCAGGTTCGGTCGCTTCAACTCCAGCCAGCGGGGAAGCCAGTCCGCCAGCCTGATCTGGCTGGGGGTGGGGAGCAACCCGCGTTGATAGTCTGCCAGGGCCTGCACCCGTGCCCTTTCCGCGTCTCGCTTGGTCTTCTCCGTCCCGCTCTTGAGGAGCTGCTTGCCGCGCTCGTCGAAGCCGAGGGTGATCTGCCAGCGGTAACTGCCGCTCGGGAGTTGCTTGACGCAGCCCTCCCCGTTGTCTCGTCGTCCTGCCATTGTTTTCCTCCTGCCTGCGGGCGCTGAGCCTGCCCGGGCAGTCGGGATGTTCGCTCTGATTGCTTGAGATAGCGAGTCGAGAGGCTACGCACACCGAGACGGGAAATATACGGTCCAGACGGTATTCAAGTTGTCGCCGTCTCGGCCCCCACCGTCCCCTGGAACCAGCGCACCCACACGGAGGCGGCCAGCAGGACGCACCCCAGGGTCACCAGCGTGAGAGGAATGGCCCCACCCCGAAGCCGCTCACGGCCACCCCCATCAGGGGTTGGACCGCCAGCGCGCCCAGCGAGCCGCCCATCATCGCGATAGGCAGCCGCCGCGGCGTCAAGGGTTGCCCATACCACGCCACCGTCGTCGGAAAGATCGGACCCAGTACGAAGCCCAGCAGCACGTAGGCGGCCACCCGCAGGTCCGGCACGGTGGCGAGTCCGGCCGCCACGATAGCGACGAGCGTCGCCCCCGCACCGAGTCCGCCGATCAGGGCGAACAGCAGGGCCAGCACCCAGCTCGGGGCCAGACCGATGCCGAGCGCACCCACGGCGACGAGAACGGGCGCGACGGTCAGGAGGCGGCGGGTGCCGAATCTCCCGATCAGCCAGGTGGCACTCAGGACGGCGGTGGTGGAGCCCAGGAAGTTGGCACTGGTGATCAGGCCCACCTCGGCCTGGGAGAGGTCGAAGCGGTGCAGCAACTGGGGATACAGGGGGCCGAAGGAGGAGATGTAGACGCCCTGGACGGCGAGGGCGACGGCACCGACGGTGTGGATGGGGAGTTCTCGGCGGGAGGCGGACATGCGGCCCCAACCCTACGCCTCGCCGGGGACTCAAGGTGGGACGCCACGACCATCTGAGCTTTACCCATGCCCGTCGGCGGGATTGAACGCCTCCTTGTCCGAACCTTACGTCCGCAGCGGCGCCCACACACCTTCCCGGCCCTGCGGCATGGCAAGGTCACACACCATGCGTGCCTTTCGACACCTCTTCGGCCACCGCCCCGAACTCCAGACCCAGCCCACCGACAGCCTCGAACAGGTCGTCCTCGCCGCCCCCGTCGCCCAATTCCTGCTCCGGCAGGCCCAGCTCCGCAGCGAGACCCGCAGCGGGCTCCTCTTCGGCCGCCTTCAGCAAGGCACCCTCACCCTGACGCTCGCCACGGCGGCACGCTGGCCCGGCCTCACCTCCGATCCCTTTCATGTCGAGCGAGCGTACCTCCTGGGTGCGAGCGACGCCGTGGGCTTCGCGTTCGGGGGGCAGGTGGACTGGTGGGGGCTGTGGATCACTGGCGCCGACGGGCAGGCTGGTCCCACTCGCCGGGTGTTGCGTTGGTACGAGCGGGCGGTGCGGCGCGGGCTCATCGACGACCGGACCGTGCTGGTGGTCGCGGGCTTCCAAGACGGGCTGCTGAGCACCCGCACCCTGACGGGTGGGCCGGGGGTGGACCCGCTCGATTTGCCCACCTCCTGGGAGTAGCCGCTCACGACACGTCGTCGCAACATGTCTCCTCGACGTGAGGTGTGAGGTGGCCGCTCCGCCGTGCTGGTCGGGCGTTTTCCCTCACACCTGCCTTGGAAGCGGGAGGTCGCCCTGGCTCAGAAAACGTAGGAGGCGCCGCCCCGGTCATGTGCTGGGCTAGCCCAGAGGCCAGAAAGGCCATAGTGTTCGCCACCTCCTCGGGGGGGAGCAACGTCGCCCAGCGGGATGTCCCGCGCGATGTCGGCCGCGTGTTCTCGCAGGTACCCCCCGGCCATGTCGGTGCGCACCCACCTGTGCCCCGGCGGCGGCGAGGATACGGACGGGGGCGGCGTCGATGCCGCGTGAACCCCCCGTCACGAGAATGACCTTCCGTCAAGTTCAGCATGGCCCTTATCGTGTCGCCTGTTCACTTTGCTGGCGTGGTCGCTGGAGAAGCAGCGGGCAAGCTGCTGACCCCCATACCGGGCGGCTGAATTCGAGGACCGCTCCACCCCGCATCCCCGCTTGCCCGGCTCCTCTTTTTGGGCGTTGCCGCCCTCGGCCCCGTGTCGAGAAGAGGAAAGTTCAAGACCGTCCTCGGGGTCGGGTAAGTTTGGCCAAGGCTATCAATCAAATTCGCGTGTGGCGGCTGTCTCAGTCATCTTGGAGCGACAACATTGGTACGGGTCTCCCTCTCCCTCCCCCGTAGCTCTCATGAGAGGGGCGACCAGAAGCGCTCGTGAGAAAAATGAGATCATCGGTCGCCCATCCCAGCTTGTCGACGATCAGGCGGGTGGGAATCCCTGCCTCGGCGGCGCGTCGATTCACTTCGGCCACGACCTGCATGCTGTACCGCTGTTCACGCTCGGGCTGTGTGACGGCCACATACGCGCCGTCGTGAAGCCACAACAAAATCCGAAATTCGCTCTGCTCCCGCGCCTTCTGCAGCAGCGGCTCCATGAGCCAGAACTCGAACGACTGTGCCTCGTGGGCCAGCAATGAGTTCTCCCGGGAGGTCCCCTGCGGCACCACCCGATCTTCTAACCGGATGAACTGTCCGAAGGCATCGAGTATCCCTCCTTCCCGGCGCATCCGCCTGAGCCGTGCCGACCTCCCCTCGAGCAGCTCCGTCACGAAGGGGGTGGCGAAGACCTCCGTGGCCTTTGCCGCCCCGAATGCTTCCCTCACCTGCCGCCAGAGATTGCCCTTGCTGCGGCCGTAGGCCGCGGCGTAGAGGAAGGTCTTGAAGTCCGCCTTGTGCTCGGGAGACAACCCGGCCATCCCCAGCAGTGGAGGCCAGACCGAACGGCCCGGTCGCGTGTGCTTATACAGAACTCCTCTGAGCCAGGGCAGGTCCCATGTTTTGGCGATGATAGCCAGTTGGGCGGCGGCCAGGTCGAAGTGGAGTGCGCCCTCCAGCAGGACCTCCCGCACCGAGGAGGTCAACTGCGCCATGCTCCACCCCAGGGTGTAGATGCGCGGCGTCCGTTCCACAGTCTGATAGGTCGAGTCGAGCCCCGCCTGCCGCAGGGCGAACAGGAGCCGGAGGTTGGAGAGGATGCGCCTCGGACTGTCCAGCGTCTGCGAGTAGGCCACGGCCTGATCGAGCTGTCGCTCGAAGCGGCGGAACACATGGGGGCGCATCCCGTTCAGAAAGCGGGCTGCCTCGACATTGGGACCAGGACGCAGAGGCGTACTCTGGCGCTCCTTTCGGCGCAGCGCACGTCGTCGCTCGATATCCCTGGCCGTCAACGGGTCGCCCGTGATGAAGTCGACCAGATCGCCCGAGCCGGGCCCCGTCAGCTCCGAGAACAAGGCCCGCTGAAGAACGACGGGCAGGTCCAGCCTGGCCGTCCGGGCCCGACCCTGCCGCCACTGCCCCTCCTGAATATGCAACTTGATCCCGACCCGATCCTGGAAGTCGTGCAGAAGGTCCCCGCTCACATAGCGGTGCCCGCGTAACTCCCGGTCGCGCCCCTCCAGCAGGGCGCAGACTCTGCGGCTCACCACCGCATCGCCCGAGAGGTCGTCAGGCCAGCTAGGGAACAACGACTCCTGGAGCAGGAGAGCAAACCGAATCTCCGTAAACGCGATCGGGTAGGTGAGTTTAAGACACTCACGGAATCCTTTAGTGACGGCCAATCCCGATGTGGCAGACATAGCGAGCAACTATGGAGCCCAAAGTATTAGATGGGGTGATTTTTAGAGTAAAAGCATAAGGTAAAATGCATTCTAGCGAGATAGAAAGAGTGTTTCTTTTTGAAAGAAAAGAGGCAAGACCCTAGAGAGCGCTTGCCTCTATCCATGCTGCCCTCTTAGTGTTTGAGGAAGTCGTCTGCACGTTGGTGGGCGTGTGATGTGTGGATCCACCCACACGCCCGTGCGACGGTGTACGCCACTCGTCGGGCCTCACACCTGGCGTGACTCGCCCTCGATGACCTCGCGGGGAATGACCAGCACCCGCATAGTGCCCCCCGTCACCGGGCAGTAGACGCTGCGGGTACTTGGGCCGTTGGAGGTCGGCTGGACCCAACCCTGCTCCGCCCAGCGCTTGCCGTGCAGTTGAACCGCCTGCGCCCCGACTTGGCGGGTGAAGGCTGAACTGGTGGTCACCAGGTGCCAGGCCGTCTCGCTCCGCCAGCCGATCATCTGTCCCTGACTGGCCAGGGTGAGGACGTTCCCCTTGAACTTCCGATTCGTCTGGAGGATTAGAGTTCGGATCGCCTCGAAGGCCTCCAATGCCGGGTTGCTCTCGGTCCTGTGCGTCGTGAGAAGTTTCAGCAGCAGGGCAGGCAGGCGCTGGACGTCTTCAGGCATGGGGACGTGCAGCACCTCCCTGAACAGCACCTCCAGCGTCGTCTGAACCGCCGCGACCGCATGCCCCCAGTCCCGCAACTCCACCATCGGCGGCGTGCGCCGCAGTTCCTCTACCCGCCCCCGATAGCGGGCCCAGTCCCCGAGGACGATCCCCGCCAGTTTGAGCCCCAGGTGCCCCGCCCCCCGGCTCCAGACCTCCTCCAGCCAGCGGGCGCGCTCCTGCCCCAGGGCCGTTCCTCGCCCCGCCCCCGTCCCCAGCGGCGGATGCACGTCCGCGTTCACCAGCAGCAGGCGGTTGTGGCTCCCCGCGTTCTGGAACTCGGGCCGCGCCTCCCCGGCCAGCAGCACAGCCCCACCCAGCGCCACCCCACCGTGGACCCCCTCCCCCGAGCGGGCCCGCACGTAGGACTGCCCGTTGGCGAAGGCGTACACCGTGCTCTCCAGCGCCTCGGGCCGCTTGCACATGTGGGCCTCGTCGATCAGGAGGGGCAGGCCCCCAAGTTGCTCCAGGGTGCGCTCGAAGCCCACCTGGGTGGTCCGCGTGCCCTGAAGGGTGAAGGGCATCAGGCCCGGCGTCACCCACACCCCCTGCGCGAAGAACAGCGCCGTCGTCTTCCCGGTGCCCGAGTCGCCCGCGAAGTACGTCACGGGGTAGCGCCGCGGGTTGAGCCGCTTGAAAATCGGTGAGGCGAGCGTCAGCGCGATGGCCCACCACAGGGGGAAGGCGCCCTCCCAGGTCGCGATCTCCCGCAGGCTGTCCTCGTAGGCGTGTTCGTCTGGGCCGACGGAGAACCCGCGGTGTCCCTCCCCGATGTACAGGACGGCGTCGTTCAGGCTGCCCGTCGGCGTGACGAGGTGCTCGCCGTGCAGGCCGAACTGGTCGCTGACAAGCCGGGTCGGCAGGGTGCGGGCGTTCTCGGCCTCGAACAGGCTCAGGTACTTCACCAATCCCGAGGCGGTGCCGGAGTTGACGTAGGCGCCCTTTTTGGAGAGGAATTTCGTGAGGCTGCCCGGGGAGGCGAAGGTCTGGCGGCTGGCCTGCACGGTGTGGAGCTTCCCGTGGGCCTCGAAGGTGACCTCCAGGAAGCGGTGGTCGTTGGCGACGTTGCGCCCGATGGCACGCACGTACAACATGCCCGGGTAGGCGGTGACCATCTCGTCGCGCTTGCCGAGGGTGGAGAGCTTGCCCTCCTCGTCGTACCAGTCCTTGGGGAGGTACATGGGCTTGTGGGTCTCCGGGTGGATCACGTAGGGCGCGGGTTCCTGGGGCTCGGCGGGAACGTCGTGGGTCAGCTCGGGGGCGGGGGAATCTTCAGGCGGCTCGGCCTCGGCGCCACCCGGCGCTTCACGGGCAGGATCCGGGGCAGGCTCGGGCAGATCGGCGGGGAGCGGTTGGCCCGGCTCTTCCGCAGGGCGGGCGGTCACCTCGTTCCCGGCGGAGACAGGCTCGGCCTGGGCCAAAACGGCAGGCGCGGCTTCCGTGTCGGCGAAGGCGAACAGCGTGGGTTGGTCGGGCATCGGGTTGGTCGAGTTCATGGGGTCCCTCCGTGGGCGTTGGGTGTGGGAGCGAGGAGATCGGACAGACCGATGGCGTGGGCCCGGCCCTCGTCGGCGAAGATGTGGCGGTAACGGTTGAGCGTGAACTCCACCCGGGAGTGCCCGAGCTGGCGGCTGACGATCTCGGGCGGCACCCGGTGGCGCAGCAGCAGGCTGGTGTTGGTGTGCCGCAGGTCGTGGAGCCGGACGGAGCCGAGGCCCGCTTGACGGGCGATGGTCTGGGTGAGCTTGGTGAGGTGGTCGGGGTTGAGCCGCGACCCGTCGGGGCGGGTGAAGACGTGCCCCTCGGGGTCGAAGGGGAGGCCCAGGGCGGCGCGCTCCTCGATCTGGCGGGCCCGGTGGGCCTGGAGGAGCGCCAGCGTCTCCGGAGCAAGCGGGACGTCGCGGAGGCTGGTCTTGGTCTTGAGCGGGCCGGGGGTGGGCCGTCCGCCGACCACGGGAAGGTTCTCGCGCACCTGAATGGTGCCCAGTTCCAGGTCCACGAAGGCCCAGCGCAGCCCGCAGAGTTCCCCGCGCCGCAGCCCGGTGGCGACGGCGACCTCGAAGACCACCCCGAGGCGGTGGGTCCTGGCCTGCGCGAGGAAGACCTGCGTCTCGGTGGCGTGGAGGGCACGGCCCTCGCGCTCGGGTTTGGCCTGGGGAAGCTGGGCCAATTCGGCCACGTTCCGGTGGACGATCTCGTCCAGCAGGGCGTCGTGGAGGGCGCCGCACAGGATCGCCCGCACCTGCCGCAGGACCGACTTGGAGTACCCCTGCTCGACGAGCCCGGTGTAGAACTCGCGCACGTGGCTGGGCTTCAGGCCCTGCAGCGTCACCGGACCCAGCACGGGGTAGATGTGGCGCTCGGCGAGGTGGACGTAGTTGGCGTGGGTGGTGGGGGCAAGCTTGCTGCGGGCGAGCGGCAACCAGGAGCGCAGCCACTGCTCGACCGTCATGACGTTCATGTCGGGGAGCAGGCCCCGGTTGCGGTCCGTGATGGCCGCGGCTAGCGCTTTCGCCGCCGCCGTCCTCGTCGGCTCCGTGCCGCATTTGGTGAGCTGCCGCCCGTTGGGCGCTTTCCCCAGAGTGAGGCGCCACTGATAGTTCCCGCTGGGGAGCTTGCGGATGGTGCCCTCCCCGTTGGCTCGTCTGCCCCTAACCCGGGGAGTCACGGTGCCCTCCGCGAGCGAGGTGGGGCCGGGCGGGGGATGGGTTTCAGGATGACATGTTGCACGTGATCTTCTCCTGCACGGGCTCTACCCCGTGCCGCTCTCGTGAAAGGTCCTGGTGGAGAGACAGCCAAGGGGCCCAGTCCTGGTGTGGAACTGGGCCCCTTGGCCGTCTGTGCTGTCTTGGGGGTGGTCTCGCCCCGCCGAGTGAAACGGCGTCGATCCTTTTCCCGCCGGGTACGGACGTGAAGGGCGCCGTTCAACTCTTGCTCTGGGCGGCGGCTATGAACCCAACTTTTGGCAGGGCTCGTGCTGTATGCGGCGACCTCAGGTTGGTGGACCTGCGGCTCGGGTGCCGTGGCTTCGCGGGACCAGGATGAGGACTGTTTTTTCCCGTAGGAAGCGCTCGGCGGCCTGGTTCAGCCGCTCCGGCTCCTGACAGCCCTGCGTCGGGGGGTCGTCCTATCCTCAAGCCTCAATCGTCGGCCGCGAGTTCGGCGAAGTAGTCATCGTCGAGCATGGCCTGCACGTTCGGTTTGTTGTAAGCCTTCAAGACCGTCTGTTCCGTGTCACCCAGCAGCGCCGCGGCTTGCATGACGCTCCGCATCGATGCCCCCGGTCGCCCGATGAGGTGCTCGCTGACGTCGCTCCGAATGGCGTGCGGTCGATACGCGTGCCCCTTGATCTCCAGACAACTGTCGCGAATCAGGCGGTAGAAGCTGTCCTTGGCGCAGCGTCCCCAGATCGGCTTGTCGTCGGGGCCGAAGCGCTTCTGTCGGGTGGGAAAGACGTAGGGGCACACGTCTTCGAAGTCGGGGCCGAGCACCTCTCGCAGGTGATCACGCCATCTGTCGACCCACTTGCCCTTCACGGGAGGCAGCTTCATCAGGTATTCGCGTGGCTCGATGCCCCGGGTGCCGTTCTTCAGCTCCTCGGGGCGGAAATACACCCACCAGGTCCCCTGGCCGTCCTGATACAGGTTGTGGCCCCACCGCATCTCGCACCAATTCTTGATGCGGAGGGGCACCCCCGGCGCCATGCCGTAGAACGTGGCCGCCTGCTGGCGGCGGTGAAGCTGGTAGAGAGAGGGACGTCCGTCCACGCGACGTGGCGGCGTCTTGGCGAGGGTCTGGGCCAAGGCTTCCATCTCGCTGGGGGGCAATGGGGGCAACTCGGGCAATTTGTCGACTTTCCCCCGGCTGTGCCCGTCTTTGTGCGTCTCCCTAGCCAGGTCGAAAAAGCGCATCCAGGGCGCCGTGAACGCTTTGGAGAACGGGTCGTGCCCGCTGTGAAGTTGCCCGGTGATCTCCAGGTACCGCGCCAGGGCCGCGCTCGCCATACAGAGCATGCCGAAGGCGGAGTACCCTCCACGTCCCCTTTGCTTGAAATACCAGGCGCGGACATGCAGGGCGCGGTCGTAATCCACCAGGTCGAGCAGCGTCATTTCCGTCAACCCCTCCACCGTGACGCTGTACTCGACGACGCGGTTGAGGGCCCTTCTGTAGCTCTGCCAGGTGATCGGCCTCACCCGGTGGCGTTTGAGGTGTTCTCGCCCCGGCCCCACGTAGAAGGGGTCGGCGTACGCAGCTTCCAGCGCATCGAACTCCTTCTTGAGTCCCTCGGGCCACCGTGCCATCGCAAAACGCTCCATCGTCTTGCGGTAGGGCTTCCACAGTCTGTGCCCGGGGAGGGGGCGCAGCGACTGGTGCTTGAGGACGGGGGCAAGGTCCGTGAGCATGCGCCTCATCCACGACCGCAGGCTACTCCCCAGGTGGGGGGACGGCGGTGCCCCCTTGCGCCGGGTGGCCCCCTCGATCACCGCGTCGAGCACCCGCTCCTCTTCTAGGGCCAGGAGGGTGGTCGGGGCCCGAGCGAGGTCCTCGGTCTGGGCCACCCCCAGGGCGAAGTCCTTGAGCGCCCGCTCGTAGTTGGCCAGGTCAGACGGAGAGCGGTCCGCGTTCGTTGCGGGTCGGCCGTCGGGGAGCAGTTTGCCGTCGGCACGCGGTTGCCCCTTCCACAGTTCAAAGAGTTGATCGAGGAATTCAGGCAGGGGTTCTAATTTGACATCTTTGGGCATCTTTTTACTCCTTTGGCTCTTGATGACATTCATCGCTCTTCTTCACAAAGAAATCAACCACTTAGTCCGCGTTAGTGATGACTCTCCTTGTGAAGAAAACGTGCCTCATGTGGACAGACGTGGACAAATAAAGCGTGCCCAACGGGATCTAGAGATGGCCTCTGGACTCCATTGGACACGCTTGGACAGGCGCGGCGTGCATTGATGCTGAGCGGCTGAAAAACCGTGCTGAGGTCTGTCCAGCACGCATTTTCGATGAGAAGCGATCCGTCAGTCAGTCCTGGCGTTCACCACCCGGCTGGGCCCGAGGCGTCAGCAGTTCCCGGCGGCTGAGACGCTTCGATTTTCCGAACGGGTACTCGGTCAGCTCCCCGCGCTGCACCATGCGCTTCAGGGTGCGCTCCGAGACCCCGGTTAGCACCCGGCCCTCCTTGTAGGTCACCAATTCACGGTCGTTCACGTGTCATCTCCTATGCACGAGAGGGCCCCAGACGAAGAACGGGCAGATCAGCCATATCGGCCTCCTTCGCGGGCCTGGCATACAGCGGGGCGGCCAGAAGGCTCTCTGCCCCTGGCCGCCACACCTGCCCGCTTTACCCGAGAGTACGGGCGATTTGGGCCCTTTTCAAATTATTTTCTCCGCCGCGACGCGCTGGATTAAGGCCGACGGATGAGCACGACGGAAAAGGCCCTCCTGGACGCTGTTTCTGCACCGAGCAGCGCGACCGAGTAGTCCTCGCCCTGCGGATCAAGCAGGGCCGGGGAGGCCACGGCGGCGAGGTGGGAGACACTATGTGAGCGAAAAACATCGGCTGAGCGCGGGAAAAACAGGTCCCGCACCATCACACCCTCTTCGGGCACGGCACGTGCTCCACCGTAATAACGGGGTGGAACGCATGCTCGAAGCGGGGGGCGAACCAGCGCCCCGTCTGAGGTCGGGCGGTCTCGGGCGGGGGAAAGTCGTTGTGCCGGGTTGAGCAGTTCTGTCAGCTACTCTGCCCTACGCTGTGCGGTGTGGCGGAGTTTATCCAGACCGAGGAATTCAAGGTCGCGGGCGAGGAGGGCGAGCGGCAGGTCTTCGAGGCGGTGAAGGCCGCCTTCGCCGGGCGCGACGTGCTGGGCTTCTGGCGCTACCCGCTGGTGACCGAGACGAACGTCCGCGAACCCGACGTCCTGCTGCTCGACGCGGAACTCGGCGTGATCGTGATTGAGGTGAAGAGTCTCCCGATCACCCAGATCCGGGGGCTGAGCGGGTACCGCTGGGATTTGGGGCAGCCCTATTTCGGGCGCATGGAGATCAACCCCTTCGAGCAGGCGAAAGCGCAGCTCCAGGTCGTCATGCGCATGCTGCGGGGCCGCCCCGGGCTGGACCGGGTGCCCGGCCGAGTGCTGGTCGCCGTCCCCCGAATCACGCGGGACGACTGGGAGGAGGCGCCCTTCAACACGCTGGTGGGCGACACGCCGCTGCTCTTCGGGGACCAGCTCAGCTCCGCCAAGCTCATGCGGGCCCTGGAAAGGACGCCCCTCATCGCGCAGGGCCACCCGCTCGACGGGGCGCAGTGGCAGGCCTTGCAGCGGGCCTTCAGCACCAGCGGGAATATTCCCGCGCCCCGCCGCCCCGCGCCCTCAGCGCCGCCCACCACCCGCCCCCGGCGGCTGGACCTGGTGAACACCGTCGCCACCGCCCTGCGCCCCCTCGACCTGCAACAGGAGCGCATCGCCAAGACCATCCCGCCGGGTCCCCAATGTATCCGTGGCCTGGCGGGCAGCGGTAAGACCGTGCTGCTCGCCCAGAAGGCCGCCACCATGCACCTCAAGCACCCGGACTGGGACATCGCCCTGGTGTTCTTCAGCCGAGCCCTGTACGACCAGATCACCCTCCAGGTGGACCACTGGCTGCGAGTGCACAGTGGGGGGGACGTGCGCCTCTCGGACGCGAAGCACAAGCTGCGGGTCCTGCACGCCTGGGGCTCCCAGGACCAGCCCGGCCTGTACAGCACCCTGGCGGACCACGTGGGCGTCAGACCACTGGGCGTGAGGGACACCCCGTATGGGTACCAGGCCGCCAAGAACGCCATCTACGCCGCCCGCGAACTGCTCGACGCGGCCGAGGAGCGGCAGGCCAGCCTCCAGTTCTTCGACGCGGTCCTCGTCGACGAGGGGCAGGACCTGGTGACGGAGGACGCCGACTTGCGCTACGAGGACCGCCAGGCGTTCTACTGGCTGGCGTATCAGGCCCTGCGCCCGGTGCCCCAGGAGGACACCCTCTTCCCCGAGATGCGGCCGACCTCTCCCCCACTCCGCCGCCTGATCTGGGCGTACGACGAGGCGCAGAGCCTGGACAGCCTGATGATCCCCGACACCCGCACCGTGTTCGGAAGCGGCTGGGAGGAGATCTTCGGGGCGGGCGCGACGTACAAGGGCGGCATCGGCAAGTCCGAGGTGATGCGGGTCTGTTACCGCACGCCGGGCCCAATTCTGATGGCCGCCCACGCCCTGGGAATGGGGCTGCTGCGGGAGGGGGGCATGCTGTCCGGCCCCACCCGCCGCGAGGACTGGGACCGCCTGGGGTACCGGGTCACGGGCAGCTTCCGGGAGCGGGAACCCGTCACCCTGGAGCGCCCCGAGCCGCACAGCCCTCACCCGCTGGTGAAGCTGACCGACGAGCCGCTCGTCACCTTCGACGTGTACCCCCACCGGGCGGCGGAGATGCAGGCCCTCGTGGAGCGGATCCGGCGGGACCTCCGCGAGGGCCTCTCCCTGTCCCGCAACCTCCTGGTCGTCACCGTCGGCAACTACGCGAACTTCGTGCAGAAGGACGTCGTGGCGGCGTTGCGAAGGGCGGGCATCGACACGTACATCCCGGCGGCGAGCGGCATCAACCGCGAGGGCGACAACCGCGAGCCGAACCGCTTCTGGCACGAGGGGGCCGTGACCGTCACGACCATCCACCGGGCCAAGGGGAACGAGGCGGACGTGGTGTACGTCGTCGGGCTGGACAAGGTCGCCCGGGACGAGGGGGACATCGCGGTCCGCAACGGGCTCTTCGTGGCGATGAGCCGCAGCCGGGGATGGCTGCACCTGTCGGGGGCGGGGATGGTGGGGACGCCCTTCGAGCGGGAGGTCCGGCGCGTGCTGGACTCCGGCCCGGTCCTGACCTTCCGGCCCGTGGTCCCCAGAAGACGTCTGGACGACGAGGGTTGAGGAGAGAGGGGCCGAGGGACGCACCTACAGGCAAGTTCCTCGGTCCCGACGGGTTCAAGGCCTTCCCCTCAAGAGGGAAGATTCCTCCTTACCGCCGTCGGCAGCGGGTGCGGTCGCACACCTGGCTCACCGCCCGCGTGCGGGACAGGGCGGCGGCCACGAACTCGGCGGCGGACAGGCCCCGCGCACCCGCCCGGTCCCCCCGGTCAGCCCTGTGCGCTAGGGTCGCCCCATGACCCCGCGCCGCCTGACCACCGTGGACGTGTTCACCGACGTGCCCTTCCTGGGCAACCCCGTCGCGGTCGTCCTGGACGCCGAGGACCTCTCCACCGCCCAGATGCAGCAGGTCGCCCGCTGGACCAACCTCTCCGAGACGACCTTCCTGCTTCCCCCCACCACGCCCGAGGCGGACTACCGCCTGCGCATCTTCACCCCGGGCTCCGAACTCCCCTTCGCGGGTCACCCCACCCTGGGCAGCGCCCACGCCGCCGTGGCGTCGGGACGGGTCACCCCGCGCGCCGGGCGCCTGGTGCAGGAGTGCGCCGCAGGACTCATCCCCATCGAGCAGGAGTCCGCTGGCCGCTTCTCGCTGACCATGCCCTCCGCCCGGTTCGAGCCGCTCGGCGAGGAGGACACCCGGGAACTGGAGGCGCTGCTCGGCCCGGGTGGCGCGACCGATCTGCCCGCCCTGCTGGTGGATGTCGGCGCCCGCTGGATCGTGACCCGCTTGGGCGACCCGGCGACCCTGCTGGCCTTGCAGCCGGACCTCGCGCGCAGTGCGGCGCTGGAGCGCAAGCTGGGGGCGACGGGAGTCAGTGCCTTCGCCACCGACCCTCGGAGCGGGGTGGTCGAGGTGCGGTCCTTCGCGCCGTCGTGCGGGATCAACGAGGACCCGGTGTGCGGCAGCGGCAACGGGGCGGTCGCGTACTACCAGCAGCACCTGGGCCTCCTGGCGCCGGGGAGCAGGTACGACGCGCGGCAGGGACGGCGGGTGGGCCGGGACGGGTCTCTCGCACTGTACTTGACGGGCAGCGGTGAGGTCCAGCTCGGGGGGGCGTGTGTGACGTGCCTGGAGGGGGTGCTGACCGCTCCCTGAGGTGGGCGGCGAAGGCGCCTCGCCCCGCGGTGGTAACGCGAACGGTGGGGGCGGTGGGCGCCCCTATTCTGAGACACATGCCCGCCCGCCCCCTGATCGGCCTCAGCACGTCGCAGCCCACCGAGGGACCGTTTTCGGGGTTCAACGGCACCCCTCGCCCGTACGCCGAGGCGGCGCGCCTGGCCGGGGCGATCCCCGTTCTGCTGCCGAACCTGCCCGAGGCGACCGCCGATTACGCCGCGCAGGTGGACGCCGTGCTCCTTACCGGGGGTGTGGACGTGCACCCCCGCCACTACGGGCAGGCGCCGAAACGCGGGCTGGGCGAGGTGGACGAGGAACGCGACGCCTTCGAGTTCGCCCTGTACCGCGCGGCGCGCGAGCTGGGGAAACCCGTCCTGGGCATCTGCCGCGGGATGCAGGTCCTGAACGTGCTGGAGGGCGGCACCCTGCACCAGCACCTGCCCGAGGTGCCGGGCGTCTGGGCCGACCACGCCCAGGTGGGCCGTGCCCCCACGCTCGGGCACGAGGTCGCGTTCGTGGCGGGGTCCGCGCTCGGGCGCGCCCACGGGGGCGCCACCCTGCTGAACTCCTACCACCACCAGGCGGTGGACGAGGTGGCCCCGACCCTGAGGGTCACGGCCACCGCCCCCGACGGGGTGGTCGAGGGCGTGGAGGGGGACGGGGTGATCGGGGTGCAGTGGCACCCGGAACTGCTCGCCCGGCGGCACCCGCACGCCCTGGGGACCTTCACCGCCTTCATGGTGCTGCTGGGCGCGCGGTCCTGACATGGGTCAGGGGCGGTAGAGGCCGAAGCAGACGACGGTCTGCACCCCGGCGGGGACGTCGGGCAGGATGACCTCGAACAGGGTGCCGGGGGCCTCGGAGGAGGCGAAGACGCGGCGCACCCCGGCGGTGTTCTTCTCCCACTCGGTCACGGGCTTCCAGCCCAGGGTGGAGGTGGACTTGATCTTCGCGTCCACGAGCTTGACCGCTAGGTCCCGCGGGTAGCTGGCGAGCAGGGTGTAGGGCACCGCACCGACCCGGCGCTGGCCGTCCACCCCGGTCTTGCTGAAGGCCGCGCCGACCCAGGCGGGCGTGAAGCACTGGTCGTTGGACGTCTTGTACCCGTCGAGCAGGGTGCCCAGCCGCGTGACGGTGGCCTCGGGCGGTTGCCCGGCCGCGGCGGTCGTGCCCAGGAGGGCGAGGGACAGGAGGAGGGGGCGGTGGTTTCGCATGAGGTTCTCCATTGGGCAGGTGCCCTGAATGCGGGGCTTGTCCCGGGGACCACCGTCCGGCGGCCCCCGGCATCGCCGCTCTACAGGCCGGGGAAGACCTCGAAGCCCCGGTCGTTGCTGAGGGTGCAGGTGTACTGCTCCACATGCTCGGTGTTCGTCACCCGAATCATCGGCTTCCAGAACCACAGCCCGGCGCCCGGCGGTCCCCAGGGGCGGGCTGAGATCATGCCACCGGGCGTCTGGTTCACCGCATTCACGCCCAAATCAACAGCGATAGCCTTCAGACAGCGGTTTTGAAAGGCCCACTTCCCATCGCCCTCGTTCGGCACCGCTGCGACTGTGGGTTCGCCCTCGTCCTCCACGGCCGGACCGTCGTTGATCACCGTAGGCTGCGGCAGCACCGGGACAGCCGCCTTGGCCTCCTCGAGCTGGCGTTCCCACGAGGCGCGTTCACGCGCCAGCCGCTCGTCGAACCCCTTCTGCAACCGTTCCTGCTGGGCCGCGAGTTCCTTGGCGTGGGCCCTGCGCAGGGTCGCGAGTTGGGCCGAAAGGTCCTCGCTCCGGTCCGTCGCCCCGCGCGCCTCGTTCCGCGCGTCCCGCACCTCGGCGGTCAGGGTCTGCACCTGCGCCTCGGCCTCGTCGGCCCGGGTGCCCGACGCTCCGGCCGTATAGATTCCCCAGCCGACCGCCAGGGCACCGAGGATGGGGACGACGAACATCGCCGTCTTGTCCTCGTAGAAGGGCGTTCCCTTGCGCTTGGCCCCTTGCGGTTGCACGGCGCCCTACTGCCCTCTGGGGACGAAGCCCCAGCGCGCCGTGGCGTCGCTGCCGCTCTTCCACGTCAGCTCGTAGAACCCGCCGCTGGAGGAGTACGACGTGTCGTGCCCGAGCACCGACGCGTTCCACCCGGCCCTCAGGTGCAGGTCGTACGTCTCCTTGAAGGAGGTGCAGGTCAGGACCCCCGTCACGTCGAGCGGGCGGTCGGCGTACGTCCAGCGCACCTGGTAGTCGCCCGGCTCGGCTTCGGTCAGGTTCGTGAGCCCGTACGCCCGCCCGATCCCGCCGACGATCGTGCCGTTCTGGTAGACGGCGAAGCCCTCGAAGGTGCGCCAGCGGGCGGCGGGGTCGGTCACGCGTACGGAACTGGCGCAGCCTGCTACGGCGCTCGGCGTCCCGACCACCCGGAGGGAGGCGTCCATCGTCGAGGCGGCGGGCAGGGTGAGGGCGAGCCCACCTCCCACGTCGATGCTGCCCTGCGCGAGGACGGCGGTTCCGTCGCGCAGTTGCAGGGTGGCTGCGCCGCCGGGCCAGTTCTCCACGTGCCCCTGGAGACGGGGCAGGGAGACGTCGGTGGACGAGTCGGTGCCTGCCGGACCAGTCCCGGGCGCGCCGCAGGCGGTGAGGGAGAGAAGGCCGAGGAGGAAAAAGCGGGAAGTCTGGGTCATAGGTAGGTTCTTTCCGACCCCTTGGATCATGAGGTTCGTGACTATAGTCTACAAATCCACATTTACTCGCTTGTCACAGCTTGAGCGCTAAGGCAGGGGCGCTACGCGCCGGGTTCGTCGGGTGACGGCTCGAACTCGCGGACGAGTTCGCTGAACGACAGCCCAAGCGCGGCGGCGATCGCCTGGGCGCTTTCGAGGGTCGCGCGGCGCTTGCCGCGTTCCAGCATGCTGATGAAGGTGCGGTCGAGCTGGGCGCGGTCCGCGAGCTCCTCCTGGGAGACGCCCTGCTGGTCCCGCAAGCGGCGGACCGCCGAGCCGAGCCGGGCCGACAGGTCGATGGGGTGCCTCTCGGCGCGGGGGGCGGAGTCACCCCACGGGCGCGCGACGGAGGGCTTGGACACGCCCACACCGTAGGTACACCCCCCGGCACGTCACATGGACTATAGTCATCGAACACGTTTGGAAAGGAGAAGGCATGGTTCGAACCGAATAGTTGAGGTACCTGCATGAAGAAGTTGGACGACGACACAGCGGCCCTTCGCCCCGACGACGAATTGTGGCTGCGTCATCTCAGCCTGGAAGCGCGCCGGGTCAGGACGCTTCCCCCCCTGACGCCCGAGCAACGCGAGGAGCGTTTTCAGGCCGTCATGTACCCGGTCGAGATCCACGAGGCGGACGAGGCAGAGGTCTGGTCGCGGCTGGAGGACCTGGCGCGCCAGATCTGCTGCGACCCCCTGGACGTGCTGCGCTGGGAGCTGCTGCGCTATCCCACCGGGGTCATCGACCGCTCCGCCGAGCCGCGCGCCGCGGCGGCCGTCCTGGCCCTGCGGCTGGATCTCCTGCGCGAGGCCGTCACCTGGGTCGAGGCCGAGGTGGAGCGGCGGCGCGGCGAGTTCGAGGAGGTCGTCGGACTTGCGCGGACCCACCCCCCGGTGAGCGACGCCGACGAACTCCGACGCCGCCTCACGGTGTGGCCCGCCGATCAAGGGCTGAGTTTGCCCGGCCGGGCCTCCCCGGACTCCCGGCGGCACCCGAGGCACGAGGCCGGGGAGGATCTCCGGGCCGCCCGGCCCCTCCTGGACGCCCTGTTGCCGCGGGAGGGCGTGGACGCCTGGGAGGCGGAGGCGCTCCTCGCCCACGCCGGGCTCTGGGCGCTGCGGACGGCGCCGGACCGTGGGGCCTTCGCGGGGATCCTGCGGAGGTGCCTGCGCCATCTGCGGGGAAGGGCCAGTGGCCAGGACGGGGCCGGGGTGGGCGAGCTGCGGACGGGCCGCGGACAGGTCTCCCCGTACTACGAAGACCCGCTGCTCGAAGCCAGGCTGGAGGACGAGGAGCCGGGGCCCGACGAGCGCGGGCCGTTGAATTGAGGGCCCGTCCGAACACCGACGTGAGCCGCCGCGCCCCCTCCCGCCAGGACCCGCTCGTCGCCCTCCACGTGATCAACGGCCACGCCAAGCGCCTCTCCCGGGAACTGGAGGCGGCCACCCGCGCCGGGCAGACCCGCCGGGCCGGGATGCTGCGGCAGGAGCGGGCGTACCTGTACACGCTGAAGGACAAGGGGGCGCGGGTGCTGCTGGAGGAGGGTCGGCTCCGCCCCGTCCGCGTGGAGGGGGACTGGCTGCTCCTGGAGGGCGATTCTCCCCTGGGGCCCCTGGGCTTTCACGTTCCCCGGGAGGCGTTTGGGGAAGCCGCCCAGGGGGTGCCCCACGGGAAGGGCCGGGTTCCGGGGGCCCTGCGGCGGGCCCGGCGGGTCACGGCGAACTCTGCCCTGCCGGACGCCATCGCCGTCGTCACGAGGCTGATCGCGAGGGCCCGGGTGCGGAAGCGTTCGTGGCGCCCGGAGGCCACCCAGGGATCCGAATAGGCCGGGGGGAACCGGGCAACCTCGCCCGCGCCCCGCCCACTCCTGCGTTACGCTGGCGCCATGCGGCTTTTCGTCGGCGTGACGGACGACCAGTGGTTTCATTTTCTGGCTGCGCGCCCCGACTGGACGGAGGTGAACTTCTGGCGCCCCAGCGGGAAGGGCTTTCACGCGCTGACTGAGGGCGAACTCTTCCTGTTCAAGCTGCACGCCCCCCACCACTTCATCGTCGGTGGGGGCTTCTTCACCCGCGCCCTGCTGCTCCCGCTGGGCCTCGCGTGGGAGACGTTCGGTGAGGCCAACGGGGTGAGGCACCTGCCCGAAATGCGGCGGCGCATCGCGAGGTACCGCCGTCAGCCCGAGGAGACCCTGGGCAACCCGGACATCACCTGCCTGATGCTCGCCGAGCCCTTCTTCCTGCCGCGGGAGGCCTGGGTGCCCACCCCGCCCAGCTTCAAGACGAACATCGTGACGGGCAAGGGGTACGACACCGCGACCGGGGAGGGCAGGTGGCTGTTCGACGCCGTGACCGAGCGGCTGGGGGACGGGGCGCGGCCGGAGGAGAGGCCTGCCACGGCCGCTGCGGTGGACACTCCCCGCTTCGGGGCGCCGCGGATCGTCCGGCCCCGCCTGGGGCAGGGCGCGTTCCGGGCCCTGGTGACGGAGGCGTATGCACGCCGCTGTGCGGTCACCGGGGAGAAGACGCTCCCGGTGCTGGAGGCGGCCCACGTCCAGCCCTATGCCGAGGGCGGTCCCCACGACGTGAGCAACGGTCTGCTGCTCCGGAGCGACCTCCACCGCCTGTACGACCAGGGGTACGTCACGGTGGACCCGGACGAGCGCCGCCTGCTCGTCAGCCGCCGGATCCGCGAGGAGTTCCACAACGGGCGCCACTACTACGACCTGGAGGGGCGACCCGTCGCGGGGCCTCAGCGCGGGTTCGCCCCCGTATCGCGCGAGCGGCTGCTCTATCACGCGGAGCACGTCTACCGTGGGTGACGGCCGCGAGGTGCTGGCCACGCTGCTGCGGCACGAGGCGAAGACCAACACCTACAAGTTCGCCCTGATCCGCGCGCTGAACGATCTCGCGCCGCTGGGGACTCTCCCCACTCCCGTCCGCCCGGAGCCGCTGTCCTCCCCGAAAGGAGACGCCGCGTGAACGTCGAAGAACTGACGGTGCAGGAGGTGCTGGGCGCCCACGCCGCGGGGACGTCCTCCTGTGAGACCCTCACGCGGATGTATCTGGAGCGCATCGCTCGCTTCAACCCGCGTTACAACGCGCTCGTGTACGTGAACGAGCACGCGGCGCGCGAGGCGAGGGCCGTCGACACCCGCCTGGCGGCCGGGGAAGGGGTGGGGGTCCTGGCCGGCATCCCCGTGGTGATCAAGGACCCGGTGGACGTGGCCGGGATGCCGACGACCGCGGGCTGGGCGCCGCTCAGCGAGCGGGCAGGCGGGATTCCCCTCGTCCCGCGGCGTGACGCCCCCGTGGTGGCGCGGCTGCGGGCGGCGGGCGCCGTCATCCTGGGGAAGACGAACGTGCCCGCGTTCAGCTTCGACCTGTCGCGCACCACGACCAGTTGGGCTGGCCCCACCCTGAACGCGGTGCAGCCGGAACTGGTCCCCGGGGCGAGCAGCGCGGGCAGCGCGACGGCCGTGTCGGGCAACCTGGCCCTCCTGGGGATGGGGTCGGAGACGTCCGGGTCCATCCAGAATCCGGCGGGCGCGCAGGCGCTGGTGGGCGTTAAGCCCACGTTCGGGCTGGTGCCGACGGCCGGGGTGGTGCCGCTCAGCGCCTCCGCCCGGGACGTGCTCGGGCCACTCGCGCGAACCGTGCGGGACGCCGCGGTGATGCTGGACGTGATGGCGGGCCCCTGCGACGAGGACCCGGTGACACAGGCCGCCAGCGGGCACCTGCCACGTGAGGGATATGCAGCGGCCCTCCGGGTGGGTGCCCTGCGGGGGAAACGCCTGGGCCTGTACGGGCCGGGCTGGCGCGACCAGCCTCTCGGCGAGGAGACGCGGCGTCTGTACGAGCGGGCCATCCAAGACCTCCGCGATCTGGGGGCCGTCCCGGTGGAGGACCCGTTCGCGGGTTCGGGGTTCGCGGCGTTCATGAAGGGCGTGCGGGCCTCATGGGGGTTCGAATGCCTGGTGCATGACCTGCAGGCTTACCTGGAGCGTGTTGCAAACGCCTCCGTACCCGGCGTCGCAGCGTTGCGGCGGCTTGGCGGGCAGGACCCGTTCGCGGAGGGGCAGGTACTGAGCGAACTCCGCCCGCGCCTGGGCAGCGCCCTGGAAGACCCGAGCGTGCTGCCCGACCTGTCCAGGTTCTGGCACGCGCGTGAGCGCCTGCTCCACGAGTTCGACTTGGTCCTCGCCACGTCTGCCCTGGACGCGCTGGTGTTTCCACAGCGGGTGGGGGACCTCCCGAGGCTGGATGGCGTGGGGGACATCGCGAGTTCCACGGAGCCGGAGATCAATATCGCGGGTTTGCCCGGGGTGACGGTCCCGGCGGGCTACCACGTCAGTGGGGCGCCGTTCGCGCTGATGTTCGTGGGACCGATGTGGAGCGAGGCGGACCTGCTCGCGTTCGCGTACGACTACGAGCAGGCGACGCGGCACCGCAGGGCGCCCGTATTGCAGACACGTTGAGAGGCTCGGCAAGTTGGTCAGGGTCACGGGCGGCCGAGCGAGGGTGGCAAGACGGGTTGGGGGCCATGGGCTGTGCCCGGACGACGAGGGATATCATCCCGCCCGTTGCCCCCAGGCAGGAGCGGTGAAGGGGCTGGGCAGCACCATCGCCCGAGCGAGGAAGAGCCCCGCTCCGGGCATCCGCACCAGCGCGGTGAGCCCTGGATGCCGAAACGTCGGCGCGGGCTCGATGCTGTTGCCGACGTCACCTCAAGTTGGTCTGGGACAGTTCCCCTGATGGCGATTCGAAGGCGACAGGGAGAGGGCACGGTCCACCCGGTGATTCTGGATGGCCGAGTGGCGAGCTGGCGTGGCCTGGCGAGTTACCAGGATCCGGAGACCGGGGAGCGCCGTCGCAAGTCGGTCAGCCGGAAGACGCGTGAGCAGGCGGAGCGGGCCCTCCGAGGGCTGATCCGGTCCCTTCCGAAGACGCGAACACGCCGACCCCGGACGGCGGGGGAGGCGACCTGGACCGTGACCGGGGGCCCGGACTCGCTGGGCGCCTACCTGGGCCGCTGGCTGGAGCACAAGCGGCGGGGCGTGCGGCCCTCCACCTACCGGATGTACGTGACGGGGTTGCGCCCGGTCGACGGTCCGCTGGGAGAGAGGGAGCTCACCAGTCTGACGGTGCTGGACATCCAGGCGCTCGTCGACGCCCTGTGCCCGACCCACGGGCCGCGGGCCGCCGGGCAGGCCCTGCACCTGCTGCGCATGGCCCTGAGGCAGGCGATCCGCTGGCAACTCCTCCCCGCGAACGTGGCCGAGCACGTGGACAAGCCCCGGGTCGAGCGGGAGGAGATGACCGTCTGGACGCCGCGGCAGGCGGGGCGCTTCCTGGAGGTGGCGGACGGGCACCGCCTGGGGCCGCTGTTCACCCTGGCCCTGGGCACGGGGCTGCGCCGGGGCGAACTCCTCGCCCTGACCTGGGAGGACCTCGACTTCGGGGAACGGGTCCTCACCGTGCGGCGCAGCCTGATGAAGGACGAGCGGGGCCGTGAGGTGGTGGGCGTGCCCAAGACCCGGGCATCCCGGCGCCGGATCGTCCTCGCCCAGGATGTCCTGGACACGCTGCACCTCCATTGGGAGCGGGAACACCGGGGGGGCAAACCCCCGGAGAAGACCGTCCCGGTCTTCCCCTCCGCGTCCGGCAACCACGTGGAGCAGCGCCACCTGCAGCGCACCTTCGAGGCGCTGATCCAGGAGGCGGAGGTCCCCCGGATCCGGTTTCACGACCTGAGACATACGGCGGCCAGCCTGCTGATCCGGCAGGGCGTGCCGCCCAAGGTGGTGTCCGACCGCCTGGGGCACCGCAACGTAGCCTTCACCTTGCAGGTGTACACGCACGTGTACGACGACCAGCGCGAGGCCGCTGCCCTGCCGCTGTCCCGGTTGCTGTCGGGCGGGCCGGGGGTTCCCCCTGGGAAGGACGTGCCCGGGCCGGACCTGACCCGGGGACTGAACGCCCTGCACCGCTGGCACGCGGCCCTGACCGAATTCCTGCGGGAGGCCCCGGAATGGGCACAGCGGGTGGCGGTGGACGCGCTCCCGCTGTGACGCGTGGGGGGCGGCGCGGTCGGCCTACCGGAGGTGCGTCTGGGAGACGTAGCCGCCCCGCCCGTTCCACTGCACCCGGCACCAGCCCGACGAGCAGGACACCAGGCGGACCGCGGTTCCCGAGGGCAGCGTCGCCACCTTGGCCGACTGCGCGGAGGGGCCTGCGCGCAGGTTGAGGCTGGTGGTCGTGTGACGGGTGGTCCCGCCGCCGGGGGCGGGAGGCGCGGCGGACAGGACGGGCGCGGCGGCGGGCTGGACGCGCCCGTTCGCCTGGCATCCGCTGGTGTACCCCAGGTCGCCGCACACGTACGATCCGGTGTCGCTCGGGCAGGAGTGCCAGCGGTGGCACCCGGAGCGGTGGGCCTGCGCGGGTGCGAGCAGCATGAACAGGACGAAGGCCGCGCTGAAGAGCAGCGTTCGCTTCATGCTGCACAGTGGCACGTGTGCGGCCGCCTCGTGCGTTACTTTGCGGCATGACCCAGGACGAGCAGGGGCGGCCGCCGGAGAGCCTGACCGGGACGCTGATCGTGGACGCCATCGAGGGTGGAAAGGCCCGAGTGGAACTCGCGGACGGCCACACCGAGGACTGGCCCCTGGCGAGCCTGCCGCGCGGCGTGCGGGAAGGGGACGTGGTCCGCCTGCACGTCGAGGGGGGCGACCTGGAACTGGAGATCGACCACGCGGCGACCCGGTTGCGCCGTGGTCAGGCCCAAGCCCAACTTGATGCCCTCAACCGTCCCGCGCCTGCCGGGGACTTCGACCTGTGAGGCAGCTGCTCACGCTGGTGGGGCTCTCCCTCGGCCTGGCCTCGGCCCAGAACCCCGGCGTGCTGACGATCCGCTTCCTTGACGTCGGGCAGGGGGACGCCATCCTGATCACCAGCCCGGAGGGCAAGTCGGTCCTGTATGACGGCGGCCGAAGTGAGCCCAGGCTTCAGGCCCTGCTGCGGCAGTACGGGGTGCAAAGCCTCGACCTCGTGGCGGCGAGCCACGCGGACGCGGATCACATCACCGGGTTGGTTCCGGCCGTAACCCTCTACAGGCCCAAGTTCTTCCTCAACAACGGCCTCGCGGCGACCACCCAGGTCTGGAGCAAGCTGGTGGCCGCCGCGCAGAAGGCGGGCACACAGGGCCTCCTGGCGAAGGACCAGACGATCAACCTGGGGAGCGTGAAGCTCACGGTCCTCGCGCCGCCTCCCGGCATGCCACGGAACGAGCAGAACTTGAACTCGGTCGGCCTGCTGGTGCAGTACGGCCCGTTCCGGGCGTTGATGACCGGGGACAGTGAGATTCCCGAGACCCGGGCGTGGTTGAAGAAATATCCCGCGAACTTGCTCGGTCCGATCGACGTGTACAAGAGCATCCACCACGGGGCGAAGAACGGCGACCACTCCGCGTGGCTCGCGGCTGTGCGGCCGAAGAACGTGGTCATCGGGGTCGGGCCGAACAACTACGGGCACCCGACATCGGAGGCCCTGAGCCTCTACCGGAAGGTGGGGGCGACGGTCTACCGCACGGACCAGCAGGGGACGGTGACGGTGGTGGTGCAGCCGGGGGGACGGTTTGCGATCACGACGGAGAAGGGCGGGCCAATTCCGGCGAATCGGCCCGCGGTCGGAACCGCGACTCCACCCGCACCTGTTCGTCCGGCGACGATCCCGGCTACCCCTGCCGGGGTAGGGACGCCGTACCGCAGTTGTGCTGAGGCGAGAGCGGCCGGGGCGGCGCCCCTGCGGCGGGGGCAGCCAGGGTACAGCCCGGCGCTGGACCGCGACGACGACGGCGTAGCCTGCGAGTGAGCGGGCCCGGGCCCTTCCTGGCGAAAAGAGCCTCCCGTGGAGACCACCGACCGGCCGGGTGAGGCCCCCGGCCGAAGTCAAGGTGTGCGGGCGACGGGCCTCTGGAATTCGTCGAGCACGACGGTGCGGTGGGCCTCGGTCACGTAGGGGAACTCGGCGTTCTCCACCTGACTCGCCACCACCTGGGCGGGAACGGCATGGGTCCGCACCGGATTGCGCTCGAAGACCGTGCTCAAGGGAGGCTGGAAGACGGCCAGGGTCGTCAGCGCCCCGTAGTCGAAGCCCAGCCGCAGCGGGATCCCCCGGAAGTCCCGCCGCGTGTTCGTCGCGTCCCACACCACCCGCCGCCCCGCGCGCAGGGAAGCTTTCAGCCGCTCCTTGGCCTCCTGAAGCACCCGGCCGTTCACGCTCTGGTCCGCGCGCTTCCCGGCCAGCTCCTCTCGCAGCAGGTCCAGCGACACCACGTCGTAGTCCGGCAGGTGCCCCGCCACCCACGCACTTTTCCCCGAACCACTCGGCCCGCAGGTGACGACGAGCTGGGGAAAGCCCGCCCGGGCGGCGTAGCCCCGGGCCACGGCCTCCTCGGGCGTCTGGATCAGCCCGGCCTCGTAGTCGAGGATGCCCTGCTCCCGCACGAGATCGCGGTACTCCGGGGGAAAGGCGGCGAGTGTCCCGTCGATGACCTCCCGCCACTCCCGGTACGGCTCCGGGTTCCCCCACATCCCGTACTCCTCGGCCCCCAGGCGGAAGAGTTCCAGGTCCTCCAGCCGCGCGCCCTGGTCAGCGGCGATCCGTCCCCGAATGTCCGCCACCTCCAAGAGGTACAGCAGGGGCAGGTTCGCCTGGCGGGCGAGCCGACGGTAAGCTCGTTCACTCCCGATATTCAGGGTGCGTCCGAGATCATGATGGTGTCCGACGAGCGCCATGACGGTGTGAACCACCGGGTAAGGCAGCCCCAACTCCGGGAGGCGGTACGCCAGATAGGAGCGCCCCCGGTCGGCGTGCCGGGGGGAGATGGTCCGCCTCTGTCCCGTGTCGGCCTCGGCCCGGCGGGTGGTCAACGCCTTGCCGAGGTCGTGGAGGGCGGCAGCCAGGACAAAGACCAGGCGGTCTTCCGGCCGCAATCCCTCTGCCAGGTCGTAGGCCTCGGCGAGGACCAGGTGGGTGTGGGTGGCCACGTCGCCCTCCCCGTGCCACTCGGGGTCCTGAGGCGTGCGGGCCAGGTCCGCGAGCAGGGGGAGGACGTCGCCGAGGGCCTCGACGAGGGCCGGAAAATCCGGCCGACCTCCCGCTTGCAGGTCCAGCAGGAAAGGCCTCATCCCCGCTCCTCCAGCGTGTTCGGCACAACGGCCCGGTGCAGCCAGTGCTCATCCGTCTGAACGTGATTCATCCGCACCCATTTCGCCACGTGGGACGAGAAGGCCGCGAAGGGGAAGGCCACGGTTGTCCGGACGACGTACCCTTCCATGCGCTGCTCGTCCACCTCGAGCCCACGCACGAGCCGTTCATCCCAGGGCCCCCGGTACAGTTCCTCTGGCGTCGGCACACCGAGTTCCTCGGCCCACAACAGCGTCTCGTCCCAGCTCAGACAGGTGTTGGTGTCGTCCCAGATGCTGAACAGGTAGAAGTACGACGCCAGGTTCTCGTAGGCGAGCGAGTGCCGGGCGTACAGGTTCTCCCCGCAGGCCCGCCAACCTCCGGGCAGCAGGTACCCGATGCGGCCCTGCAGCCCCTTGACCCAGTCCCGTGAAGGGTGAGGGCGGGGATCCAGGGACCGGGCGTGTAGGCCGTCGCGGTAGAGCGTCGTGTTCTCGCCGTCGAGCTTCTCGCTGACGACCACCTCGTGGCCCTCGAAGGCCTGGACGTCGGCCATGCGGGTGTCGTCGTCGCTCGCACCGGGCGACCAGGGCAGGTGGGGGGTGCGGGGGTACTTGACGCGGCTGGACATGGCAGGACTCCGCCACCCAGGGTAGGCACTTCCGGGCCAGACCGACAGGGCCAAATGGACGAGGAGGGTGCGCCGGAAGCCCTGTTCGCTGCTGAACCGTCAAGTGGGACAGGACAGCCTGGGGGTCGCCCCGCTAGCATGCCCTCAGATGGCCCCCACCCTGAAGCTCGATCGTGGGACCCTCGTGATGTACGAGGTGCCAACCCCTGTGGCCGCTCACTTCACCTGGGACGCGCGGAGCCAGTCGTGGCGCGCCCCAGGGAAGGCCTACCGGGACGTGATGGAGGGGCTGCGGGCGGCCGCCATCCCCGTGCGGGACGAGGCCGCGGCGTTTCGGAGGCTCGAATTGGGCTTCGCCCGGGAGCTGACCCCCTACCGCCATCAGCAGCTCGCCCTGCACGCCTGGAAGCAGGCTGGGCGCCGGGGCGTCGTCGTCCTGCCCACGGGGGCCGGGAAGACCTTCGTCGCCCAGCTCGCCATGCGGGACACGCCGAGGAGCACCCTGGTCTGTGTTCCCACCCTCGACCTGATGCACCAGTGGTACTCGGGCCTCCTCGCCGCCTTCCCGGATGCCGACGTCGGCCTCCTCGGAGGTGGCAGCAGGGATGAGACCCCGGTCCTGATCAGCACCTACGACTCCGCGGCGATCCACGCGGAGCAACTGGCGGGCAGATACGCGCTCCAGGTCTTCGACGAGGCCCACCACCTGCCCAGCGACTTTCACCGCGCGGTCGCCGAACTGGGGCTGGCCCCCTACCGTCTCGGGCTCACCGCGACGCCCAGACGCAGCGACGGGCGGGAGTTGCACCTCGAGGACCTGATCGGAAGGGTGGTGTACCACTGCGCCCCCGATGACCTGGCGGGCGACACCCTGGCGGACTACCGCGAGGTGGTGATCCGGGTGCGGCTGAGCCCCGCCGAGCAGCGGCACTACGACGACCTGATCCGGACTCGCAACGACTTCCTGCGCAGGAACAACATCCAACTGGGATCCATCGACGGGTGGAAGCAGTTCGTGATGAGCAGCGGGACGCCCCAGGGCCGGGCGGCCATGCTGGCCCACCGGGAGGCGAGAAGTCTGGCCTACGGCACCGAGGGCAAGCTGCGCGTCCTGGAGGAGGTGCTGGCGAACCACCCCTCGGACCGGACCCTGATCTTCACGGACGACAACGCCGCCGTGTACCGCATCAGCCGCGACTTCCTGATTCCCGCCATCACCCATCAGACCCCGGTGAAGGAGCGGCACGCCCTGCTGGAGAAGTTCAGGAGGGGGGGGTACCGGATCCTCGTCACCAGCCGGGTGCTGAACGAGGGGGTGGATGTGCCAGAGGCCGCCGTCGCCGTCGTGCTCTCGGGCACGGCGACCGAACGCGAACACATCCAGCGCCTCGGGCGCATCCTGAGAAAGGCCGAGGGGAAGAGCGCCGTTCTGTACGAGGTCATCACCGAGGGGACCAGCGAGGAGCGGGTCAGCCGCCAGCGCCGGGGGCAGTGGCAGGCGAGGAGTGAGTTCAACCCCGAGGACCTGAATGCTCCCGACTGAGTTGCTGCTCTTCCGGGTCAAGGCGGGCCTGGTCGAGCCCCGGCGGCTCAAGCCCCACAGCAACAACCTGGGGCTCGCCGGGCAGCTCATCGCCACCTTCGAGGCGAATCTGGGGCGGCGGCGGGCCGACCTCGACGACGATCTCAAGACCCTGGAGGCCGGGCGCGCCGACTTCAAGGTGATCCGGGGTCTGGCCCAGCTCCTCACGACCGGGGCGGCGACCTTCGAGACGGGTGGGGACGTGGAGCCGGGCGTCGTGCGGGGCAAGGTGTTCGAGCTGGTACAGGCCCACCCGCCCTCTCGCCACCGCCGGACCCTGGTCCTGGAGCAGGCGGCCGCGGCCCTCTCCCAGGAGCGCCACCTTTCCGCCGAGGACATGGCCGACCTCCTGTACGCGGACCTGCCCGACCAGCAGCGGCTGGTCGCCTTCGACCCGCCGGAGCCCCGGGAACTTGTCGAACGCTTCAATCTCGCCCAGGCCCAGGGGATGCTCTACCGCGCCTACAGCCTCGTCATCACCGCCCGGCGCAACGAGCCCGCGCGGTACAAGCAACTGCTCAAGTACACGAAGCTCTTCGGCCTGATGGTCACCGTCGAGGGGGACGCGGACTACGGCTTCACCCTGACAATGGACGGGCCCACGTCCCTGTTCGGGGGCACGACCCGCTACGGCCTGGCGATGGCGAAGTTTCTCCCCGCCCTGCTCCACGTCACGAAGTGGGACCTGACCGCGACCCTGAAGCCGAGGACGGACCTGGACTGGGTGGACAATAGCGAGTCCGAGTGGCTGTTCGAGCTGACGAGCGAGGACGGGTACGTCAGCCACTACAAGCCGCCGGAGGAACATGACTCCGCCCTGGAGTCCGGGTTCTCCGACCGTTTCGCCAGGCTCGACACCCCCTGGACCCTGGAGCGGGAGGTGGACCTCGTGCCGGTGCCCGGGGGCGTGATCGTGCCGGACTTCCGGCTGGTGCACCCGAGCGGCCGAAGCGTCCTGATGGAGATCGTGGGCTACTGGCGCCCGGAGTACCTGCGCAAGAAGTTCGAGCTCCTCCGCAAGTCCGGGCGACAGGACGTGATCGTGTGTGTGTCCGAGCGACTGAACCTGGAACGCGCGGGCGTGGACCCCAGCGACTTCGATGAGCGGCTGGTGTGGTTCAAGGGCGTCTTGAATCCCAAGGACGTGCTGGCGACAGCCGAACGCTGGCTCGGCGACGCAACGCCCACCTGAGCGCGCCCCATCCCCCATCAGGGATGTGGTGGCCCGTTCCCCTGATTGTCCAAGGGAATGGCTTACCTGTGCGCTACGCCGTTTTCCCGATGGCACTCCCTTGCACCCTGGGTACTCTTCATAGAGGTGACGCTGTGACGAACCGCTCTCACCACCCCGAACGACGGGTGCCCGAGCTGGTGCACCTCCGCCCGGACCTCAAGCGACCATACCGGTTCTCTGTTCGGCGGTCCTCCCGCGAGTCGGCGAACTGGGGAACGGCAGTGCCAGCAGACCCTCAGCTTGTGCATCGGCAAGCCGAGGTGTTGATGGTGGTCGTCGTTCAACGGCAGGGCGCCGCGTTGTGGACGCGGAGATCATGGGTTCGAGGCCCAGCGATCATCCCGTGGGGAGCTGGCCGAGCAGCGAAGGCGCACGGGGGAGTGAATCCTCCCTGCCCCCCCTGCACAGGTGGGCCGCTTGATGGAAAAGAGCCTGACCCACGACCTGTGGAGACTGCCGGTTCGGCTCCAGCACACCACGGTTCCCTCCGTACCGAGAACGGAGGTTCAGGAGGACGTCTATGAACCTCACGACCCTCAAGGCCCGACACCTCATCGCCCGCAAGGAGAGGAACGCCCCTCAGGCCGCCGTGCTCGGTCGCGTCATCGGCGATACCGAGACCCAGGTGAAGAACAGGCCCGGAACCGACCAGGGCGCCCTGGTGACAGGTGTGCTGGCCGACCAGCTCACGGCGATGCTCAGGGAGCGCGCCCAGTTGGCGGGCCTGGGCCGCGACACGGCCCGGGTGGACGTGGAGTTGGCCGTCCTGCAGGCCCTGGACACGGAGGTCAGGCAGGAGCAGGCGCGTGTGGACGCCGAGCGGCTTGCCCGGCAGCTCTCGCCCGAGGCGCTAGAGGCGTCGGTCCGGGAGGCGGTGGGGGGTGGCGCCACCGATCTCGGCGCCGTGATGAAGTGGCTCAAGGAGCGGCACGGCGGGACCTACGATGGCCGCCTCGCCAGCCAGACCGCTCGGCGAATCCTCGCAGGTGGCTAACGAGGGTGCATCAATGTCAACTGGAGTCGTGACTTCGCTGCGGCGAGGCTGACCAGACCGGGCGGAACCCCGGGTCCCCGGGCGTGGCCGGGGCAGACCGGGAGTTCTGCCCGGTCATTGTTGGTCGGCGGGTGTTGCCGCGGCGGACCCTGTGCCGTCAAAGAGGCCGCGTCGTTCGGGTCCGCGCACCTTCTGCCGCAGCCTGTAGCGGTCAACGGCCCTTCAACCTGCGCTCCTCGCGTGCCGCCTCTTCCCGGATGGCCGCCCGGAGCAGCTACCCGAAGCCCGCCTTCTCGATGTGCAGCACGAGATCCCTCACGGTCGTCCTGAGGGCCGTCGCCGTGTCCCCCAGGTGCCACTCGTGCGCGGCGAGCTGGCTGGGCAGGTGGGCACGGCGGACCTGGGCGGCCGGGAGCTGGAACGTCTGAAGGTAGAGCACTTCCCCGTCCTGGCACACGAGGCGCTCCCCGACGTGGTTGGGTTGTGCCGCATCGAGATCGGTGATGAACCGCTCCGGCGTGAGTTTTCCCGGCTGGTCGACGCAGCGGCTCCGGAGGGGGCGGTCCAGCAGATCCGCGAGCTTCCCACCTGTCCCGGCGCAGGGTCAGGCCGAAGTGAGGCGGTCCACCTCCGCGAGGTCCTCCGGGGTGAGCGTCCACTCGGCCGCCGCAACGTTCTGGTCGATCTGCTCGGGCCGCGTGGCCCCGGCGATCACGCTGCCCGTCACGTCGCTCGCCAGCAGCCAACTCAACGCCAGGTCCAGCAGGGTGTGCCCCCTCGCCTCGGCGAACTGGCGCAACTCCTCCACCACCCGCCAGTTGCGTTCCGTCAGGTAGCGGTTCTGCGCGTTCTCCGACCCGGTGATCCGCGCGCCCTCTGGTAAGGGCTGTCCGGCCCGGTACTTCCCGCTCAACAGGCCGCTCGCCAGCGGGAAGTACGGCAGCAGGCCCAGCCCCAGCTCGCGCATCGTGGGGATCAGCTCCCCCTCGATGTCCCGCACCAGCAGGCTGTACTCGTCCTGGCAGGAGGTGAAGCGGGACAGCCCCAGCCGCCTGGCCGCCTCGTCCGCCGCCCGCACGCCCGGGGCATCCATGTTGGACACGCCGACGTGACCCACCAGGCCCTCGCGGACCAGTTCATCCAGGGCGCCCAGCGTGTCCTCAATGGGGGTATCGGGGTCGGGGCGGTGGAGCTGGTACAGGTCGAGGTGGTCGGTGCCCAGGCGGCGCAGGCTGGCTTCCAGCGCCTGACGGACGTAGGCGGGCCGGGCGCCCTGAAGCTCGCCGCTGTCGTCCATGGGCAGGCCGAACTTGCTGGCGAGGACGATGTTCGCCCGTTCTGATCCCAGCGCCCGGCCCAGCATGGTTTCCGATCCTCCCCGGTTGCCGTAGACGTCGGCGGTGTCGAAGAGGGTGATGCCCCGGTCGAGCGCCCGCCGGACGACAGCATCGGTGGCGGCCTGGTCGAGGCGCCCGCCGAAGTTGTTGCACCCGAGACCGACGGCGGAGACCCGAAGGCCGGAGTGACCCAAGACGCGCATCTGCATGGGGGCATGCTAGGTCAGAATGAGCCTCGCTCACGAAGGAGGTTCCTTCCGTCGACCCGCGGCAAGGTCGCCCGGGCGGGCGCGGCCGACGGATCTGGCCGATGCACCAGCTTGCACACCCCTCGCACGCCCGACGCACACTCGGGGATGCCCAGCCAGGAGGGTGAGGAAACGGTTGCGCAGGCGGGTCGGCGCGGGGTGTGTGCACCCAGTTCGTTCGGGAGGCAAGATCACAGCCTGGCGGGGGCTGGCGAGCTACCAGGACCCCGAAATGGGCAAGCAGCGCCGGGAAGTCCGAGACCCGCAAGACGAGGGAGGCGCCGATTGGGGATCAGCCAGGTGGGGGGACGCCGGGATGCACGACCACCCGCACGCAGGCTGCCCCAGGTCACGGCCCGCTCGCTCCGACCGCCGCGAGAGGGCTGCGACGTCGGTGGACTTCACCTCCTGTCGGCGCCGGACCCCCGGGCTGCGTCCTGCCAGGTCCACAATGCCCCGAGGGGAACGGCGTGCAGCCGTTCGCCGAAGGGCAGCACGCGCTCTCCGGTGTAGAGCACCACTCCCCGGTGGAAGTGGGCGGCGTCCTCGCTCAGGGCACGCAGGCCGCCGAAGTCCCTGCCCGTCACGGTGGCGGCCGCCTTGACCTCCACGCCCACCACCCTCCCATCGCGCGCCTCCAGCACTGCGTCCACCTCCGCGCCGCCCGCCGTGCGGTAGTGGTAGAGCCTCGCGCTCACCGCGCTCCAGCTGAGCTGGCGCTGCAACTCGCCGACCACGAAGTTCTCCAGCAGCGCGCCCAGGCTGCCCCGGTCCTGCGAGAAGCGCGCCTCGCCCACCCCCAGCAGGTGGGCCGCCAGCCCCGTGTCGGGCAGGTACACCTTGGGTGCCTTGATCAGGCGCTTGCCGACGTTGCTCGACCACGCGGGCAGGGTGTCCACCAGGTACAGGGCGCGCAGCAACTCCAGGTAGCGCGTGAGGGTGACGTTGTTCAGGGCCGCGTCACGCCCCAGGTCGCTGGCGTTGAGCAGGTTCCCGGCCCGCGCGGCGAGGAGCGTGAGGAGCCGGGGCAGTTCCGTCACGCCCGCGATCCGGCTGAGGTCGCGCACGTCGCGCTCGATCAGGGTGGTGAGGTAGTCGCCAAACCACGCGGCGCGCCGACGTTCGCTGCCACGGGCGACGGCCTCGGGATAGCCGCCGCGCAGGAGGCGGGCGCTGAGGTCGTCCGGTCTGCCGCCCGCAGGGAGTGTGCCCGGCAGCGACTCCGCGAACAGGGCGGCGGGAAAGTCCTCGCGCACGCCTTCCTGTTCGCCCTGGGACAGGGGCCACAGGTGTTGAAGGCTGACCCGCCCGGCCAGCGAGTCGGCCACCCGGGGCAGGGTCAGCACGTTGGCGCTCCCGGTGAGCACGAATCTCCCGGGCTGACGGTCACGGTCCACGCTGGCCTTGATGGGCAGCAGGAGTTCGGGCGCCCGCTGAATCTCGTCGAGCAGGGCGGGTGAGGGCAGATCCCGCACGAAGCCCACCGGATCGCGCCGGGCGGCGTCCAGCACGCTCAAGTCGTCCAGCGTGAAGTGCGCCGCCTGGGGAGCGAGCCGCGCCGCGAGCGTACTCTTGCCGACTTGCCGCGCCCCCACGATCAGGATGACGGGCGTGTCGCTCATGGCGTCCCGAACCTCTTCCAAAAGATGTCGCTCGAACACTCTGACAATCTAACAGTTCCTGTTAGATTGTCGAGGCTTTACTAGAGATGTCCGCTCGCCCCCGGCGATGCCCCTTGCCTTCCTGTTCGAGTCGGGGGGTCCGCCGACACCAGCCTGCGCTGTACGGACAGGAGAACGGCTTTCGGCATCGAGGAATGGCTATCGGGGACACCGGGGAACGTTCCGTCCTAGGTCGTGGCACACCTCGCACACGCCAGGAGCACATCCTCGAATGCCCAGCTAGGGACGTGAAGAAACGGTTGCGGAGGCGGGTCGGTGCGGGATGCGTGCATCCAGTGCGGTCGGGTGGCAAGATCACGGCGTGGCGGGGTCTGGCGAGCTACCAGGACCCCGAGACGGGCAAGCAGCGCCGGAAGTCGGTGACCCGCAAGACCAGGGCGGCGGCGGTCACGGCCCTCCGGGCGTTGATCGCCACGTTGCCGAAGGCGGCCCGGGCTTCCCGTCGCAAGCTGGAGGTCACCGCTCTCCCTCCAGCGACAGACGAGGCGAGCGTCCTGGCCTTCCTGCACCGCTGGTTGGCCTTCAAGGCGCGGGAGGTGCGGCCCACGACCCTGCGCTCGTACACCCACACCCTGTGCCACATCGCACCCCACCTTGGACACGTTCCCCTCGCCGACCTCACCGCCCTGCACGTCGAGGATGCGGTCAGCGCCCTCCTGGCCGGGGGACGCTCCCTGAAGACGGCCGCTTCGTCCCTGCACACGCTGCGAATGGCGCTCCGGCAGGGGGTGCGCTGGGGCGTTTTGGA
Source organism: Deinococcus aetherius (assembly GCF_025997855.1). Classification (NCBI taxonomy): domain Bacteria; kingdom Thermotogati; phylum Deinococcota; class Deinococci; order Deinococcales; family Deinococcaceae; genus Deinococcus; species Deinococcus aetherius. The sequence continues at coordinate 2,556,670 of NZ_AP026560.1, forward strand.
GCGGAACGTCGCGGAGCAGGTGCGGCGGCTGCGCACACCGACGATGGAGCTGAAGGTGTGGACGCCTCAGCAGGCGCGTGACTTCCTGACGGTGGCCGAAACCCACCGGCTCTACCCGCTGTTCGCGCTGGCACTGAGCACCGGAATGCGCAAGGGTGAGTTGCTCGGCGCCCGCTGGGAGGATCTCAACATGGAGCGGGGGGAGTTGGCGGTCCGGGTGGGCCTCATCCGGGGGAGCACGGGCGAGTGGGTGCTGGGCGAGCCCAAGACGCGCGCAAGTCGGCGCACGCTGATGCTCGCGCCGGACCTGCTGGAGATCCTGGGGCGACACGAGCGGGAGCAGCGGGCCTGGCACGGTCGCTTGGGCCCGGAGGCACCGCTGTTCACGCGGGCAGGTGGGGCCAACCTCGACCCGTCGAACGTCTCACGGGTGTTCCGAATGCTGATGCGGCAGGCCGGGGTGCCCCGGCTGCGCTTCCACGACCTGCGGCACACGGCGGCCAGCCTGATGGTGCGGCGGGGGGTCAGTGCCAAGCTGGTGAGTGACCGCCTGGGACATGCGGATGTCGCGTTCACGCTCCGCGTCTACACCCACCTGTACGACGACCAGCGCCGGGAGGCGGCCCTTCCGCTGGATCAGTTGCTCTCCGGGCCCGTGAAGGAACCCGGGAGCCCGTCCCCGGACGAGCTGATTGCGCAACTGCAACGACTTCTGGCGGCCCTGCAACGAGAGCCATGAGGACGCCAGGCGGTAAGAACCGAAGAAAAGCGGGAACATGGCTGGAAAGGGGGATAATAACGCCCCTGTGTCTTTACCCCCTTTCCCCTTCGTCATTCCCCTGGCACGGCCCAGCTCAGTCGGCACCCCTGATTAATCTGGACGCGCACATGTGTGACATCGTCACTCACAACGCCGCCAACTACGCCGGTGTTCCCAACCTGAAGATCATTTCGGAGCCGCGCGCGTGACGCAGGAGCGGAGGCCGCGCCCGGAACAGGCCAGTACACTACGGGCATGAAACTCAAGATTATCGTTCACGACGCCGAGGAGGGCGGCTACTGGGCCGAGGTGCCCGCCCTGCCCGGCTGCGCTTCCCAGGGTGAAACACTAGAAGAGGTGCTCGCCAACATGCGCGAGGCCATCGAAGGTTGCCTTTCGGTGGACGCTCAGACGAGCGAACCCGGTGCCCGCGTGATGGAGATTGCCATTTAAAGCGTTCGTCTTGCCGCCCGTCATGAAGCAGCTTTCCGGAAAAGCGTTCGCGGCTCTGCTGGAGCGGCGCGGTTGGCACCTGCTTCGCGTTAACGGAAGCCACGACATTTACGGCAAGCCTGGCGAAAGTACGCGCCTGTCGGTGCCCATTCACGGCAACACGCCCTTAAAAATTGGTTTGCAACGGCACTTCATGCGTGTGGCGGGCCTGAGCGAGGACGATTTGTAATGAAGGATCAGACCAGACCGCACAACCTAAAACTCGAACTCACCGAGGTGGTCAAGGATCACCGCCCCCGCCTGGAACCTCGCCTACTGCTACCCGACGAGGAGCGTAGCTGTGCGGCGGCTGCCCGGGTCGGCGAGATGACAACCGGGTCCGGCTCCACGGCTCGTTGGACAACTTGGCGCCGCAAGAATTTGCCTGCCGTTTGACGGGGCCAGCCGGCCTTCGGTGAGGGGTCTGTGCCGGACCACGCCATGGGGCAGGCTCAGGAGAGTCCTTATTCGCCTCGTGCTGCGGGCGATGCGGGACGAGGGTGTGCTGGCGGTCACGGGCCGGGGACAGGCAGCGCGGTAGCGTCGGAAATGAAGGGGCGTGCCTGACCGGGCCGGCATGTCGAACGAGTTCCTGCCCCTTCCCATCGTTGGGCCTGCACAGACAGCAGGCAACAGGGCTTCAAACGCCGCCGCCGAACTCAGGAACTTCTCGCCCTCCACGCCCGATTCTCAAACCTCCGCCACCTCACCCCTATCCACCTCATTCCGACGAAGCCACCTCAGGGGCCGTGCAGGTCTGGGGTGGCACGGCGGGTCATCGGAACGTTGGATTGCCCGCCGGAAATGTTGGTCTGCTCGTCGTCAACCTGGCCAGAACTTTCCATCGTGGCCGCGTTGCCTGTGTGTCACTCATTGGAGCGTCAGGCCAAATTCGAGGGACTATCTCTGCACAACCTCGCCTGGCATAGCGAGCAGGGGCATCCAGTCTGCCCTCACCTTCTCGCTGACACTCGGATCAGAAGCGGGGGAGCCACGTTGAGGTGGGGCATGTGAACGAGGCCGTCCCTGCGGGACGGCCTCGTGGGTGGATGCTGGTTCAGTTGCCGTTCAGGGCCTTGCTGGGGTTCACCAGGCCATGCCCGAAGTAGATGTCCCGCCCGTTCGCGCCGAGGTCCGTCGCAGTGTTGTCGAGCAGGGCGCGCAACTGGTCGTTGGTCAGGTTCGGCTTACGCGCCCACACCAGCGCCGCTGCGGCCGACACGTGCGGCGTCGCCATGCTGGTGCCGTTCAGGTACGCGTAGTCCGAGTGATAGATCTTCACGTGCCCCGTCACAGGTCCGTTCGCGAGGGCCGCGAGCGTGTTCTGGCCGTCCTGCTGCGTGATGCTCACCGAAGGGATGGCCTGCTGCTGCGCGACGCTCATGATGATGGTGCCGCTCGTGTTGTTGTACACGATCGCGGCGACCGCGCCGCTCTTCGCAGCATTGCTGACCTTCACGGCGAAGCTGCACGTACCGCGCGAGATCAGCGCGATCTTCCCAGCAAGGTTCGGGTCGGTGCTGCACAGCTTACCGTCCCCGCCTGCCGCCGCGATCTGGGCGGTGACGTCCCCCAGGGTCGTGGGGTTGCTGGCGAGCACGCTGCTGTAAGCACTCACGCCGCCCGCACTGGCGTCGGCGCCGGAGCCCATGCCGCGCGGCACGGTGGACAGCACGTTCTCACCCGGCGCGACCAGCTCGACCTGCTTACCGAACGTGGAGAAGCTCGACAGGTTGCCTTTGTCATTGATCGACCCGACTGCCATGACGGTCGGGTACGACGCGGGGTAATGGGGTTCGTTCAGGCCGGTGTTGCCCGCCGCCGCGACAACCAGGGCGCCTGCCTCGTACGCCTTGGCGAACGCGCGCTGCTCGGTCTTGCTGCCCTCTTCAGAGCCGAGTGACAGGGAGACGATCACGTGGTCCTCGGTGCCGCCCTGGCTCCTGAGCTGCCCGACGCACCAGTTCACGCCGTCCACCACGCCGCTGCTGCTGCCCGAGCCGTCGTCACCCAGCACGCGCGCCATGTACAGGTTCACGCCGGGTGCCACGCCGACGACGCCACCCGCGTCCATGCCGGTCATGAGTTCTGTGCTGCCGTGACCGAGCTGCGCGAAGATCGTGCCGCTCACATGCGTGCCGTGCTCGTTCCCGTCCCAGGGGGTGGGGTGGTCATCCCCCATGAAGTTCGCGTAGCCCTTGAGTTTCCCCGCGAACTCGGGATGGCCCGCGTCAATGCCCGTGTCGGCCACGCACACCGCGACGCCCGAGCCGTCCCTGCCAGCGGCGTTCAGGGCGGGACTCTTCAGGGCGACCGTCCCGTACGTCGCTTCACCTTGCGGCACCCAGAGGGTGGAGGTGTTGCTGCCGGGGTTCAGGCCGGGGCGACCGCTGTCCGTGCTGGGAGTGGTGGGGTCGTCGGTGACGCCGGACGGGCCGCCCTCGACGTGGCGGGTGACGTCGGCTTCCACGTACTCCACGCTCGGGTCGCCCTGCAGGGCGGCGACGCCCTCGGGCGTGAGGGTCACGAGGGCGGCGGAGAGGTTCTTCCAGCTCTTCTTGAGCTGTCCGCCCGCCTTCGTGATGCTGGCGCTGTTGACGCCCACGCCGCTCTTGAAGCCGACGAGGTAGGCTTTCGTGCCCGAAGTGGCCTGCGCCGTCACGCTTCGGGAGGTGACGGTTGCGGCGGTCGGCGCATTGGTGTTACTGCACGCGGCGAGGCTGAGGCCAAGACCGATGGCGAGGATGCCGTGGAATTTACGCATGATTCCCCCTGCTGCGCCCTGTGAGCGCAGGTCCCGTGTTTTTTGGTGCTGCCGCACTATACCGAATCCAAAAAATCGCGCAAGAGGGGACGCCGTTGCGGTGTGTGTCTGAAGGCTGTTCAGGGGGCCTGCCGCACACCGTGTTGAAGAGGCGGCGAAGTGAAGGGCCGCGGTGAGGTCGGTGGACGAGTCGTCTGTTCCGCCTGACCGCTTCGATAGCATGCTGTTCCTGGAAACCATCGTCGTGACGAAGCCGGTGTGGCAACTGGAAGCCGCGTTCGGCTGAGGGGCACGGAGCTCCGGGGGCCTGACCTGAGCGGGGGTGTGCCCTGTCCGTGCCTGACCCGCAGGAGCAACGACGATGCCATCCGACCATGAAAGAACCTGACGAGAAGGGCAGGACGCCGGGAAATGCGATTCTGATCGCTGGAACGGGCACCAACCGTGACCAGCCGCCACAGTGGAGCTTCCACTTAGGAGTTGCCGCGCTCAGCACCTGATGAGGTGAGAATATTGTCGTCTCATAGCGGGAAAAGGGGCCATAAACAGGTCGATGTACGTATAGTGTCAACGGCGCCGTTGACATTGTGCGCGTGGCGGCGCCTGGAGGTGCCGAAGACGCTTGGCAAGGTGGCAGTGCCCGAGACAGCAAATTCAAGCACCACCTCGGGGTGACAGCTCCCCAGGGACGGGATGAGGCCGAGGTCACCGGCAATCGGGAGGCGCCGCAGGATCTCTTTCGCCAGGACACCTCGATCTCGGTGTTCCGACTCGGCAGTTCCACTGTTCACCGCAAGAGCAGCGGAAACACGCCCGTGAACAGGCGTGGCCAGGCGAGATACGGCTCTTCCGGCTCCAGCCTGTACCCAGTGTGCGCGAAGTGCTGGTCCCACAGCGACTGCATGAGGGGCATCATGGACTCGGCGACGAGGGCCTGGGCGAGCGGAAGGTGATGACCGAGGTCGAAGGGATCGGCGCCCGGCAACCTGGCCTCCACCTCCGGCCGCACACGCCCCTGGTACAGCGCGTCGTCCACCATCCGCGCGAAGAGCGCCTCGACCCGCGCCCGCTCGTCGCGCACCCGCACCGCGCCCATGGCGATGGCGCTGCCCAGGGTATTGCCCGCCGTGTTCCAGGCCGCGTACCCAGTCAGGCGTGCCAGGGGCAGGTCTTGCATCAGGTGCCACAGGCGCAGCTCGGCGCCGTTGGGGTAGGCGATGTCGGCTACCACCACGCGCCGCCCATCCTCCAGGCTGTCCCGTACGAAGTCCACGAAGGCCGGCAGATGGCGGTGGGGCGTGTCCACCGTTCTGTAGTCGGGCTGGGCCCCAGCTTGCCGTGTGCCGGGAGTGTTGATCGCCAGCACGAAATCCGCGCCTGGCACGATGTCCACCTGCTTGCACCCCGCCGCGCGCAGGTGGGCCCGCACCAGTTCCCCGGCCGGTCGGTCCTCGTAGATCAGCTCGGCCCCGGCGCCCAGGGCGCCCGAGTAGTGCACGTACACCCGGGGCTCCCCATCGCGCAGGGCGCGGGCGATCAGCGCGCAGGGCACCTCGTCGGCGCCGGGGTACACGTCCACCCGGCGCCAGAGGCCCAGTTCGTCCACCCGCGCCTCCAGCAGGCGGCGGTCAAAAGCGGCCAACCCATACGGTGTGGTGTCGTCGAGGGTCAGGCACAGGTGTTCGATCACGTCGCCCAGGACCAAGTCCAGCGCCGCGAGGTGCAGCGCCCGGTTGCGCTCGCGGGTGGCGGTCCAGTCCGCCAGAACGTCGGGGGGCACCTGCGTCCGTGCGTCTTCGAGTGCCGCCATGAATCCCGCCCCGTGCCGTGCGTGGCGGTCGAAGGCGTCGCTGTAGGCCCGCAGCCCCGCTCCCCACTCGCCGTAGTAGGGTTTTTCCTCGTGCGGGTCGTCGTCGTGGGCGACCCGCACGATCACCCCGAAGGCGTACACGCGCAGGTTCGGATGCTGGCGCTTCACCTCACGTAACGTCTCCAGCCGGGCCAGGGCGTCCTCCAGCGGGTCGCTCACCCGCCGGGCAGGAATCATGCCGCCGAGAGGCAGACGACGAGCACGTCCGCGTGTGACGTCTCCTCCAGCAGCCACGCCCGCAGCAGGTCGGTGTCGCCCGGCTCGTTGAGCTGCGGCAGTGCCCCTGGGGGCGGGACCCGCACCTCGGCGCCCGCCATCCGCGCGAGCTGGCTGGGAAGATCGAGGGTTGGCGGGCGAACGTCGGGGGGAATCAACAGCAAGTTCATGGGCGCCGGACTCCCCGGGAGGTGGGTGGGCGCCTCACCCCTTCACCGCGCCTTCCAGGCCGCGCACGAATTCGCGCTGGAACAGCAGGTAGATCACGACGCTCGGAACGGTAGCGAGCACGGCCCCGGCGGTGATGAGGCGCTGGTCGAAGCTGAAGTGCGATTGCAGGTACGACAGGCCCAGCGGCAGCGTGAAGAGGTCGCGGTCCTCCAGCACGATCAGCGGCCACAGAAAGTTGTTGAGGGAGGCCACGAAGTTGAAGATGACCAGGGTGGCGAGCACCGGGCGGGCCAAGGGCAGCATGATCCGCCAGAACGTCTGCCACTCGCTCGCCCCGTCGATGCGCCCGGCCTCCTCCAGCTCGTTGGGGATGGCGGCAAATCCCTGCCTCAGCAGAAAGATCGAAAAGGCCGTCACCGCGCCGGGCAGCGCCACGCCGAGGTAGGTGTTGTACAGCCCCAGCTTCTGGATGGTGAGAAACCACGGGATGATCTGCACCGCCCCCGGCACGAGCAGGGTCACGAGCACCAGGGTCAGGATCAGGTCGCGGCCCGGAAAGCGCAGCCGCGCCAGGGCGTAGGCCATCGGCGTGGAGAACAGCAGCACGAGCGTCGTGTCGAGCACGGCCAGCCCCAGGCTGTTGCCGAAAAAACGCCACAGGCCCGGCGAGGGCAGCTCACGGGTGAGCCGGAAGAAGTTGCCGAGGGTGGGGTGCTGCGGAAAGAGCGGCGCGGGCAGCGCGTAGATGTTCTCGCCCTGCCCGCGCAGCGAGGTGGACAGGCTCCACAGGAAAGGCCCCAGGGTCAGCAGCGCGATCAGGAGGAGCAGGGCGTAGATCGGCAGCGTTCTCAGGCCGCGCGCGGGGTTCACACGTCCCTCCCGGCGCGCAGCACGACGCGGTAGTACACGACGCCGAAGAGAAGCGTCAGCACGGCCAGCGCCAGCGAGATCGCCGAGGCGTACCCGATGGCGAGCGCCTGCCCGAAGGCCTTCTCGTACAGGTAGTACACCAGGGTCGTCGTGGCGCGAAAGGGCCCGCCGCCCTCGGGAGGGCGCCCGGTCATGACGACCACCTCGTCGAAAACCTGAAGGGCGGAGATGGACGCCAGCAGGGTCACGAAGAGGATATACGGGCGCATCAGCGGCACGGTGATCCAGCGGAACTGCTGCCACGCCGTGGCCCCGTCGATGCGCGCCGCCTCGTAATACTCGGAACTCACGCTCTGGAGGCCCGCCAGGTAGATCACGAGGTAGTAGCCCGTGTACCGCCACAGGGTCACCAGCATCAGCGCGAACAGCGGCAGCAGCGGCGCGTCAGCGGTGCCCTGAAGCCACGCGATGTGGTCGCGCGGGAATCCCAGGGCCGCCTTGACCCACCCCTCCAGCCCCGCCCCGGCCAGCAGGCTGTTCAGGAGCCCGTTGGAGGCGTACATCCACTTCCACATCACGCCGATCACCACCGAGGAGGTGATGACCGGGATGTAGTAGGCGGTGCGAAACAGGCCCACGCCGCGCAGGGGGCGGTTGACCAGCACCGCCAGCACGAGTGGCAGCAGCACGAGGACCGGCACCACCAGCAGGTACAGCAGCGAGTTGCGGGTGGCCGTCCAGAACACCGGGTCCTGCGCGAGTTGCCGGTAGTTCTCCAGCCCCACCCAGCGCGGTGGGCTCAGGAGGTCGTATTTCGTGAGGGACAGGTAGGCGGTGGAGGCGAGGGGATACAGGCCGAACACGGTGAACAGCAGCAGGCCCGGCGCGACCATCAGGAGGGCGAAGCGCGCCTGGGCACTGCGCCACGGGGCGGGCCGCGGGCGCCTGGTCGGGGCGGAGACGGCGGGCGCAAGGGAGGAGGGAGCACGCATGGTCGTGAGGTTGGAGGCCCGGCCTAGCGGGCCGCGAGAACTTTGTTCCAGGTCGCCTGGGCATCCGCCAGGGCTTTTTGCGGGTCCTTCTGCCCCAGCAGCGAGGCCTTGACCGCGTCCTTGAGGGCGGTCGTCAGCTCGTCATAGCGCTCGGTGCTGATCTTGGGTGGGCTGATCCTCGCCCGCAGCATCTGCGAGGCGGAGATGCGTTTGAGGGTGGTGTACGCCTGATTTAGGGCGGCCGTCTTGGCGCTCGTCTCGGGCTGCTTGAAGAAATTGCTCCTGAGGGCCTGCGTCGTGCCGGGCAGTTCCGTGCCGTTGGTAAACCGCGCGTGCGCCAGCATGGCCGTGTCGCTCGTCACGAAGCGGGCCCACTTGGCAGCCTCGGCGGGGTACTTGCTGCCGCTCATCACCGCCACGTCCATCGTGGCCGCGTTCGGGATGCCGTAGTACGCCCCGATGCCCAGCTTGCCAATGTCAAAACCGTTCGGAATGAGCTGGCTCCCCACGAACCACGGCCCGGTGATGGCGATGGCGAGGTCCCCGGCACCGAAGCGGGTCACCTCCTCCTTGAACTCGGCGCTGGGCGTCTCCTCGGGCATCAGGCCCTGGTCGTAGGCGGCCTTCCAGAATTTAAGGGCGGCCACTGCGCGCGGGGTGTTGAAGGCGGCCCGCTTGCCGTCGGCGCTCAGCAGCGGGATGTTGTACGACCGGAAGAAGTTGTACGGGTTGCCCAGGATGGTGCCCGTGGGCATAAAGGCGTACTTGCCGGTCTTCGCCTTGATCTGCCGCCCCATGCGCAGCAGGTCCGCGTCGCTCGTGGGGCCCTTGTTGGGGTCGAGGCCAGCCTGCCGGAAGATGTCCTTGTTCCACAGCACGACCTCGGTGGTGAGGTAGTACGGCAGCGCGCCCACGTCGTTGCCGTACCGCATCGCCGACAGGATGTTGGGCAGGTACGAGGCGAGGTCCTGCTTGCTGAGGTACTTCTGCAGCGGCACGAGGGCCCCCTCGGCGGCGAAGCGGTGGGTCCACTCGTAGGAGAGGTTCACCACGTCAGGCTCGCGCCCCGCCGCGACGGCCTGCACGAGGCGGGTCTGGACCTCGCCGAAGGGCACGTCCACCCACTTGATCTGCACGCCCGGGTTCTGGGTCTCGAACTGCTTGATGAGCCCGTTCATGAGTGGCTCGTACGACGCCATCTCGGCGGTCCAGAAGGTGATGACCTTGGGCGAGCCCTGGGCACCCGCGGTGAGGGGAGCGGCGCTCAGGGCGCAGGTGGCAGCAAGGAGCGCGGCGCGAGACAGGACCTTGTTCATACTTGACCTCCCAGGGTCGAGGAGAGGGCGGCAGGGCCAGGGCGGCGCGGGGGTGCCGCACGTGGAGCGGCGAGGCGCACGGCGGCGAGGTGGTCCCAGGCCCGCGTCACGGCCCAGGCGGCACCTCCATGCAGGGTGGCGTGTTCGTTGAGCGCCGAGGCGAGGAGTGTGGGTGGCCTGGGGTGGTGACGGTGCAGGGCAGCGTGCAACTCGCCCGGCCACCGCGCCAGCAGGGCCGCGCCCAGACCACCCCCCAGCACGACGGCCTGAAGGTCGAGCAGGGTGTGCAGTTGGGCCGAGGCGTGGGCCAGCCTGTCGAGGAGGTCGAACACGGCCTCTAGCGCCGCGCGTTCACCGCGCAGGGCCGCCGCCACGATCTCGAACGTGGTGGCGGCCGGCCAGCCCCGCCCTGCGGCGCTCAGGCGCAGGGCCTCGCCACTGAGCTCGCTCTCCAACGAACGGGATTCCGTGCGCTGAAGTCGCCACTCTCCAAGTTCTCCCGCGTACCCCTGGGCGCCGCGCAGGAGGCGCCCGCCAGAGAACACTCCTGCCCCAAGGCCGGTGCCCAGGGCCAGGTAAGCGAAATGGTCAAGGTCGCGGGCGACGCCGTAGAGCCGCTCGCCGACCGCCGCGAGGTTGACGTCGTTCTCGACCGTCACGTTCCCGGGGGCCACGCCCGCGAACAGTCCCGCCAGCGCCTCACCGAGCGGGGCGCCGTGCAGGATGGGCAGATTCGGAACGTTGTCGATCCGGCCGTCCGGGCGCACGACGCCGGGCACACCCGCCGCGAGCGCGATGGGCTCCGCAGCCAGACCGTGCTGCCCGGCGAGCTGTCGATGTCCAGCTCGCACGGCGCCGGTCAGGGCGGTCAGGTTGGCCGTCGGGGTGGGGATGACCTGCTCGGCGCAGATCTCGCCACGCAGGTCGTGCAGGGCCAGGGCCGTCTTGGTGCCGCCGATGTCCACGCTCAGGACATGGGCGGCGGCGGCATTCAGGGCGACCACGGCGCGCCGTCGTCCGGTGGCATTCACGGTCTGTCGCTCGTCCAGCTCGACCACCAACTCTGCGGCGATCAACTCGCGCAGCGCGTGTGTGAGGGTAGGACGGCTCAGCCCCAGCCGCTCCGCCAGGGCTGCACGCGAACTGGTCCCGGAACTTCTGAGGGAGCCGACGATGGCCTGCAGGTTCTGCTGCCGAATGCGTGACGCGTTGTGGCCCTCCAACATGAGACCCCCAGACCTATTAGTTAATTAGATAAACTAAGCTTGGATGAGCCTGTGGCTTTTGTCAAGCGCTGGGACACTGGACGAGCCGACTCCTGAAGCCAGATACAGCATGTCTGGTACGTCTCTACGCCGGGCCTCGGGGTACGTCCGGCGAAGGCGGGGCTTGCTCACGAGAATCGGCCAGCCGCTTAAGGCCATGCTGTACCTCGGCGCGAACGGGGGGCTGCGGCGATGACAGGACATGTTCGGACACCCACCCGGACTACTCAGCAGGTCAGGGACGTGTCGGGGGTGGGCCCGAGGAAGCCCCCCTCCGCGCTTGAGCAGGCCATGCCTTGTCCGTGCCTTACGCAGGCAGGAAGTGGGGAGCCCTTACAGATGCTAAACGGAGGGGCCTGAGCCGGGAACTGGAAATGTCGAAGAGAGCGTCTGTTGCGGCCCGGGTAGTGGGTGAGCTTACACTTACGGATCAGAAGGCCAAGAGCTCGAATCTCTTCGGGCGCGCCAAGAGAACTTCCCGCTGAAGGTGTTTTTCTTTTGGGCTGAGGCGGTGTGGGCGTGCCTTGTTTATGCCTTACGAAGGGACGCTGCATCAACGGCAGTTCGCCGTGCCGTACCTCGTCCTCTCTTCCACCATCACGTTGGTGAAACGCATGACGAGCTTGCCGACAAGGCCGTGCCACAGCACGCCGATCACGACCGCGACGCTGTTGGCGACCACCCCGACGATCAGCGACGCCCGCGCCCCACAGATCAGCCGCGAGAGCAGGTCACGTCCGAGGAGAGCGGCACGGTCACGGCGTAGACCGCGCCAGACGGCGCCCCTTCCCGCCCTGGGGACGTGCGGACCGGGAGGTCTGCCTCTCTCACTGGGTTTGCCCATTTCACATCTCCTCCCGTCACAGGCCGGGGAAGGCCGTCACGGAACAGGACCGCAGGCTCCGCCAGGGCGAGGACGGATCACGGGGCACCAGCAGAGGGGCGGACCCGGGTGACGGGGACACCCGCAAACAAAGGAGGGACCGACTGCGGAAGGGGGAATGGGGCTGCGGCACTTCTCCCCCTTTCCTGTCCGCCCTCATCCCTCTTCGCCCCCTGGTTCCACCCCGCCAAACCCCTCTTTGGTGACGTTCGGACAGATGGAGTATGGAACCTCCTTATACTGAGCATTCATGCACTCCGCGTCCTCATCGGTTCTGCTCGTCGAGGACAACGAGGCCTACTCGTACCTCACCCGGCGGCTCCTCCAGTCGATCAACCCGGCCCTGGACGTACACGTGGCGAGGGACGGCGAGGAGGCCCTGGCGTTTTTTCGCCGCCACCGTCCCCGACTGGTGCTGCTCGACCTCGTCGTGCCGTCCCCGTCGGGTCTTGAGTTGCTCCAGGCGATGAAAGGCAACGAGGAGACCGCGCATCTTCCCGTGATCGTCCTCTCGGGCCACGGGGATGACCGGCGGGTGTGGAGTGCCTACCATCAGTACGCCAACGCTTTTCTGATCAAACCGGACGCGCCCGATGACCTGCACGCGGCCCTGGTGGCCCTCAACGACTTCTGGTTCAAACGGGTGCTGCCGTCTCCCGGGACGCGGCCAGTCGAACGCAACCCGGCCTGAACGCTGCGAGGAGTCCGGGTTGCTAGACTCTGCCGGGGAAAGGGCTGATCAGAGCGCTTCTGGCCCGCCCGCCCCACCACCTCCTATGGATACCCCCCAACAGACCGTTGTTCAAGCCGTGCAGCACGAGCCCGAGGCGCTGCTGCAAAGCTGGCTGCGTGAGCAGCTCGCCGCGCCGACCCTGCGCCGCGATCTCATCGGCGAGGCAGAACTGACCGCGCAGTCGCGGGAGTTCCTGCGTCACTTCTCGCGGGCGGTGAGTGCGGGCAACCTCCTGGACACCGGGGCGGGGAACTGGACCGAGGTCCGCGCCTTTCTGGAGGACCTGTCCCGGCAGCGCGCCGCCCAGGGCTTCTCCTTTTCCGAGGTGGCGACCTTCGTCTTCTCGCTCAAGCAGCCGCTGTTCGAGCGCCTGCGGGAGGGCTCCGGCGCGAACCTGGCCGACGCGCTGTGGACGCTGACCTCGCTGCTCGACGGGCTCGGGCTCTACACCGTCGAGGTCTACCAGCGCAGCCGGGAGGCGATCCTCGAGCGCCAGCGCCAGGAGATGCTGGAGCTGTCCACCCCGGTAGTGAAGGTCTGGGACGGCGTGGTCGCGCTGCCCCTCATCGGCACCCTGGACAGCGAGCGCACCCAGGTCGTGATGGAGACGCTGCTGGAGCGCATCGTCGAGACGGGCTCCACCCTGGCGATCATCGACATCACGGGAGTGCCCACGGTGGACACCCTGGTGGCGCAACACCTGCTGCGTACCGTCGCTGCGGCACAGCTCATGGGCGCGGACTGCATTATCAGCGGCATCCGGCCCCAGATCGCGCAGACCATCGTGCATCTGGGCATCGACCTGAGCGGCGTGACCACCAAGGCGTCGCTGGCCGACGCGCTCCAGATCGCCATGGAGCGCACCGGCTTCCGGGTGCAGCGCGGCCTCCCGGGCGCCTGAGCCTGCTATGGACCGCCTGCCGATCCTGCGGCTCGGGGACTGCCTGCTCGTCACGATTCAGGTGGACCTGCACGACCGCCTCGCGCTGACCCTGCAAGACGACCTCACGAACGCCATCGCCCGCACGGGAGCGCGCGGCGTCCTGATCGATATCTCCGCGCTGGACATCGTGGACTCGTACATCGGGCGGGTGCTGGGCAACATCGCCGCAATGAGCCGGGTGCTGGACGCGGAGACCATGATCGTCGGCATGCAACCCGCCGTGGCGATCACGCTGGTGGAACTGGGCGTCACCTGGCAGCACGTGCGCACCGCGCTGAACGTCGATCAGGGCATGCGGAGACTGCGGGCCTCCATCGACGGCCCGCGTGGACGGCCCGAAGGCGGACGTGACGGGTGACGGGCGCGGCGTCTGAGCCCCTCCCCATCCACAGTGAGGAGGACGTCGTGCGGGTGCGCCACGCGGTCCGCGCGCTGGCGGTGGCGGTCAGATTCAGCCTCGTCGAGCAGACGAAGCTCGTCACCGCCGCCTCCGAGCTGGCGCGCAACACACTCGTTCACGGAGGAGGAGGCGTGGCGCGGCTGGAGCGCGTGGAGGGGGGCGGGCGCGTGGGCCTGCGCATGACCTTTGAGGACCAGGGGCCGGGCATTCCCGACGTGGGGCGGGCCCTGCAAGACGGCTTCACGACCGGCAGCGGCCTGGGTCTGGGTCTGGGCGGCTCGAAGCGGCTCGTGGGCGAGTTCCAGATCGACTCCACGCCCGGCGTGGGCACCCGCGTCACCGCCACGAAGTGGAAGTGATGGGGAGAGTCGCCCCCGAACCATGTGGAAAAGGCTGCCGTTGTGAGCCGGGCGCTTCATTCCGCTGCCCCCCGAATCTGAAAGGGTGGGAGGCGACATGCGGCCCGGCCTGAGGTACGTCATCCACGAGGCGAGCGGCGTCGGGGACGCCCGGCGCGGCAGCGTGGAGTTCGCGCGCACCCTGGGGCTGGGTGAGGTGCGTCAGGGCGAGGTGGCGATCATCGTGACCGAACTCGCCTCCAACCTCGTCAAGCACGCGGGCGGCGGCGAGGTGCTGGTGCGCGCCGTGGAACAGCGGGCCGCGCCCGGCCTGGAAATCCTGGCCCTGGACCGTGGCCCGGGCCTTGCCCGCCCCGCCGAGATGTTGCGTGACGGGTACTCCACGGCGGGCACGTCCGGCACCGGCCTCGGCGCGGTGCGCCGCCTGTCCGCCGCCTTCGACCTGCACTCGGCACCCGGCCTGGGCACGGCGGTGCTGGCCCGGGTGGAGGCGACCCCGGGTGGGGAGGCGGAGGCATTCGACATCGGAGTGGTGCAGGTTCCGTACCCCGGCGAGACGGTCTGCGGGGACGGGGCGACGGTGTCGCTGTCGCCCGATGGGGTGAGCGTCCTCGTGGTGGACGGCCTCGGGCACGGCATCGGCGCGAACGCCGCCGCCCGCGCCGCCAGGGCCGCCTTCGACGCGGCGGGGGCCACTGACCCGGCAGCACTCCTCCAGGCCGTGCACGAGGGGATGCGCGGCACGCGCGGCGGGGTCGCGGGCGTGGCGGTGGTGCGGCCCGGCCATCACGAGGTCGTGTTCAGCGGGATGGGCAACATCGGCGCCACGGTCATCACGGACGGAAGCCGACGCGGCCTGGTGTCGCAGAACGGCACGCTGGGCCTCACCGCGCCCCGGGGGCAGGCGTACACGCTGCCGTGGACAGGGCACAGCGTCCTCGTGCTGCACTCCGACGGGCTGACGTCTACCTGGAATCCCGAGCGGTACGTGGGGTTGCTGCGCAAACCTGCCGCCCTCATCGCGGGCGTACTGTACCGCGACCACGCCCGCGGGCGGGACGACGTGACCGTCCTTGTCGTGAAGGGCACGCCGTGAGGCTGCTGACCGTCCACGTGCGGTCCGAGCGCGACGTGGTGGACGCCCGGTCGCGCGCCAAGCAGATCGCCGGGCTGCTGCACCTTCCCTCCCAGGAGGGAGTACGCGTGGCGACCGTCGTGTCCGAACTCGCCCGCAACGCCCTGAGCTACGCAGGCGGGGGCCGGGTGCATTTCGACGTGGAGACCTCAGCCGCCCCGCCGCTGCTCGTCGTCGAGGTGGGGGACCGCGGGCCGGGCATCAGGAATCTGGAGCAGATCCTCGGCGGTGGGTACGAGTCGAGGACCGGCATGGGCGTGGGCCTGGCAGGCTCCCGGCGCCTGATGGACACCTTCCACGTGCACAGTGCCCCCGGAACGGGCACAACCGTGCGGGTGGGCAAACGGCTGCCGGGCACATTGAATGCCCTCGACCTGGAGCGGGCTGCCTCGAACCTGGGACGCACCCCACCGGGCGATCCGGTGTCCGCTCTGCAAGCCCAGAACCAGGAGCTGCTGGAGACCCTGGCAGCCCTGGCCGAACGCGAGGAGCGCCTGCGCTTCGTCAACCAGGAATTGGAGGACACCAACCGCGGCGTGGTCGCTCTGTACGCCGAGCTGGAGGAGAAGGCCGAGCGGCTGCGCGAGGCCAATCAGCTCAAGACGACCTTCCTGTCGTACATGAGCCACGAGTTGCGCACGCCGCTGCACTCCATCCTGGGCCTGGCCCGCATCCTGCTCGCGCGGCTCGACGGCGACCTCACCCCCGAGCAGCACAAGCAACTGGAGCTGATGCAGGGCGCGGCGGGCGACCTGCTGGGCATGGTGAACGACCTGCTCGACCTCGCCAAGGTAGAGGCGGGCAAGACCGACGTGCATGTGACGACCTTCGCGGTGGGTTCGATGTTCGGGGCGCTGCGGGCCCTCTTCGCGCCCCTGGTCACCAACCCCGATGTGCGGCTGGTGTTCGAGGAGCCGCGAGACGTGCCCCTCCTCACGACCGACGAGGGCAAGGTCTCCCAGATTCTGCGCAACTTCATCGCCAACGCCCTCAAGTTCACCGCGAGAGGCGAGGTCCGGGTGTCGGCCACGGCGGATCCGGCGGGTGGAACCGTTCGTTTCTCGGTGCAGGACACCGGCATCGGCATTCCCCCCGCCGACCAGTCCCGGCTGTTTCAGGACTTCGCGCAGGTGGGCGGGGCGGGCCGAGCCGCGGCTGGAGGCACCGGGCTGGGCCTGTCCATCGCCCGGAAGTTCGCGGAGCTGCTGGGAGGCCGCGTCGGGGTGCAGAGCGGGCCGAACGCAGGGTCGCTGTTCTATGCGGACATTCCGCTGGTATTTCCAGACACACCCGAGGTTCACACTCCCGAACCGGACGACCCGGGCGAAGTGCCCACCCCCGCCGCACGCCCAGCGGTGCTCGTCATCGACGACAACGAGGCGGACCGCTACCTGCTGACGACCCTGCTGTCCCGCGAACACTTCGAGGTGCATGCGGCGCCCGGCGGACGCGAGGGTCTGGCACACGCCCTTGAACGTCCCTACCACGCGGCCTTGCTGGACCTGAACATGCCCGACCTGCCCGGCACGGCGGTGCTGCGGGAGTTACGTGCTCACACGGCCACACGGGGCGTGCCGGTGCTGATCGTGACGTCCCAGGTGCTGGACCCCGCGGAGCGTGCCGAACTGGAGGACCTCGGCGCGTCGCTGCACGCCAAAGCCCGCCTCTACGCGGGCGACACGGCCGAACTCATGACCGCCCTGTGGCGCGCGGTCCGGCACGCGGAGCTTCCGCATGAGTGAGCCGCGCGTGCTCGTGGTCGATGACAACGCGGCGGGCCGTTACGTGACGGTTCGCACCCTCCAGGCAGGCGGCTACGGGGTGCGGGAGGCAAGCACCGGGCAAGAGGCCCTGTCCGCGGCCCGCGAGGAGCCGGACCTGATCGTGCTCGACGTCAACCTCCCGGACCTGAGCGGCCTTGAGGTCGCCCGTCAGCTCCGGGAGGGGCCCGGGACGCTGCACGTGCCGATCCTGATGGTGTCCGCCGCGCGCCTCGCGGACGCCGACCGGGTGCGGGGCCTTCAGGGCGGCGCCGACGCCTACCTCACCCACCCTATCGAGCCTGCCGTCCTGCTCGCCACGGTGCAGGCGCTGTTGCGCGCGCGCTTCGCCGAGGCGGAGTTGCGCAAACTCAACCGCGAACTGGAGAGCAAGGTCGCGGCGCGGACGGCGGAACTGGCCGAGCGCAACGCGGCCCTGGAGGAGGGCGCGGTGAGGCTCGCTCAGCAGGCCGCCCGGCTGGAGCAGGCCAACGCGGGCCTGGAGGCCTTCGCCTACTCGGTCTCGCACGACCTGCGCAGTCCGGTGAGGCACGTCGGGTCCTTCGCGGGCCTGCTGCGCCGTCACCTGGGCGAGGGTGCCGACGGGCAGACCCTGAAGTACCTGGAGACCATCGAGCGTTCCGCGCACAGCATGGACGCCCTGATCGGGGGGCTGCTCGCGTTCTCACGCTCCGGCCTTCAGGAGATGGAGGTGGGCCAGGTGGACCTGAGCGCGCTCGTGCGTGACGTTCAGGCCCAACTCGCCGTGGACGCGGGGGACCGCAGGGTCGAGTGGGCCTGCGGTCCCCTGCCCGTGGTGCCGGGCGACGCCCGATTGCTGTGGTTGGTGCTGGTGAACCTCCTGGACAACGCCCTGAAGTACACCCGCACGCGCGAGGCAGCGCTCATCGAGGTCTGGGCTCAGGAGCGGCCGGACGAGTGGGCGATCTTTGTGCGGGACAACGGGGTAGGCTTCGACTCGGCCTACGGCGAGAAGCTGTTCGGGGTGTTTCAACGCCTCCACCATCAGGAGGAGTTCGAGGGCACGGGCGTGGGGCTGGCGAACGTGCGCCGGATCGTCACGCGGCATGGAGGGCAGGTGTCGGCCCACAGCGCGGGCGGCGAGGGCGCGACGTTCGGCTTTACCCTGCCGAAGTCCCGTTGAGGGCGGGCCTTTCGTCGGCCCGGAATGACGGTTTTCTTCCTCCTCGGTGCGAGCAGCGGACGCGTCCACTGGCCCCTGCCCCCTCCCTCCGGCTGCCGTCACCCCTCCGGGAGGGTGAAGAAGAAGGTCGAGCCGTGGCCCGGGGTGCTCTCCAGCCACAGCCGCCCGCCGTGCCGCTCGACGATCTTCTTGCACACGGCGAGCCCGATCCCCGTGCCCTCGAACGCCTCCCGGCCATGCAGGCGCTGGAAGATCACGAAGATGCGCTCGAAGTACTGGGGCTCAATTCCGATCCCGTTGTCCTGGACCGAGAAGCGCCAGAAGTTCCCGTCGCGTTCGGCAGAAACGTGCACCCGGGGTGCCACCCCCTCGCGGCGGTACTTCAGCCCGTTCGAGATCAGGTTCTGCAACAGTTGATCGAGTTGCTGCCGGTCGGCGAGCACCACCGGCAACTCGCCCCGGGTGAGGGCCGCGTCCGCGTGCCCACCCTCCGCGCTCAGGCGCCGAGCCACCTCGTCGAACACCGCGGCGGCGTCCACCAGCACCGGCTCACGCTGCTGGGTATGCACGCGCGAAAAGGCGAGCAGGTCGTCCACCAGCCGCTTCATGTGCTCCCCGCTGTTCGTGATCTGGCGCAGGTACAGGCGGCCCCGCTCGTCCAGGTGCTCCCCGTACTTGCGCTCGATCACCCCGGCGAAGCTCGTCACCGCGCGGATGGGGGCCTGGAGGTCGTGGGAGGCGATGTACGCGAACTGCTCCAGCTCGGCGTTGCTGCGCGCGAGTTCCTGGGTGCGCCGGGCGAGTTCCCCCACCCCCTCGGCCCGCTCCAGGGCGAGGCCCAGACTGCGCACCACCGTCTCCATGACCGCGCGTTCGGCACTCGACCACGGGCGCGGCTTGCCGAACAGCACCACCGCGAACACGCCCTGGGGACGCCCGTTCAGAAGGACCGGAAAGGTGGCGGACGCGCCGAGGTGGGCCACCAGGTCACCGATATTGTCGGTGTTCTGGGCGTACTGATCCTGGTAATACGGGGCGAGCGTCGTGTAGGGAATGAGGAGGTTCCCCGCCTCGTGGTACGGAAGACCGGCGTCTGCCACGGCCTGGAGGGCCTCGCTGCGCAGGTCCCCCGTCTGGGCCCGCTTGACCCAGCGCTCGCCCTGGGGCTCGAAGTACAGGGCGTAGCCGCCGGGCAGGAGGGACAGCACCACCTCCTGGGCGCGCTGGATCAGCACGTAAGGATCGTCGTGCAGGGCGAGGTCGCGGGTGAGGTCCGCGAAGCCCTCCAGAGCCCGGGTGCGCGCGGCGAGTTCGGCGTTCTGGCGTTCGAGTTGCCGGGCCCGCTCTCCCCGCTCCAGGGCGAGGTTCAGGCTGCGCCCGACCGCGCGGAAGAGCAGTTGGTCGCGCTCACGCCACTGCCGACTGCCCCGCAGCCCCAGCGCGAGGACGCCGCGCACCTCGCCGTCCACGATCATGGGCTTGTGAGCGGCGCTGCCATACGCTTCCGTGAGGGCCATCCGCTCGCGCTGGGCGTCCCAGGCGTTGGTGAACACCGCCTGCCGTTCGCGTACCGCCGCCGCGAGGGCGGGGGTCTTGTGCGGAACCCCCGCCGTCAGCAGGGCCACGAGGTCCTCCCCCAGGTCGCCGCTCCACACCCGGACCTTCCACCGCTCGCCCTCGGGTTCGAGGTACACGGCGCTGCCCTCCGGGAAGCGCGCCCGCAGCACCTCGGTGGCCTGCCGCGCGAGGGCGCGGACGTCCGTCTCCGCGCCCGCGGCCTCGGTTAACGCGGCGAAGGCCGCCAGAGCCGCGCGTTCCTCGTCCAGCTCCGCCGACTTCACCCCCCGGTCCAGGGCCAGTTCCAGACTCTGCCGGGCCGTCTCGATGACGGTCCGGTCCACCTCGCTCCAGCCCTCCCGCCCGTACCGCGCCAGGCCCAGGACACCCCGCACGGCGCCCCCGGCCCTGAGGGGCAACATCGCGGAGGCCGCCACTTGGGGCACGTGTTCGGCCAGGTGGTCGGTCCGGGGGTCGTACTGGGACTGGTAGTACGGCTCCCCCGTCTCGAAGGGGACCCGCAGACTGCCCGTCCGGTCGTGGGGCAACCCCCCGTCGTGGGCCCGCCTCAACTCGTCGTTGCCGTACTCCCCCAGCAGGCTGCGGACGTACCAGCGGTCGCCCTCGCGCTCGTAGTACGCCGTGACGCTCAGGGACAGCAGGTCATACAGCACCCCCTGCGCCCGGCGGATCAGGGCCCCCGGGTCCGTGACGAGCGAGAGGTCGCGGCTGAGTTCCTCGAACGCGGTGAGGGCCCGGTTGCGCGCGACCAGTTCGGCGTTGCTGTTCTCCAACTCCCGGGTGCGCTCGTGGACGCGCTCCTCGAGCCGGGCGTTCAGGGCACGCAACTCCTGCATCTGGCGGCTGTCCGTGAGGTCGCGGTTGATGGCGACGGCGGCGACCACCTCGCCGTCGACCCGAATGGGCGCGGCGGAGGAGCGGATCAACCGGTCCTCCCCCGTCCGCAGGTGGCGCACGAGCACGTCGTAGGTGTGGGGCTGGCCGCCCAGGGCGATGGCGAAGGCCTCCTCCTCGGGGGCGAGCCGTTCCAGGGTGTCCGGGTTGCGGTTCTGAAGCTGCTCGGCGAGCAGGTGGATGTTGCGGTTGAGGTCGCCCAGGGTCCCGAAGCCCAGCATCTCCAGCGCGACCGGATTGGCGCGGGTGATTCCGCCCGCGCCGCCCACGTAGACCGCTTCGGGGAGGCTGTTCAGAATGGCTTCGAGTTCGGCGTTCTGCCGGGTCAGGTCCCGGGTGCGCTCCTGCACCTGCCGCTGGAGGTCCAGCGTCAGCCGGGCACGGCCCAGGGCGATGGCGCACTGGGAGGCCAGGGTGCGCAGGAAGCGCCGCTCCTCGGGCGTGAACCTGTGAGGCTCCTGAAAGTCGAGGACGATGACGCCCAGGGGAGCCTCGTCGAGGAACATGGGCAGCACGGCGGTGGCGCCGGCGGCCACCCCACCCGTCCGGGCCTCCAGCTCCGGGTAAGCGCGGGTGAGGTCACCCTCATGCTCGAAATAGAGGGCCTCGTGCCCCTTCAGGGCGTCCCCGGCAGGAACGTGGTCGCTCAGGGGACCGTCCTGCCACAGGGTCTGGGCCCCCTCCTCGTCCCCCTGGGCGGCGGCGACCTCCAGGCGCTCACCCTGCACCAGGAGCACGGCGCCCGCGACGGCGTTCAGGGCGCCGAGGGCAGGTTGCAAGACGATCGAGAACACGTCCTCGGGCGTGCTCGTCGCGGCGAGAGCTTCGGTGACGTCTTGCAGGCGCTCACTCAGGGGCACGCGCGCAGGAGCGTCCGCCCCGGGCTGGATGGACATGCGGGCAAGATACTGTCCGTCAAAAGCACCGGAGATGACCGATCCCTCACTGTCCGGGAAGAAAAATCTGGTGAAGGCCGGAGTGAAGCTCCAGGCCGCACCGGGTGGTGGAGCCCGTCGCTTCAGGCTGACGCGTTCGCCTGTCTGCCTTGGTGGGCCAACCCACATCCCTAGCCCGTCTAGGACACACCCGCCCACGCCCAACCAAGAGGGTGAAGAAACGGCTTCGGAGGCGAGTCGGCGCGGGAAGCGTTCATCCGGTCCGGTCGGGGGGTAAGGTCACGGCGTGGCGGGGGCTGGCGAGTGGCCAGAACCTCAAGACGGGGAGCAACGCCCCAGGCCCGTAACCCGCAAGACGGGGTCGGCAGCCGTTACGACGATCAGCGCCGTGAAGCAGCCCTTCCCCTGGCAGAGTTGCTTCAGACGGAGCAGGCGGGCGGCGGGCCAGCTCCACAAGGGCTGAAAGCTTGACCACTCTGACGCGGTTGAAGGACGTACTCGCCGCTCTCGAACAGCATCACCCGGTGCCACACGGGAGGGCCGGGAAACGAGGCGGACAGGTGGTGAAGGGTTCAGTCCCCGACCGTCTCCCAGGTGGGAGTTCCACGGGTCAGGCCAGGCCCTGTTCCAGCGCGTACCGGGTGGCTGCGGCGCGGCCCCGCACGCCGAGCTTGGCGTAGACAGAACTCACGTGGTCGTTGACCGTGTATACCCCGCTCCCCAGCCGGGCCGCGATCTGCTTGTTGCTCAGGCCACGCGCCAGCAGGGCCAGCACCTCCGCCTCGCGGGGGGTCAGGGTCACCAGGGGGTCGCCCGGGGCCGCGCCGGGGGGGGTAGGCGGCACTGGGGACGTCTCCGGCGTGAGCGTCAGGGTCAGTGCCTCGGCCTCGGACAGGGCGCGGCCCTCCTCTAGCGCCCGCGTGAAGCGCTCCTCCCCCAGGCGGCGGCGCACCTCGGGGAGTGCGGGCTCGAACATCTGGCGCTCGACGGGGGCGATGATGTTGCGCGTCTCCCGCAGCCCCTCGCCCGCGCCCCAGAGCCGCGCCGCGTGCTCGTCCTGCCCACGCCGAGCGGCGAGCATGGCGAGGCCCTGCACGGCGGCGGCCTGAACGGGGGGCACGCCGACCCGAACCGCCTCCGCCAGCGCCGCCCGCAGCACCTCCTCCGCAGGTGGGAGGTCGCCGCGCCGCAGGTGCAGCCCAGCGCGGGCCAGGTCCACCCAGCCCAACAGGCTGCGTTCCCCGAGCCGCGTGCCCAGCTCGCCCGCCTCCCCCAGGTGGGCCTCGGCCTCGTCCAGGCGCTCCTCCAGCACGTCCAGCCAGCCGAGCAGGCTGAGGTTCAGCGTGGTCAGCCAGGTGTCGCCTGAGGCGCGGGTCGTCCCCAGGCTCGCCCCGAATTCGGCGCGGCTGGTGGCCCGGTCCTGCGGCATCACGCTCAGGCCCAGCGCGTTCCGGGCGTAGGCCTCGCCCTCCCGGTCCCCGGCCTCGCCGAACGCGGCTAGGCTCTCCCGCGCCAGGCGCCCCGCGTCCCCGAAGGCCCCGCGCCGGAAGTCCATCACCGAGCGGGCGTACAGCACCCACCCCCGGGGGGAGCCGCGCAACTCGTGGCCCCGGCCCAGCGCTTCGTCCAGCAGGGGCGCGGCCTCGTAGTCCGCGCGCAGGGACCACATCCAGCCCAGCGTGCGGGCGAAGTCGCCCAGACGCCCGGGCTGCCGTTCCAGCCAGACCCGCATGGCGGCCAGCAGGTTGGGCCGGGTGGCCTCCAGCCGCGTGTACGTCCGGGCCTGCTGGGGCCCGCGCAGGGCGGCGTGCAGGTCGAGGACCCGGGCGAGCGCGTGTTCCGCGAGGCGGGAGCGCATCAGGTCCAGCTCCCCCGCCTCCGTCAGCCGCTCCAGGGCGTACTCGCGCAGCGTCTCCAGCATGCCGAAACGCGCGTCGTCCCCCGGGAGCTGGCGCACCAGGCTCTTTTCCGCCAGCGAGGTGAGGCCCTCCAGCACGTCGAGGTCGCCGTCCACGTTGCACACCGCCTCGGCAGCCTCCAGCGACCAGCCCCCCACGAACACGCCCAGCCGGGCGAAGAGCCGCTGCTCCTCGGGGGCGAGCAGCCCGAAGCTCCAGTCGATGGTCGCCCGCAGGGTCTGGTGCCGGTCGGGCAGGTCGCGGGCGCCGCCGCGCAGCAGGCCCAGGCGGTTGTCCAGCCGGGCGAGCAGGGTGGCGGGGGGCAGCAGCCGCACCCGCGCCGCCGCGAGTTCGATGGCGAGGGGCAGCCCGTCCAGCCGCGAGACGATCTGGCCCAGCGTGACGAGGCGGTCGGGCGTGGGCGCGAAGCCCGGCTGCACGGCGTGCACCCGCTCCAGAAAAAGCTGCACCGCCTCGCCCTCCCCCCGAGGACTCGGCAGGGACAGCGGCGGCACGGCGAACTCGTGCTCGCCGTACAGTCGCAGCGGCGAGCGGCTGGTCACCAGCACGGTGAGGTCCGGGGCGCCGCGCAGGAGGTCGGCCACCTCGGGGGCGGCGCCCAGCACCTGCTCGAAGTTGTCGAGCACGATCAACCGCTGCCGCCCGCGCAGGAAGTCGCGCAATACATCTCCGGTGGGGCGCTGCGATTCCTGAAGCCCCAGGGCCGCCGCCAGGGCTCCCAGCACCCCGCCCGGGTCCCGCACGGGCGCGAGCCCCACGAAGGTCACCCCGTCCTCGAATTCGCCCGCGAGCCCCCGGGCGACCTCCAGCGCGAGCCGCGTCTTGCCCACCCCGCCCGGCCCGGTTAGGGTGAGCAGCGAGACCTCCGGGCGACCCAGCAGGGCTCGGACCTCCTCTGCCTCTCGTGCCCGACCAACCAGGGGCGTGGCCGGGGAGGGCAGGGCGGAGCGGTCCGGGAGGGGGACGTGACCTGGGGAAGACATGGGGTGGGGTCCTCCTCGTCGAGGGCGCCGTTGCGCGAAGGCATCTCCGCGTCCGGTTGTGGATGCGCCACAGCATAGCGCCCCCGGCCCCCCAGAACTCCGCCCCGCCCACCCCCTGATTCTCGGGATGTGCGGGGACCGCCAGTCGACCTACCTTCGGGGCGTACGACCAGCCCCCTTCAAACCGTTTCCACTCCCGCCGGATCATGACCATGCCAAACCCAGAGACCCAACCTGTTGGCCCGGTGGCCCTGCTCCTCGGCGGCGGCTTCACCGCCCGCGCCCACCTGGAGGCGCTGCGCCGCCTCGGCATTCCCGTGGCGGGCGTGATCGCCTCCGCCCCCGAGCACACCGAGGACGTCGCCCGCCGCTTCGGGGTGCGCCCGTACCCGGACACCTGGACGGCCCTGCACGACCCCCGGGTCACCGTCGTCCACGACTGCGCGCCCAGCGACGTGCATGTCGAACTCAACCTCGCCGCCCTCAAGGCGGGCAAACACGTCTTCTCGGAAAAGCCGCTGGGCGTCACCGCCGGGGAGACCCGGCGCCAGCTCGACTTCGCCCGCGCCTCGGGGCTGCGGCACGGGGTCCACTTCACCTACCGCAACTACCCGATGGTGCGCGAACTGCGGGCCCGGGTCCGGGCGGGCGAACTGGGCGAGCTGCGCTTCATCCGGGGCCACTACCTGCAGGACTGGCTGCTCTCGCCGGGCGACTACAACTGGCGCCTGGAGGCCAGCGCCGAAGAGACCCGCGCCCTGGGGGACATCGGCTCGCACCTGCTGGACCTCGCCCGCTTCGTGACCGGCCTGGAGCCCGCGCGGGTCCTCGCCCGGCTGGCGCAGATGCACGGGGTCCGCTACCGGCCCGGCACGCTGGGGGACGGGCCTGTCCCCTTCCCCGTGCAGGCCGAGGACCAGGCGACGCTGCTCGTCGAGTACGGCGGGGACGTGAGCGCCACCTTCGAGGTCGCACAGGTGTATGCCGGACACCGGAACGACCTGGAGATCGAGCTGATCGGCACGCGGGCCAGCGCCCGCTGGCGTCAGGAGCGCCCGGAGGAACTGTGGCTGGGCCGGGCGGGCGGGCCGGACGAGGTGGTCCACAAGACGGCCCTCCTGGTTCCGGACGCCGCCGCCCTCGCCCACTACCCCCCCGGCCACCCCGAGGGCTACCCCGACGCTCTCACCAACGGCATCCGCGCCTTCTACGCCAGCCTCGCGGGGGAGGGGGCCGAGTCCCCCACCTTCGCGGACGGCCACGCCGCCGCCCTGGCCGTCGCCGCCGCCGTGAGGAGCCACGGCGAGAGGCGCTGGGTGGACCTCGCGGAAGTCGAACCCGCCGCCCCCGCCCGACAAGGAGTGACCCCATGACCCAGCCCGACCCTTCCCAGCCGCGCGCCGCCGTCATCGGCATCGGCTTCATCGGCCACGCCCACATTGAGGCCCTGCGCCGCCTGAACGTGCCCATCGCGGGCGTCCTCGGCCACGAGGAGGGCTACACCCGCCGGGAGGCCGCCAAACTCGGTCTGCGCCCGTATCTCAGCCTGGACGAACTGCTCGTGGACCCCGAGGTGACGGTGGTTCACCAGTGTGGCCCGAACGACGTTCACGCCGGGCAGAATCTGCGGGCGCTCGCCGCGGGCAAGCACGTCTTCTCGGAAAAGCCGCTGGGGGTGTCCGTCGAGGAGTGCGAGCGGCAGCTCCTGGCCGCGCGGCAGGCGGGGCGGCGGGCGGCGGTGAACTTCACCTACCGGGGCTACGCCGCCGTGCAGACCCTGCGCGAGATCGTGCGGGGCGGCGAATTGGGCGACGTGACCTACCTGCGCGGTCACTACCTGCAAGACTGGCTGCTCTACGCGACCGACTTCAACTGGCGGGTGGGTGCCCCCGCCCGGGAGACGCGCGCCGTGTCCGACATCGGCTCGCACCTCTCGGACCTCGCCCGCTTCGTGACGGGCCGGGAGCCCGAGCGGGTGTTCGCGCGCTTCACCACCTTGCACCCGGAAAGGCGGCGTCCGGTCGGGGAGGTGCAGACCTTCGCCCAGGGGGGCGGGCAGACCGAGCCCTTCACCGTCACCACCGAGGACCAGGCGAGCCTCCTCGTCGAGTACGCGGGCGGCGTCCACGCCAACTTCGAGCTGGCGCAGGTCGCGCCCGGCCACAAGAACGACCTGGAGCTGGAGGTGCAGGGCACCCGCGGCGCGGCGGTCTGGCGCCAGGAGCGCCCCGAGGAGATCGAGATCGGCACCCGCGAGAACGTGCGGACCGTGCGCCTCAAGGACCCGGGCAGCGCCTTCACCCACTATCCCGGCGGTCACCCGGAAGGCTACCCCGACGCGATCACCAACGTCATCCGCACCTTCTACACGGGGCTAGGTGGGGCGGGGAGCGACCGCATCGCCACCTTCGAGGACGGCCTCGCCGCCGCCCGGTTCGTGGAGGCGGCGTTCCAGAGCCACACGGAGGGCCGCTGGGTGGACACCCGGCAGGAAGTGGCGCGGTAGGGGGCGGGTTGCTCTCCAGAAGAAACCGCAGTCATGCCAGTCTTTCTCTTCTCCGGGGAGGTGCCTGGACGCCCCGCCTGGCCCCCTGACGCCGTGCCCGTTTCGCCCCGCAGTTCCTCAAATCCCTACCCCCTCTGCCTCGCAACCCTGCGGATAGAGGGGTTTTCGTTGTTGTAGACGTTCTTTTCCCCTTTGAGACATCCGCGCCCGTTTCTTGGCTTGCCACGGAGGGGCACGGGTGTCTCTCGCATGAACCAGTGTTCCCGCTCGTTTGGAGCCGCCACAGGGGAGCCCAGCGACACCCCCCTACCTTCCCCCCAAACCTGGGGGTCTCCCTACCCCCCAAATCGCGTGTGCGGTTTTCCCCAAATCCTCGGGATGTGCGGAAAAGGGGTTCCCACTAGCCTCATGTCACACCGAAGGACCCCTTCCGAAGCCAGACGCGAGTTCTGCACCGCGTGTGGACCGACCCGCCGCACGTTTCCGGCGCCGCACCCTCGCGGCCCTCATCAGGAGGACAGGCATGAAATTCGGCTATCAGACCAACACCTGGGGAGGCGTCGTCGGACACCCGGCGGGCGTCACGAGCATCAAGGACCTCTTCTACCTCACCCCCGGCTCGGACGAGGAGGCCCTGCGCGACATCGCCTCGGCGGGCTTCACGGGCGTCGAACTCTTCGACGGCAACCTCGTGGCCTACCGGGGGCGCGAGGACGAGTTCCGGGCCTTCCTCCGGGCCGGGAACCTCAGCCTGATCGCCGTGTATTCCGGCGCGAACTTCATCTACGACGACGTGCTGGAGGACGAGTTCTGGCGCATCGAGGAGGCCGCGAAGATCGGGGAGACCTTCGGCGCCGAGTTCCTGGTGCTGGGGGGCGGGGCCAAGCGGCACGGTGGCCCGCGCGAGGAGGATTACACCAAACTCGCGCAGAACCTCGACCGAGCGGCGGAACTGGCCCAGCGGTACGGCCTGACCGCCCTGTACCACCCGCACCTCGGCACCATCGTGGAGGGCCCCGAGGCGCTGGAAAAGGTCATGTCCCAGAGCCGCATCGGCCTGTGCCCGGACACCGCGCACCTCGCGGCGGGGGGGAACGACGTGCCCGCCCTCATCCGCAAGTACGCCCCCCGCATCCCCTACATCCACCTCAAAGGTCTTCAGCGCGAGCCCCTGAACTTCCTGCCGCTGGACGAGGACCCCGAGATGACCGCGATCTGGGAGGCCGTGGAGGAGATCGGCTTCGACGGCTGGGTGACGGTCGAACTCGACGCCCACCCGGACCCCAAGGCCGCCGCCGCCCGCAGCCTCCGGTGGCTTCAGGCGCGCCAGGCCGCCCAGCCCACCCCCGCCGACTGACCCGACTCCCCAGCCCCAGTGTTCCTGAAAGGACAGCCATGAAGCACACGACCAAGATCGCCCTCGCCGCCACCGCCCTGGTCTCCGTCGCCCTCGCGCAGGGCGTGAACTCTCAGGCCGCCCTCAAGCAGCTCACGAGCAAGGTCTTTTCCAAAGGCCCGAACGGCGAGACCGCCTCGTCTGCCTCGCAGGTGAAGCTCACGCCCGCCGAGATCGCCAAGGTCAAGGGGATGAACGCGACCGCCGCCATCGTGCTGCACTACGGGGGCAACGACTGGAGCAACGCGCAGGTGGACGGGCTGAAGGCGCAGTTCGCCAAACTCGGCATCCGGGTCGTGGCGGTGACCGACGCGAACTTCAAGCCCGAGAAGCAGGTGTCCGACCTGGAGACGGTGCTGGCCCGCAAGCCCGACATCATCGTGTCTATCCCGACTGACCCGGTGGCGACGGCGAGCGCTTACCGGAACGCGGCCAAACAGGGCGTGAAGCTGGTGTTCATGGACAACGTGCCCAGCGGCATGAAGGCGGGCAAGGACTACGTGAGCGTGGTGTCCTCCGACAACTACGGCAACGGCGTGGCCTCGGCGCACCTGCTCGCCCAGCAACTGAAGGGCAAGGGCAACATCGGCATCATCTACCACGCGGCGGACTTCTTCGTGACCAAGCAGCGCTACGACGCCTTCAAGTCCACCATTAAGCAGTATCCCGGCATCAAGGTCGTGGCCGAGCAGGGCATCGGCGGCCCCGACTTCGCGGGTGACGCCGAGAAGGTGGCAAACGCGATGCTGACCCGCTACCCCAACCTCAACGCGATCTGGGCCGTGTGGGACGTGCCCGCCGAGGGCGTGCTCAGCGCGGCGCGCACCGCCGGGCGCAAGGACCTGATCGTGGCGACGATGGACCTGGGCAAAAACGTCGCCCTGGACATGGGCCGCAAGAACGGCATCGTCAAGGGCCTCGGCGCCCAGCGCCCCTACGACGCGGGCGTGACGGAGGCCAATCTCGCCGCCTACGGCCTGCTGGGCAAGAAGGCGCCCGCCTACGTGGCCCTGAACGCCCTGCCCGTCACGCGCGACAACCTGGCCTCCGCCTGGAAGCAGGTCTACAACCAGACGCTCCCCAGCGAGATTCAGTCGGAACTGAAGTAAGGCGGGAAGGGGTGTGGGGCGGCTGGGTTGCCCGGTGGCCCCCTCACCCCCGGCCCCTCTCCCGCAGGGGGAGAGGGGAGCAGGAAAGCATTCGCTGACGCCTCTTCTTTTCCCATAACACCGAAAGGCAGGCACCACCATGACCACCTCCAGCATTCCCCAGATCAACGTCGGCCTGATCGGCGGCGGCTTCATGGGCAAGGCCCACTCGCTCGCGTACGCCGCCATGCCTATGTTCTTCTGGCCCGCGCCCGCCATCCCGGTTCGCCACACCATCGCCGAGGTGAACGAGGGCCTGGCGCGCACCGCCGCCGAGCGCTTCGGCTTCCAGAACTCGACCGGGGACTGGCGCCGGGTGATCGAGGACCCGAACATC
This sequence comes from Deinococcus aetherius, assembly GCF_025997855.1. Classification (NCBI taxonomy): domain Bacteria; kingdom Thermotogati; phylum Deinococcota; class Deinococci; order Deinococcales; family Deinococcaceae; genus Deinococcus; species Deinococcus aetherius. The sequence continues at coordinate 2,586,421 of NZ_AP026560.1, forward strand.
CACGTCGTGGACATCGCCACGCCCAACAACTCGCACGCGGAAATCGCCATCGCCGCCGCGCAGGCCGGGAAGCACATCCTCTGCGAGAAGCCGCTGGCGCCCACCGTCGCCGAGGCGAAGGCGATGCTGGGCGCCGTGAGGCGGGCGGGCGTCGTTCACATGGTCGCCTTCAACTACCGCCGCACCCCGGCGGTGGCGCTGGCGCGGAAGTACATCGAGGAGGGCCGCATCGGGCGCGTCCTCAGCTTCCGGGGCACCTACCTGCAGGACTGGTCGGCGGACCCCAGCGGGCCGCTCTCGTGGCGCTTCCAGAAGGACATCGCGGGCTCGGGCACCCTCGGGGACATCGGCACGCACGTCGTGGACCTCGCGCGCTACCTCGTGGGCGAGATCAGCGCCGTGAACGCCATGATGCACACCTACATCCACGAGCGTCCGCTGCAATCGGGCGGGGCGGACAAGCTGGGCGCGTCCGACAAGAACGCTTCCGGTCCTAAGGGCAAGGTGGACGTGGACGACGAGGTGCTGACGCTGCTGCGCTTCGAGAACGGCGCCGTGGGCTCGCTGGAGGCCACCCGCAACGCCTGGGGGCGCAACAACTACATCACCTTCGAGATTCACGGCACGGAAGGCACCATCTTCTTCAACTACGAGCGCCGCGACGAACTCCAGGTGTTCTTCAACTCCGACCCCGCCGACGCCCGCGGCCTGCGGACCGTGTACACCGGCCCGGCGCACCCCTACGGCGAGGGGCTGTGGCCCATCCCCGCGCTCGGCATCGGCTACGGCGAGACGAAGATCATCGAGGCGTACGACTTCTTCCGGGCGGTCACCGAGGGCACCGCGGTCCGCCCCAACTTCGAGGACGGCTACAAGACCGAGCTGATCGCGGACGCCATTGTGCGCTCGGCCCAGCAGCGCCGTGAGGTCGAGGTCGAGCCGGTCACGGTCTGAGGAATGGAGATTCGGGGACGGGCCGGACGCTTAGGCCCGTCCTCCCACCGAAAGGAGGTGACGACATGACCACGGCAACGACCACGACGCCCACGGGGACCCTCACCGCCCCCCTGCCCGTCCTCCTGCGCAACATCAACAAGGGCTTCAACGGGGTGCGCGTGCTGGAGGGCGTGGACTTCGAGCTGCGCGCCGGGGAGGTCCACGCCCTGATGGGCGGCAACGGGGCGGGCAAGTCCACCCTGATGAAGATTCTCCAGGGCGTCTACCAGCCCGACGGCGGCGAGATTCTCGTGAACGGCCAGCCCGTCCACCTGAACACGCCCTCGGAGGCCGAGCGGCACGGCATCGCCATGATCTTTCAGGAGTTCAGCCTGGTCCCGACGCTCACGGCGGCGCAGAACATCTTCCTGAACCGCGAGCCTAGAGGAGCGTTCGGGGCGATCAGCGACCGCAAGGCCGTGCGCCGCTCGCGCGAGATCTTCCGCGAGATGGGCGTGAACATCGACCCCACGCGCCCGGTGCAGGACCTCTCGACGGGCGAGTGGCAGCTCACCGAGATCGCCAAGGCGCTGTCGAAAAACGCCCGCGTGCTGATCATGGACGAGCCCACCGCCGCCCTCTCGGCGACCGAGGTGACGACCCTCTTCGGGCTGGTCGAGGGGCTCAAGGCGCGCGGCATCGCCATCGTCTACATCACGCACCGCATGGAGGAGGTCTTCCAGGTCGCCGACCGCGTGACGGTGATGCGCGATGGGAAGGCGGTCCTCAGCGAGCCCACGAAGAGCCTGCGGATCGAGGACGTGATCGAGAACATCGTGGGCCGCCGCATGGAGGGCGCCTTGGAGTGGAAGCCCCGGAAGGTGAACCGCTCCGCCGCGCCGCTGCTCGAAGTCCAGAACCTCAGCGCCCCGCCCGCCGTGCAGGACGTGTCCTTCACCGTCTACCCCGGCGAAATCGTGGGCCTGGCGGGCCTGATGGGTTCCGGGCGCACCGAACTGGCCGAGACGCTCTTCGGGGTGCGGCGGGCGACCGGGGGCACCGTCCGCCTGAACGGCAGGGAGGTCAGCAACCGCCGCCCCGATCAGGCCATCGCGCACGGCTTCGCGCTCGTGCCGGAGGACCGCCGGGTGCAGGGCCTGGTGCTCGACCACTCCGTGTACGCCAACCTGCTCCTCCCGCAACTGGGGCGCTTCGAGTCGCGCGGGGTGATGCAGGACCGCTCCGGCAGGGACTACGCCCGTGAGCTGATCGGGCAACTGCGCATCAAGACCGACGGCCCCGACAAGCAGACCCGGCTCCTCTCGGGCGGCAACCAGCAGAAGATCGTGCTCGCCAAGTGGCTCGGGAACGATCCCCAGGTGCTCATCCTCGACGAGCCGACGGCGGGCGTGGATATCGGCTCCAAGGCCGAGATCATCGCCCTGATCCGCGACCTGGCGGACCTGGGCAAGGCGGTCCTGATCATCTCGTCGGAATTCCAGGAACTGCTCGCCGCCTCGGACCGCGTGCTGCTGGTGCAGGGCGGGCGCGTCACCGGGAACCTGATGCGCGAAACCATCGCGCGGGAAGAAGACCTGCACCACGCCCTGCAAGGAGGCACCCCCCATGACCCAGTCCACCCTGCCTAGCGCCTCACGCACCCGGCCGTCCTTGCTCGCCAACTGGCGCTCCTACGTCGTCTATGTAGGTTTTGCGCTCGTGTTCATCTTCTTCTCGATCTTCCTACGCGACGCGGGCTTTCTCTCCAGCACCAACCTCCTGAACATCGTTCGGCAGACGGCGACGATTTCGGTGATGGCGGTGGCGATGACCTTCGTGATCGCCTCGGGCGAGATCGACCTGTCGGTGGGCAGTGTGGCGGGCCTCTCGTCGGTGCTGGCCGCGCTCGCCATTCCGCACTTTGGGCCGGTCGGGGGCGCCGCCGCTGGCCTGCTGGGCGGCGCGCTCGTCGGGCTGATCAACGGCTCGCTGGTGACCGGGCTGGGCATCCCCTCCTTCCTCGTGACGCTCGGCATGTTGGGCATCGCCAACGGCGTCGCGCAGTGGATCACGGCGACCGCCCCGGTGCCGATCCTGAACGACGCCTTCAACAACTTCTTCGGCTCGGGCGACCTCGGCCCCATCCCGTCCCTCTTCGTCTGGACGCTGCTGGCGCTCGCCGTCGGGCACTTCATCCTGCGGCGCACCGCCTTCGGCCGCTCCGTCCTCGCCGTGGGCGGCAACGCGACCGCCGCGCGCTACAGCGGGATCAACGTGGCGAAGACGAAGTTCATGGTGCTGCTGGCCTCGGGCACGGTGGCGGGGCTCGCCGGGATGCTCTACGCCGGTCGCCTCAACTCGGGCCGCTTCCAGTGGGGGCAGGGGGACGAACTCTCGGTCATCGCGGCCGTCATCCTGGGCGGCACGCCGCTGCTGGGCGGGGCGGGCACGGTGTTCGGCGCGGTGCTGGGGGCGCTGATGATCGGCCTGATCAACAACGGCCTGATCCTGATGGGGCTGGAGTACAGCCAGCAACTGATCATCCGCGGCGCGATCATCATCCTGGCCGTGGCGCTCGCCCGCCGGAAGTGAAGAACGCAAATCCTGCTAGCCGTCGGGGGGTTCCGGGCGGCTGGCTCTCTTGCACAAGGAGAACGCCATGCCTGCCATCAACCTGATCGCCACCCTCACCCCCCAGCCCGGCCAGGCGGAAACCTTGCGCGCTGCCCTGCAAGAGATCGCCCCACCCTCCCGCGCGGAAAGCGGCTGCCTGCGGTACGACGTGGTGGAGGACGGCGAGGGCGAGGCCACGCGCTTTCATGTGATGGAACGCTTCGCGGATGACGCAGCGGTACAGGCTCACGGGGAGAGCGGGCACTACCGCCAGTTCAGCGCCCGCTTCGGCGAGTTGCTGGCCGGACCCCCGCAGGTAACTCGGGCGCGCGACGTGGACGTGAAGAGTGGGTGAGCCGCAGTTAGCAACTCCAGGTGTTGGGGGCCCCCGCAGAGGAGGGGGATGGGGAGTGCTCTCGGCTGAACAGGGCAGGCCGTGCCTTACCCGTGCCTTGTACGGCCAGCCTTGGAGGGGGTGAACAGCACCCAGTTTCAACGGGACAGGGGGAGAAACAACGCGTTGTTCGCTCCCGGAGAGGGGCGAGCTTCCACCTACGGATCAGAAGGCCAGGAGTTCGAATCTCTTCGGGCGCCAAAAAGACCCCCTCCAGGAGGGGGTTTTTCCTTTTGGGCTCGGTTGGGAAAGCGGCGGCGTCCTCGCCCAAGACGCGCTCGACACCCTGCACCTCCACTGGCAGCGGGAACGCCGCGCGGGAAAGGCAACGGAGAGGACCGCCCCTGTGTTCACGTCCGCCGCTTCAAGGGGAAAGGAACCTCAAGGTGAAGGCCGGGCTCCCGGTCGGTGACCTGCCGAGCTTACCGGAAGTAGATAGAACGTCCGCTGGAGCCGATTTGCCCTTGACTGTCAAACGCCACCGCGCTCACCGAGTAATCCCCCTGCGGGGGGTACTGCCACACGATATTGAAAGGAGCACTGATCGCTTCCCCAATCTTGAAGACACGGCTGGCGCTGCTATACGGATTCTTGGCGAAGAACTCGACCCGCTCGATGTGGTTTTCGCCGGACGAGGCTTCCACCGACAGCGAGAGCGGCTGACCGGCGACCCCCTCCCTGGGAGTGCCAGGGTCGAAGGAAACCGTAGGAGCCCCATCCCCCACCTGAGGACGCCGCCAGAGCTGAATGGCCGAGAAGTTGGCCGTGGCGGTGCCGGTGCTCGCCACATTAAGCACGCCGTCAGTCACAGTCACCACGAAGGGACCGAGTTTGTCCCAACGCGCCGCCTCCTTGGGATCGAAGCGGGACACGCTCTGGCCCTCCATCTGGATGTCGTAAGGCGTCGTGTCCTCCGCACGTACCCAGAGGTAAACGTCGTAGGTCGAGTTGGGCACCGGCACTTTCACCTCCAATCCACCCCGGCGCGACACAGCACTGCGAATCAGCGCCTCCCGCTCGGGATCGATGATGTACGGCACCACAGCTGTCGCCGCGTTGGACGGCACCAGAGGTGTCTCCGCTGACAGCATGGTCGGCGTGCCGTTGGTCGTAAACCCCCCCGCGTCGCCCGCCGAGTAAAAGATTCGGTTGTAAAACAAGTCCCTGTTGTACCTGTTGACCCCCGAGGCGGGGCCGCCGAAATTGATGGCCTGATACGGCAGCAAGGGGAAAATGGTGCGGGTCTCCCGCCGACCAAACAGGGCAGTCAGCGCGCGCTCTGGTGTGCTGGTCACCGCCCCCTGGTCATCGACGGCTCTAGCGGAGAAGGAGTACGGATAGGCCGTGTCGGGCTCGAAATTACGCCCGTAGATGAAGGTGTAGGGCGCAGTGGTGTCCTCGCCGATCTTTTGCCCCTCCCAGAAGAACTCGACCCTGGCGACCTTGCCGTCCGGGTCCGAGGCGTCGGCTTCGAGCGTGATGTTGTGATCGTCCTCGTAGTAGTTGACACCGCTGGTGTAGTACGTGCCACTGTTGGGCAAGTCCCCATTGTTCAGCGGCCTGAGGGAGATCACGGGAGGCTGGTTGACGGCAGGGGGCGGGAGAGGAGACGGCAGCGTGGACTGGGCAGGTTCAATCAGGAGGTAATCGACGATGGCGTTGCGATCCTTGCCCTGGACCTCGTACAGGTCGTTGATGAACGACAGGTTGAACACCTGCCCCGGCTTCAGGTCGAAGTCCCCGAATGGGCGCGTCACGTACGTTGCCGAGTCCAGCGTCGCCACCGCCAGCCGCTTTTGATTGGCGTCGTTCAGGTCCACGATGGGCCAGCCCTGGAAGTTCTCACCCCGTCCCTGGACAGACACGGTGTAGCGCCCGGCCTTGACGTTGCCGGGGACCTTGAAACGCACGTTGTCGTTGGTGCCCAGCAAGATGACGGCCTTCCCACCCTGGGCGTTCGGGTCACGGATGATACGGCCGCCCGAGCGGGGATCGGCGATCTCCTGGGGGGCAAGCGGGCTGATGGTGCCCTCCTCGGCTTCAAGGTGCAGGGTGTCCGGGGCCAGCGTGGGCGTCACGGCGCTCTGCTGACTGCACCCCATCAGCCCCACACTCAGCAGCAGTACCAGCGGGAAGGTGATGGTGGAATGAGCTGGACGTCGTTTTTCCATGAGTTCTCCTTCTCCGTGGAGACAGACCGGCAAGCCCTGCCTCACGACCAGTTCTCCTGTTCTGAACTGTCGAGCTTGAGTGCCCTTAGAATACACATGATGTGAAAATCTTCATAGGGGCGTGTGGAGTGTGAATCCTATTTCAAGGCGATCGGCCTGGGGCCCCGCTCAACCCACACCTGTCTCGGCGGTACAGCCTGTTCTCCCCGGACGCTGGACCTGTGAGCCAAAAGAAATGGGAGGAGTGGGCAGGTCAGGGTTCCGCTTGCCGCAGAACACTCCTCAAGCCGGGTTCCGCAGACATCTCCGCCTTTCGTCCTTTTCCCCCGCGCCCGGGTGCGTTAGGCTGCCCCGGTGCCGCCTCCTCACGCGGGGCGGGACGCGCGGGGACCGGGGCGACATCCCTCTCCAGGCCGTTCTGCGAGACGCCTCCCCGCGCGTACAGGAGCGAACATGCGGAAGTTTTACACGTCGGAGTCGGTGTCGGAAGGCCACCCGGACAAGCTCGCGGATTTCATCTCGGATTCCCTGCTCGACGAGTTCCTGCGGCAGGAGCCCACGGCGCGCGTGGCGGTCGAGACCCTGCTGACGACCGGCATGGCCGTCGTGGCGGGCGAGGTCACCGCGCAGCAGGCCCGGGTGGACGTGCAAAAGACCGTGCGCGACGCCGTGATGAAGGTGGGCTACACCCGCGCCAACTACGGCTTCGACGCCGAGTACAGCGCCGTGCTCGTCGCCCTCCACGAGCAGTCGCCGGAGATCGCCGGGGGCGTGAACGAGTCCGAGGAATGGCGCGCGATGTCGGACGAGGAGCGGGCCCGTCCCGAGAACGCCCCCAGCCACATCGGCGCGGGCGACCAGGGCCTGATGTTCGGGTACGCCACCGACGAGACCCCCGAACTCATGCCGCTGCCCATCTCGCTCGCGCACGGACTCACGCGCAGGCTCGCCGAGCTGCGCAAGGCGGCCAACGAGGCGAAGGAGGCGCGCGCCCGGGGCGAGACCTTGAGCCCCGAGCAGGAACGGGCGCTGACCCTGGCCTACCTCCGCCCCGACGCCAAGGCGCAGGTCACGGTCGTGCGCGACCTGCCCGCGAACGCGGCGGGCGTCCACGAGGCCACCCGGACCTTCGTGGACACGGTCGTGATCAGCACCCAGCACGGCGAGAGCGTGAGCCAGGAAAGAATTCGCGCCGACATGATCGAGCACGTGGTTCGCCCGGTGATCCCGGCCGAGCTGCTGACCGACGAGACGAAGTATTTCATCAACCCCAGCGGCCGGTTCGTGATCGGCGGGCCGCACGGCGACACGGGCCTGACCGGGCGCAAGATCATCGTGGACACCTACGGCGGGGCGGTGCCCCACGGCGGCGGCGCCTTCAGCGGCAAGGACCCCACGAAGGTCGACCGCTCGGCGGCGTACTACGCCCGCTACATCGCCAAGAACGTGGTCGCGGCGGGGCTGGCGCGGCGGGCCCTGGTGGAGGTCGCCTACGCCATCGGGCGGGCGCACCCTGTCTCGCTGCGGGTAGACACCTACGGAACCGGCGTGGTGAGCGACGATCTCCTCGCCGACCTCGTGCGCGAGCACTTCGACGCGCGGCCCCAGGCGATCATTCAACAACTCGACCTGCGGCGCCCGATCTACGCGCAGACGGCCGCTTACGGGCACTTCGGGCGGCCCGAGTTCCCGTGGGAGCAGACCGACCGGGCGGAGGCGCTGCGGCAGGCGGCGGAGGGCAGGAAGCAATTCGTCTGAAGTTCAGGCGGGGAGGCCGGGCGAAGGGGTTGCGCGGCCTCCCGCTTTCGGTTCATCCCCCCTCCCCCCGCATCTCGGCCTCCCGCTCGGCGTACACCTCGGCGAACTTGCGTCTCAGGGCGGCCGCACTCGCCCGGGGCACCATCTCGCTGATGTCGCCGCCGTAGCTGGCGATCTCGCGCACCATCGTGGAGCTGACGAAGCTCCAGCGGGTCGCGGCCATGATGAAGATCGTCTCGACCTCGCCGATCTGGCGGTTGAGGTGGGCGATCTGAAGCTCGTACTCGTAGTCGCTGACCGCCCGCAGGCCGCGCACGATGATTCCTTTTTGCTGCTGGCGCATGTAGTCCACGAGCAGGCCGCCGAAGGAGTCCACACTGACGTTCCCAAAATGGGTGGTCGCCTCGCGCAGGATGCCCAGCCGCTCGTCGAGGTCGAAGAGGTGTCGGCCCTGCTTGCGTGCGTTGTGCATGACCGTCACGGTCACGTGGTCGAAGATGCGCGACGCCCGCGTCAGCACGTCCATGTGCCCGCTCGTGATGGGGTCGAAGGAGCCGGGGAAAACGGCGTTCATGTGGCCCCGAGTGTAGCCCCGCCCGGGGGACGTGTGTACAGCGTGAGGACGTTACTGCCGTACACCCGCTCCTCGCGCTCGAAGCCGGGGTGCTCGGGCAGGCGCAGTTGCCCCGGGTGCTGGCAGACGAGCAGCCCACCGGGGGCCACCACCCCGGAGGCGAGGAGCTTCCCCGTCAGCCGCCCGATGTCCTGCACGTAGGGCGGGTCGCTGAATACTACGTTGAACTCGCCCACGCGCCCGAGCAGGGCCCCCGCATCCCCGCGCAGGATGCGGACGGTCAGTCCCAGGGCGTGGGCGTTGGCCTCCAGGGTGCGGACGGCGCGGGCGTCCTTCTCGATCAGGGTGACCTCGTACCCCCGGCTGGCGGCCTCCAGCCCCACGGCCCCGCTGCCGCCGTGCAGGTCCAGGAAGCGGCCCTCCGGCTGCCGGGTGGCAAGGAGGTCGAACAGGCTCTTGCGTACCCGGGCGCCGCTGGGCCGGGCGCTGGGGGGCACGTGCAGCACGCGGCCCTTCGCGCTGCCGCCCAGAATTCGCAGGCTCATGGGGGCAGGGTAACGCAGCGCGCCCCGACCTCGCAGGGGCCGGGGCGCGGGCGGGCCGAGGGAAGGTTACGGGATCGTCACCGCCGTACAGGCCACGCCGGGGTCGGCGGGCGTGCCCTGCGCGTCGCTCGCGGTGTGGATGTTGAAGTAGGTCGCCTGCGCGATGTCCGCGCGGGGCGCGCTGCCGTCGAGGGTCAGGATGCCCGTCCCGTCGGTCTGCCCCACGATCTTGCTGCTCATGATGGCCGGGCCGCCACTCTTGCAAGGGTCGGTGCTCGCCGTGCCCTGGTTGTGGTAGTGGGCCACGTAATACTGGTTGGCCCGCAGCCCTGTGACCTTCGCCGTCGTCAGCACCGAGTCGCCCGAACGCCGGGAGGTCACGATGCCCGCAGGGTTCAGGTCCCCGGCGGCGGGCTGCTCGCCGAGCATGAACGTCTTGACGCCCAGCACCCCGCAGGACGCGACGACAAGGGGCAGAGCGAACATGAGGACTTTCTTCATGGGTGAACCTCCCTGGAACTGGGACTGCTGAACGTCGAACGAAGGTGAGCAACCGTAGTTTGCTCACCCTCCCAAGCACGACAGTGTTCGGTGAGGCGCATTGTGAGGAAAGGGTGAAGGGTAGGGGGCCAGGCCGGGCGCCAAGAGAAGGTGCCGGACGAGAGGCGTTCGTCCGGCGCCGGGAGGATGAGGCCCGTTAGTTCTGGACCTGCACCTGGGGGCGGGCGGCCAGCGTGAGCTTGACCTCGATCCTCTTGCCGGCGCGCAGCACGGTCAGGGTGACGGTGTCGCCGGGGTGGTAGCGGCGCACCGCGTACTGGAAGTCGGAGAAGTTGGCGATGGACTGACCGTTGACGGCGGTCACGAGGTCACCGGAGACGCGCTTGCCCTGCTCGTTCAGGGTGAGCGGCTGGAGGCCCGCCTTGGCGGCGGGGCTGCCGGGCACGACGTTCGTGAAAAAGGCGCCGGGGGTGTCGCCGAGGCCCAGGTCGAAGACGCGGTTGAACTCCGAGAACTTGTCGGCGGGGAGCGCGAAGGCGAAGTCGAGCTGCGGGGTCAGGCCGATGCCGATGACGGGCGCGTCGCGCTTCTCGCCCCGGCGCAGAGCGGCGAGCTTGTCGTCGGTTTTCGTGACGGGCACGGCGTAGGCGGTGATGCGGCCCCCGCGCGGTCCCCCGACGCTGATATAGCTCACCACGCCCATGACCTCGCCCCGGGCGTTGATGATCGGGCCGCCGCTGTCCCCGGGGATGAGCTGCGCGTTGAGTTCCAGGGTGCCGGGCGGGAAGTCCGCGCGCCCCGCGTCGCTGTCGAGGCCGGTGAGGCGCCCCGTCTTCGAGACCAGGAAGTCGCCGCCCCCGTTGCCGATGGCGAGCGCGGAGTCCCCCACGGCGGGCCTGTTCGCTGCCAGCGGCATGAAGGGCGTACCATTGGGCACGTTCACCCGGATCAGGGCGAGGTCGGACTGGTCGTCGTAGCCGACCACCTGCACCGCGTACCGCTTCTTGTCGAGCGTCTGGGCACTCAGGGTCTTCGAGGCGAAGACGACGTGGTACGCCGTCAGCGCGTAGCCGTCCCCGATCAGGAAGGCGGTGCCCACCCCGTTCGGCTGGCGGCAGTTCGTGGGCGGGCAGTCCTCGATCCGCAGGGTAGCCGGGCGCAGCTTGCGGTACAGGGCGTCGAGCGCGGTCTTGTCCGCCTGGCTCAGGGGCGCGGGCGTGGAGGCGCGGCGCTCGGCGGGCGTGGTCGCGGAGGAGGGCGCGGCTGCCGGTGCCTGAGTCGTCTGGGCGCGGGCGGCCACGCCACCGAGCAGCAGGGTGGAAAGCACCATCAGGCCGCGCGCGGCGGCGGGGCGTACAGCGTTCATGCTTCAGTCTGATTGTTTTAATCGTGGCGGTATGTGCGGTGTCTTCCGTTCCGGCGCGGCAGATCCTCGGGGTCCAGGGCGGCCAGCCCGAGCCTGCGCTCGATCACGCCCCCCAGCCGGGTCAGGATGCCCGGCCCGCTCCAGCCCGTCACGCAGGCGGCGGCGAGCAGCAGCGCCGGGACGGGTGGGGGCCGCAGGAGCGCGGTCAGCAGCGCCACCACCGTCAGCGCCGCGATGCCCGCCGCCGCCGCCAGCGCCAGCACCCGCCGGGCACGCGGGGGATCACTGCGGGCGAGCTGCCGCGCGAGTTGGGTCACGCCCCCCGCCCCGAACGCGATGCCCAGCACAGGAAGAAGGTCGAGGAGGGGGGCAACGTCGCTCATGGAAGCCTCCTGAGGCAGGTGGGGAGTGAGGACGGCGACCCCTCCCCCCGGAGGGAGGAACGGGTGAGGCCCGGCGGAGAGGAAGACGGAAGACGAGTGTCCGCATGTGCGCCAACTCAGGCGGCTCAGATACGTCATCAACATAATATGCCTGTGGTCATACCGTCAAGCCTAGTTATTCCAGTTGTGGCTTTTTGCACAGGTTAGACTCCTCACATGACCGCTTCCCTCTCCGATCTGCCCCACTGGCTGCGCGAGCGCCGGGCTGACCTGGGCCTGCGCCAGGACGAGGTGGCCCGCCTCACGGCCCTACACGGGGGCGAGGCGGGCTGCGTGACCCAGCCGTACCTCAGCCGCCTGGAACGCGGGACGAGGCCACTGAACGCCCTGACTCCCGCGCGGCAGGACGCCCTGCGCCGCGCCCTGGAGATCAGCGCGAGCGAGTGGGTAGCGCGCACGGGGTTGCCGCTGCTGAGCACCCCGGGGACCGGGGACGAGCTGCTCACCACCCTCGACCTGATCCGGGTGCCCGTGCGGGCGCTCGCGTCGGCGGGGCTGCCGCTCTCCGAGGACCACGGCAGCGTGATCGACCACGAACTCGTCCCGGGGCGCGAGTTCCGCCCGGGGATGCTCGTGCTGGAGGTGCAGGGCGACTCCATGAGCACGGGGGAGGGCGGCACGGGCGGCATCCGCCCCGGCGACCGCATCTACGTGGACCCCGGCGACCTCGACCTGCGCGAGGGCCGCATCTACGTCCTGCACGTCCCCGGCCTGGGCCTGACCGTCAAGCGGTTGCGCCGGTACGGCCCCCACGTCTGGCTCACGAGCGACAACCCCGACCACCCTCCCGTCAAGCCCGAGGAGGCGACTGTGGTCGGGCGGGTGTACTTCCACCAGCCCCGGGGCAACCGCCTGTGATCTCCCGCTAGCATGGCCCGCGTGACCCAGGAGCCCCTCACCCGCGTCTTCGTCTACGGCACCCTGATGCCCGGCGAGCGCAACGCCCACGTCGCCGCGCAGGGCGGTGCGTTCGAGGCCCGGCCCGCCCGCCTCCCCGGCTTCCGCCTCCTGCACCTCCTCCCCGAGGCATACCCGGCGGTCGTTCCCGGCGGGGCGGAGGACAGGGTGTGCGGGTATGCCCTCACCTACGCCCCCGGGGACTGGCAGGCGGCCCTCCCCTTCCTGGACGCGCTGGAGGGCGTGGACGAGGTGCCGCCCCTCTACACACGGGAGCGGGTGACCGTGACGCTGGCAGGCGGCGAACGTCAAGCCGCCTGGGTCTACGTGTACGCGAACGCTCCCCGCCTCGCCCGGCCCGGTGTGGTCCCGATCCCGGACGGTGATTGGCGAGGGGCGCCGGACAGAGCCCGCCCCCGGCTGGAGGACCGTTAGTCAGGCTCCCGGCGCCCTCCACCACAAGAAAACCGCCCCCGGAAATCCCAGGGGCGGCCCAACCGTACGCTTTTAGCGAACGACGCGCTGGCCGCGACGGATGCTCAGGCGGTCTGTGAGGGCGATGTAGCCGTCGTAGTCGGTGCGCTCCAGGTACTTCAGGAGGCGGCGGCGCTGGCCGTTGAGGAGTTGCAGGCCGCGCTGGCCGTGCTTGTCCTTCTTGTTCTCGGTCAGGTGCTTGGAGAGGTTGTTGATCCGCTCGGTCAGCAGGGCGACCTGCACGGCGGTGCTGCCGGTGTCCTTTTCGCTGGTGGCAAAAGCCTGGATGGTCTGCTTCTTGTCGATCACGTAGTACCTCTCTTGTTATGGAGTCCCGCGCGGGGCAGCCGGGCCAAAGGGGTCCCCAGGGGATGAACACTGGCGGACCTGCCCGACCGCTCACGGCGGCGGCGGGTAGCTTAGCACGCCGGGGCCGGGAGACAAGGTTCGGCAGTTGACAAGGCGGGGGGCGGCCCCTATCATTCCTTTCGCTTCACCTTTGCTGGGGTGGCGGAATTGGTAGACGCACTAGCTTGAGGTGCTAGCGCCGCGAGGCGTGTGGGTTCAAGTCCCATCTCCAGCACCAACGGGCCGCCGGAATCTCCAGGGTTCCGGCGGTGCCCTTTTGCCGCGCCGCTTCCCAACCGCGCCGCCGGGACGTGTGCTACACTCCGCGTCGCATTGCTGGCGCAGCGCAGCGGGGACGCCTGAACCTGGTCAGGGCCGGAAGGCAGCAGCCATAAGGGATGATCTCTGGGTGCCGCTGCTCACCGGCAATGCTTTTTTGGTTTGTCCGTGTGGCATCCTCCGCCCATGCCTGCCACCCGAGCGGCCACGCCGGACGACGCTCCCGCCGTCACCCGCATCTACAACGAGGGAATTGCGGACCGGATCGCCACCTTCGAGGCGCGGGAGAGAACGGAGGATGAGGTGGCCGAACGCTTGCGCGGTCCGCATCCTGCCGTGGTGGCTTTGGATGAGCGCGGAAAAGTCGTCGCCTTCGCCTGGAGCGGCCCTTACAGCACCCGGGAGGCATACGCGACCATCGGTGATCACGGAGTCTACGTGGCGCGGGAGGCGCGGGGCCGGGGCTACGGTGAGGCCGCCCTGCGAGCCCTGATGAACGCAGCCCGGGAGACGGGCATGCACAAGCTCACCAGCCGCGTCTTCGTGGACAACGCGGCCAGCCGCCGCCTGCACGCGCGGTGCGGCTTCCGCGAGGTGGGCCTTCACCGCCGCCACGCCCGGCTGGATGGCGAGTGGCGGGACGTGGTGACGGTGGAGGTGCTGCTGGACGAGGGGGAGGACTAGCGGGATCGCGGCTCAGACACTCGTGAGCAGCCTCCCGGCCACCGTCAGGAAAGGAGCGCCGAGGTCGGGCAGGCCGTGGTGACCCAGGTAGAGCCCGGAGGAGACCCGCTCCAGGTAGGCCCACTGCCAGATCGCCTCGGCGTCGGTCCCGGTCGCCCACGCCATCTGCTCGCACCAGGAGCGCAGTTCCGAGTTCGGATGGCTGGAGGCCAGGAGTTCCGTGTTCCAGCCTCGCAGGGCGACCCCTAGGTCGTACTCCGGTTCGCACAGGAAGCCCTCGGGGTCCACGAACACGTACCCGGTCTCCGCACCCGGGCGGGCCCCCTCCACCCGCAGCAGGTTCGCCGCGTGCGGATCACCGTGGACCACGACCTGCCGTGCGGGATCGCGCGCCTCCCACCTCTCGCGGGCGTAGCGCAACGCCTGGTAGACCACCACCTGAAGCTCCGGGTCTCCCCTCTCCTCGGCGAGGTCACGCACGAGGGCGAGGAGCCCGGCGGCCTTGTGCCCGGACTCGCCCTGTGGGGGGAGACAGACTTCCCGTGGCACCCGCCAGGCCTGCCGTAGCGTCCCGGCGGTGAGCGCCAGCACGGTGGGCACGTCGCGCACCGCCTCCCCGGCGGACGGCCCGAGAGATTCCAGGAGGAGGGCCCCCCGGTCGAGGTCGTGGGCCAACACCTGGACGTACCCGTGACCCCGCGCCGCCACGAGGGTGGATATCTGTGTGGTCAGGATGGGCTCCGGCAGGGCCAGCTTGAGGACGGCCCGCCGCCCGTCACGGGTGGTGACGCGGCGGACGTAGGAACGGCTGCCGCCGGGCAGGGTGTTCCCCAACCCAAGCTCCCACTCGCGGCATTGTCGCCCCAGCAGGGCGGGCAGCGAGTCCAGCCACAGACGCCCGTGAGCCCCCAGGCTCTCCGCATAGGCGCGCACGGTGGGTTGCACGGTGACCGCAGGGGCCTCTTCCACGATGGCGAACCCTACCACGCGCGGTCGAGACCGGGCTCCGGGAGGATCGCGGGTGTTCCTGCTCCGGCCCTGCCGCCCCTCCCCCGGGCCGGTCCATCGCCGGCCAGCGTTCGGACAGTGGATTCGTCCCGATGGCATGCTGTTCCCGCGCAGGGCCAGCCGCCGCCGGGTGTGCCCCCAAACGAGACGAACGAGGAGTGTGATTGGAATGGCGACGGACCTGAAAACCACCGTGACGTACGAGGACATCCTGGGTCGGCTGGACATTCGCCTGGGGCGCGTGGTGGAGGTCGAGGTGGAGCCGAGCGCCCCGAAAGCGTCGTACCGCCCGACCGTGGACTTCGGGAAGTACGGGCGCCGGGTCAGCGTGGGCCGCTTCACCGGGCATGCGCCCGAGGAGTTGCTGGGGCGTCAGGTGGTAGGGGTGCTCAACTTCGAGCCGCGCCGGATCGGCGCCGTGACCTCGGAGGTGCTGATTCTCGGCGTGCAGTCTCCGGGGGCCGCGAGCGGGGAGGCGACTGCCCTGACCTCCATGCGGGAGGCCAAGCTCGGGGGCAAGGTGTTCTGAGAACCTGTTTGAAAAGGATCCTCATCGTCAGTGGAGTGCGCCGGGAGGTCGTCTGCGTTCGCCCCCCTGCTGCGCAGCTCTGCGAGTCTCGCTGTGCGAGCTGTCCCCGTCCCCCGCGAGGGGGAGGAGCAGAAAACTCGTCCTCATCGTGTCGTTGAGAACCCCCGTCCGACTTTCGAAACGCGCGCTGAGGCCCTGTCCTGAGCGGTGGCTCAGCCCTCACCGCGTCTTCGGGATCAGCACCAGCGACTGCGTTTCCTTCACCACGGCGAGTTCCCGCAGCCGCTCGGGGTCGAGGTCGCCCGCCTTCGCCAGCGCCTCGGCCCGTCGGCGGTCGATGGTGGCGACCTCCAGCGCGGCGGCGTCGCCGAACACCTCGCGGAAGTGCTCGACGGGGTACTCCACGCGGCGCGAGACCTTGAGTTCGGCGCGGTAGAGGTCCGTCTCGGCGCGGGCCCCAGACGCGAGGGCCGCCTTAATCCGGGCGGCGAGTTCGTCGCGCTCCAGTTCCAGCCCCAGCAGCGTGTCACGCAGGGTGGCGTAGCGTTCTAGCAGTTCGTCCAGGGTGAGGTCCACGGTGGGGTCGAGCGGCGCCGTCATGGACCCAGCCTAAAACAGCCGTGCTCCGGCGGCAGGTCGAGTTGCACGTTATTCCCACGTCAGGCGGGCCGGGCAGCAGATTCCACCTCGGGCGCCTCTTCCAGGAGCGCCAGCAGGTGCCCGACCGTCCGGTGGGCCTCCAGCGGGTGACGCAGGTGGAAGCCCGGGTCCACCGTGTAGGTGTTGCGGCGGCCCTGGCGGCGGCGCGTGATCACCCCCGCCTGCTCCAGGTCCCGCACGATCCGCTGCACCGCCCGCTCGGTGATCCCCACCAGATCGGCCACCCGCCGCAGGGTGGCGCCCGGCTCGCGCACCAAACACAGCAAAACGTGGCTGTGGTTGGTCAGGAAGGTCCACTGGCTGTCGGGGGCGGTGGTCATGGGTGCAGGGTGGGCGCCGGTCGTCCCTTCACGACTGTACCGGGTGCAAAGGACGAAGTGCAATACACGAAAACTTTTTCGTTATTATGGCCCCAGTTAGGGAGCCTGCGTTTCCAACTCCAAGGAGAACTCATGAACATGACTGCCCCCCAGACCAACCTCTCCCCTGCCGACACCTCCCCCACGCCCACCCTGACGCCCATCGCCGTCGCGCCCGGGGACGGGATCGGGCCGGAGATCATGCGCGCCACGCTGCGGGTGCTGGAGGCGGCGGGAGCGCGGATCGAGCCGCACACCGTCGAGGTGGGGAAGGAGGTCTACCTGCGCGGGGTGAACTCGGGGGTCGCCCCCGAAGCGTGGGAGGTCATGCGGCGCACCGGGGTGCTGCTCAAGGGACCCATCACCACCCCACAGGGCGGCGGGTACAAGAGCGTGAACGTGACGCTGCGCAAGGCGCTGGGGCTGTACGCGAACGTGCGTCCGGCGCGGGCCTACGCGCCCTTCGTCGTCACCCACCACCCGGAGATGGACCTCGTGATCGTGCGCGAGAACGAAGAGGACCTGTACGCGGGGATCGAGCACCGCCAGACCGACGAGGTGTACCAGTGCCTGAAGCTGGTCACGCGCGACGGCTGCGAGCGGATCATCCGCTACGCCTTCGAGTACGCGCGGGCCCACGGGCGGCGCAAGGTCACGGCGATGAGCAAGGACAACATCATGAAGCTCACCGACGGCCTCTTCCACCGGGTCTTCGACGAGGTGGCGCGTGAGTACCCCGACCTCACCGCCGACCACATGATCGTGGACATCGGCGCGGCGCGGCTGGGCGCCCGGCCCGAGACCTTCGACGTGATCGTGACGCTCAACCTCTACGGGGACATCCTCTCCGACATCGCCTCGGAGGTGGCGGGCTCGGTGGGCCTGGGGGGCAGCGCGAACATCGGGCAGAGCGTGGCGCTGTTCGAGGCGGTCCACGGCAGCGCCCCCGACATCGCCGGGCAGGACAAGGCCAACCCCAGCGGCCTGCTGAACGCGGCGGCCCTGATGCTCACCCATCTCGGGCAGGGGGACGTGGCGGCGCGGGTGCTGAACGCCTGGCTGCGGACGCTGGAGGACGGCATCCACACCGGGGACATCGCGGGCGAGCACACGACCCGGCGGGTGGGCACCCAGGACTTCGCGCAGGCCGTGATCGACCGCCTGGGCCAGCTGCCGGGGCGCCTGCCTGCCGTGAGTGGGGAGGTGGCCCCGAGGATTGGGGTGCAGGTCAAGCCCAGGACCCGCGCCGAGAAGGTGCTGGTGGGCGTGGACGTTTTCCTGGACTGGCGGGAGGCCGACCGTCAGCCGGACGTGCTGGGCACGCAGCTCGGGCAGGCCGCGAATGCCGACTGGAAGCTCGACATGATCTCCAACCGAGGGGTCAAGGTCTGGCCGCAGGGCCTCCCGGAAACCACCTGCTCGGACCACTGGCGCTGCCGCTTCCTGTGGCAGGGGGAACGCCCCCTCACCCCGGCGGACGTGCTGGCGCTGCTCGCCCGCGTCTCGGGGGTGGGGCTGGACTTCGTGAAGACCGAGCATCTCTACACCTTCGACGGACAGCCGGGGTACACCGCCGGGCAGGGCCAGTAGTCGGGGGCAGTAAGCCCCGGGGCAAACAAGTTCGCCGTCTCGAGGCTCACCCGCTCTAGGATGGGCGGGTGAGCGATTCGGCCTCCAACCCGCTGCCGCCTCCCCCGACCTCCGACCTCGAACGGCGCGTGCTGGCGGCGATTCGCCGGGGCGCGAGCATGGCGGACATCGCGGAGTTGCGCCCGGCCCGCATCAGCACGCCAGAAGACGCTATTCAGGCCCTTCAGGACGGCAATGCCCGTTTCTTCTCCGGTCAGGCCACCCGCCCCGAGGTGGACGCCAACCAGCGCCGGTCGCAGATCATGGGGCAGACCCCCTTCGCGGCGGTTCTCGCGTGCAGCGACAGCCGGGTCCCCGTGGAGATCGTCTTCGACCAGGGCCTCGGCGACCTCTTCGTGGTGCGGGTGGCGGGCAACGTGGTGGGCGACGTCGGCCTGGGCACGCTGGAGTACGCGACCGAACACCTCGACGTTCACCTCGTCGTCGTGATGGGGCACGAGGGGTGCGGGGCGGTGGCCGCCGCCATGCTGCCGGAGGAGCAGGTTTCCCGGGAGCCCGAGAACCTGCGCAACCTCATCGCCCGCATCCAGCCCTGCGTGCGGAGCCTCCCCCCCATCCGCGACAAGAAGGCCCGGATGCGCGAGGCCGTCATCAACAACGTCCGCTACCAGGTCGCTGCCCTGCGCGAGCAGCCCGTCATCCAGGCCGCCGAGGCGCGCGGCCAGATCCGCGTCATCGGCGCCTACTACGAGATCGGCTCCGGCGCCGTCGACTTCCTGATCGAGGAAGAGGACCTGCGGCCCTGACCCCGCGTGAAGGTCGGGCCAATCTGCTAATCAGAACAAAGCACTTTACAAAACAGAGCATCAGGAGTAATGTGGGAGGTCGCGTGGCGCCCTTCCCCAGGGAGACGGCGCCCTCTGCAACGGAGGAATCATGCAGCGGACCATCCTGACCATCCTCGCGCCCCTGCTCCTGGTGGGCGGCGCTCAGGCCCAGAACCAGAACAAGCCCAGCACCCTGACGCCCGGCGTCCTCAAGATCGGCATGGAGGGGACGTACGCCCCCTTCACCTACAGGGACGAGAAGGGGCAGCTCGTCGGCTTCGACGTGGATATCGCCAGGGCGGTCGCCGCGAAGCTGGGGCTGAGGCCCGAGTTCGTGCTGACCGAGTGGAGCGGCATCCTGGCCGGGCTCCAGGCGCGGAAGTACGACGTGATCGTCAATCAGGTCGGCATCACGCCCGAGCGGCAGCAGGCCATCGGGTTCAGCAGGCCGTACGCCTACAGTAGCCCGCAGATCATCGTGCGGAAGAACGCCAACACCTCGTTCAAAACGCTCGCCGACCTCAAGGGCAAGCGGGTGGGCGTGGGGCTGGGCAGCAACTTCGAGAAGCAGCTTCGTGACGCGGGCGGCATCAACGTGGTGACGTACCCCGGCGCCCCCGAGTACCTGCGCGACCTGATCTCGGGCCGCCTCGACGCCGCGTACAACGACCGCCTGCTCGTGGGCTACCTGATCAAGCGCGACAACCTCCCCGTGAAGGGCGCGGGCGTGGTCGGCGCTCCCGAGCCCGTGGGCATCGCCCTGCGCAAGGACAACGCGGCGCTCAAGGCTGCCGTCGACCGGGCGCTGACCCAGATCAAGGCGGACGGCACGTATGCCAAGATCAGCCGCCAGTGGTTCGGGCAGGACGTGAGCCAGCCCGGGAAGTAAGCGCTCACGGCGGCGGGACGCGGGGAGAATGCCCCGGGCGTCCCGCCGCCGTTTAAGGTGAGCCCGTGGACCTCTCCTTCATCCTGCAAAGCGCCCTCCAGGCCCTGCCCGTCCTGATCCAGGGGGCGGGTATCACGCTGGCCTTCGCGCTCGCGGCGATGGTGCTGGGGCTCCCGCTGGGCTTTGCCGTGGCACTCGCCCGGCTGTCGCGGTTCGCTCCGCTGCGCTGGCTGACGGGGCTGTACGTGTCCTTTATCCGGGGCACGCCCCTGCTGGTGCAGATTTTCGTCATCTACTACGGGCTGCCGAGCTTCGGGATCACCTTGAGCCCGGTGGTGGGCGGCGTGCTGGCCCTGACGCTCAACGCGGGCGCCTACCTCTCGGAGACGATCCGGGCGGCGATCCTGTCGGTGGGGCGCGGCCAACGGGAGGCGGCGTACAGCCTCGGGCTGACGGGGGCGCAGACCATGCGCCTGATCGTGCTGCCGCAGGCGTTGCGGGTGGCGGCTCCCAGCCTGGGCAACAGCCTGATCGGGCTGGTGAAGGACACGTCGCTCGTCTCCGTGATCACGGTGGTGGAACTGCTTCGCAGCGCCCAACTGGTGATCGCCCGGACCTTCGAGCCCTTCGGCCCGTACCTCACGGCGGCCCTGCTGTACTGGGCGATCAGCGCCGTGCTGGAGGTCGTGCAGCGGGGGGTGGAGCGGAGATTGTCGCGCGGTACGGTGTAGAACAGAACGACGGAGGGAGGGGGACGCACGCTAACGTGTCCCCCTCCCCCGTTTTGCTCCCCGTCAGTTCGCCGCCCGCCGCGCCTATGCCCGCACCGCCAACGTCCACGTCAGCGCCAGGAGGGAGAGCAGGACGGTGAGGGCGAGCATCAGCGTTCCCGTCTCGATCTGCCACGCCGCCAGCGCCGCACCCAACGTCAGTCCGACCGCGTTCACGCCCATCAGCGCGCCGATCACTCGTCCCCGGAGCCCGTCCGGCACGAGTTGCTGGGAGCGGGTGGTCGCAGCGACCTCCAACAACCCCAGCCCTACGCCGAACACGGCGGCGGCGCCCCACCACGCGGGCACCGGGGTCAGGGTGAAGCCGAGCGTGCCCAGGACGAGGACCCAGCGGCCCACGCCGATCAGGGTGTCCAGCCTCCAGCGCGCGGCGCGCGGCGTGACGAGCGCGATGCCCGCGAGGACGCCCCCGGCGACGACCATCTCGAAGACGGCGTAATCGGGGGCGCCGCGCCCGAACGTCGTCATGTGAATCGGCGCCCGGACGTTCATCACGTTCATGGCGAGGTTGAGCGCGAAGCTCATGGCGAGCAGGGCCAGGAGAAGGGGCGAGCGGCGGACGACGCGCAGGCCCTCCAGCACATCCCGCAGGGGCTGAACTCGTCCACCTGCCGCCCCCTTCAGGTGGGGCAGAGCGAGGGCAGCGACCGTCAATCCCAGGATGAGCGGCGTGGCGACGAGCAGCGTCCCCCCCGCCCCGAACGTGTGGACGAGCACGCCGCCCACCCCGTACCCGACGAGGGGAGCGCCCATCAAGGCCCCGCTGTTCAGGCTGTTCGCGCGGGGCAGCAGGGCGGCGGGCACCAGACGCGGCACGAGCGCGGCCCCTGTGGCGTACGCGAGGGTGGAGAGCAGGCCGTTCACGAAGGCCAGGGCGGCGAGAAGCGCGAGCGGGGCCGTGCCCGTCAGCGCCAGCCCACCGACGAGCCCCACCGCGAGCGCCCGCAGCCCGGCACTCGGGGCGAGAAGACGGCGAGCAGGCAGACGGTCGGCGAGTCCACCGAGCAGTGGCGCCAGAAAACGCGGCAGGCTGCCGCACAGAACCACGAGGCCGACCGCCCCCGCTCCTCCCCCCGTGTCCAGCGCCAGGAACGGCAGGGCGACGGCGACGGCGGAGTCCCCCAGGGCGGTCGCGCTCACCCCCGCCCAGTACGTCCAGAAGGCGCGCGGCAGCGTAGTTATCGCAGGTGTGGTGGTCATACCCCCAGCGTCCGGCGTACCCTGCCGAAAATGCCGCAGACGATTTTGGGTTCATTCGAGGGCGAGTGGTTCGAGGTGGTCACCCCGGAGCAGGCGCGGCGGCTGAGCGACCCCGTGGCCCTGCGCCACCTGGAGCCCTTCATCGGGCGGACGCTGTCGGCAGGGGCGGCGGCACGCGAGGCGGGAGTGAGCGTGGAGCGGATGCTCTACCGGGTGCGGCAATTCTTAGGGGCGGGGCTGCTCACGGAGGTCGGCGAGGAGCGCCGGGCCGGGCGACCCCTCCGGCTCTACCGGGCGCCCGCCGGATTCCAGGTGCCCTTCCACCTCACTCCCTTCGCGGACCTGGAGGCACAGATCACGCGGCACGGGCGGCCCTTCGACCGTCTGCGCGCCCGCGCCGGGGCGAGGCGGCTCGCGGAGCTGGACCTGAACGCCCGCCTGATCTACCGCAGCGTGGACGGGCAGGTCCACTCGGAGACCTTCCTCCCCGAAGGCCGGACACTCGCCGAGGCGCGGGGAGGGCGTCCCGGCGGCGACTATATGGGCGTGCTGTGGCTGGACGACGACGCGGCGCGGCGGGTGCAGGCCCACCTCGACGCCCTGCGCGAGGAGCTGAGCGGGGTGGGCGGCGAGCGGGAGGGCAGGCGGCCCTACCTCGTCCAGACGGCCCTGCTGCCGCTCGATCCCCACGACCGGGAGGAGTTGCTGGGGCCGCCCGGCTGACCCACCTTCGGCCTTCCGTCATGATCACGGCCCAGGCACGGCCGTCCCTGTACGCTGGACATGTGCTGTCCCTTCAGAAAGCCGCGAGCATCCTGGGAGCCTTCAGCGCCGAGCAGCCCGAGTGGGGGGTGCGGGCGCTCGCCGCCCATCTGGGCGTGCCCCGGGCGACGGCCCACGCCTACCTGGCGGGGCTGACGGAGGCGGGCTTCCTGCGGCGCACGCCCGCCGGGCGCTACCGCCTGTCGTGGCACATCGCGGAGATGGGGGCACAGCTCACGGCGGCGCTGCCGTGGTTCCCGGGGGCGCGGGCGCTGATCACCCGGCTGGCCTTCGGGGTGCGGGCGGTGGCCTTCCTGTGCATTCTGGAGGGCGAGGAGGTCGTGTGCGCGATCCGCGAGCGCCACCCCGACGCCGACATCGACCTGCCACTCGACATCTACCTGCCCGCCACCGCCACCGCGAGCGGCAAGATTCTCTACACCCACGCCGACATCCTCCCGCGCGAGTTCAGCGCCTGCACGGTGAACAGCATCACCACCCCCGACGAGTGGCGCACCGAGGTCGCGCGGGTGCGGCGGCGGGGATACGCCTACTCCATCGAGGAGTGGGTCGAGGGGCAGTGCACCCTGGGCGTGCCCTACCGACACGGGGACCAGATCGTCGCCGCCATCGGCGTGCAGATGAGCGCCGAACGCTACCTGCGCGAGGAACGGCTCGTGCGCGAGCGCGTGCTGGGCATCGTCCGCGAGGCGGAGGAGCTGGCGTAGGCCGGGGGTGCGCTCAGGAGCGGACCACAGCGACCTCCGCCTCCCCGCGCAGCACCCGCAGGAACGCCGTCACCACCCCCGGGTCGAACTGCCGCCCCGCCTGTGCCTGAAGCTCGGCGCGGGCCCGCCCGGGCGTCCAGGCCTCCTTGTAGGGGCGCTCGCTGGTGAGGGCGTCGTACACGTCGCATACCGCGAACACCCGCGCCAGGAGCGGGATAGCTTCCCCGGCGAGGCCGCCCGGGTACCCGGCGCCGTCCCAGCGCTCGTGGTGGTGCCGAATCACCTCCAGCACGCCCGGCTCCAGGTTGGGGATGCGCGCGGCGATCCCGGCGCCCACGGCGGCGTGTGTCTGCATGACGGCCCACTCGTCCGCGTCGAGTCCGCCGGGTTTACGCAGGATCCGGTCGGGGATGGCGAGCTTGCCGAGGTCATGCAGGCAAGCGCCCTGCCGGAGCGCCTCCAGGTCCGGGCAGGACAGCCCCAGCGCCCGGCCCAGCCGCAGGGCGAGGCGCACCACGCGCTCGGTGTGGCCGTGCGTCTCGAGGTCGCGGGCCTCCAGCGCCACGCCGAGCGCGAGCAGGCCGTGCTCCAGGGTCGCCTGTACCTTCGCCACGGCCTGCCGCAACTCCAGCGCGTGCCCGAGCCGCAGCGCGGCCGTCTCCATCACCCGGCACACCTGCGGGGTCACCGCCCGCCACGTCCCCACCTTGAGCAGGATGAGCATGCCCACCGCGCGCCCGTCACAGCGCACGGGCACGACTCCACCGCTGCGGATGCCCGAGTCCACCCAGAAGGGGACCGCGTCGGGCTCCTCCTCGTACGCGGTGCTCCACACCCCGCGCTCCTCGCGCGCCGCCCGGCCGATCAGGCCCTCCTCGGGGAGGGGGAGCCCGGGCGCGGGCACGTCGAAGGCGACGCCCTCCCGCAGGTGGGCGTGTGCGAGGCACCACCCGCCCTCACGCCGCTCGATAAAGCCGATGCCGTCGAACCCCAACAGGTCCATCACGAGCGGCAGCCCGACCCGGATCACCTCGTCGGGCGTGGCGAGGGCCTCGATGCGCCGCGACAGCTCGTCGAGCGCCAGCGTGTCGCGCCCGTCCCCGAGGCGGAGGTGCTGGGCCTGCTTGGCCTCGTACATCCTCTGGTCGGCGAGGGCGAGCGAGCGCTCGAAGGCCTCCCCCACCGTGCCCCGGGCCACCCCGAAGGCCAGCGGGGGCATGTTCGGGGTGGGCGGCGGGACGAGCCCGGCGGCGCGCGTCATCATCGTCCGGGCGGCCTCCTCGCTCACGCCGGG
The DNA here is from genome assembly GCF_025997855.1 of Deinococcus aetherius. Taxonomy (NCBI): domain Bacteria; kingdom Thermotogati; phylum Deinococcota; class Deinococci; order Deinococcales; family Deinococcaceae; genus Deinococcus; species Deinococcus aetherius. The sequence continues at coordinate 2,611,041 of NZ_AP026560.1, forward strand.
CAGCACGGCGACGAACTCGTCCCCGCCCCAGCGGCACCACAGCGCCGAGTCGGGAAAGGCCCCGCGCAGGGCCGAGGCGACCGCTCGAATCTGCGCGTCGCCCGCCCCGTGCCCGCGCGAGTCGTTGACGAGCCTCAGCAGGTTGAGGTCGGCCATCACGACGAGCGCGTCCCCGGGCGGCAGCTCGCCGACGCGCCGCCGCAGCCCCTCGCGGCCCAGCAGCCCGGTGAGGGGGTCCCGCTCGGCGGCGTCGCGCGTCGCCAGGAAACTCCGGTGGCCCTCGCGCATCCCGAGCAGGGCCTGCCACAGGATGCCGAACGTCACCACACCGATCAGGAGGGTCTCGAACCATTCGGGCGTCACCCGGTGGCCGAACACGAGCGGGGACGCGCCGCTGGCGATCCACGACATCAGAGCGAGGGTCGTGCAGAGCACGCCGAACGGCATCCCGGGCGGCATGTCCCGGCCGAACGTGACGGCGGCGCAGCTTATGAACAGCAGGGGCAACAGGGTGAGCAGCCGCAGGACGCCCTGCCACCGCTGGGGGGTCACGGTCTGCGGAAGACGGGCGTGCTCGTAAAGGGCGAAGATCAGCAGGGCCACCAGGACCCCCACGAGGGCCAGGCCCCCGCGCCAGTTGGGCGGGGCCGCCGGAGGATGAAAGGAACGCTGGGTCATGTCGAAAGCTCTGGGGGCGTGCCCGGCACGCGTCTGGGGGCAGCATGAAGAGCCCGGCGTAACAGGCCTCTTACAACCCCGCACGGCGGCGAGATGCCCAAAGCGGCGTCCCACCATCGGGGCCCCGGGCGGGCACCCGACACAGCTCCTTTACCGAATGGCCCGCAGACCGGCGGAGACTCAAACAAAAAACCCCACCTCAGGCGGGGCTTTCTCTTGGTGGCCAGGGCCGGACTTGAACCGGCGACCCAACGATTTTCAGTCGTTTGCTCTACCAGCTGAGCTACCTAGCCGTGCCCACGGGGGGCCTTGGCGGTCCGGACGGGATTTGAACCCGCGACCTACTGCGTGACAGGCAGTTATGCTAACCGCTACACTACCGGACCACAACTGCCGCGAAAGCAGCGGGATTAAGGATAGCCGTGCCCCCCGGGGTTGTCAACACGCCCACAGTTTCCTGCCGGGTGTGGGGGAGCGGGATCTTTCCTCAGAACGGCACGGCGCGCACGCCCTGCACGGGCTCGGGCAGCGCCGGGTCCAGGAGCATCTCCAGGTATTCGCGCTCGGGGAGGGCGTCGATCACCGCGAATCCCGCCTCGCGGTCGAGGAGGATGCCGCCGCCGGGCTGGGTGTGACCGTACACGCCGAAGCTCAGGCCCGCCCGGCGGACGTACTCGGGCGTCTCGCGAAACCAGCGTTTGGCGCTCGGGTCGGCGTAGAACAGGTCGTCGTAGTAGGCGTGGGCGGGCAGGGGCGAGACGTGCGCGAATTGCACGCTCCCCACCCGGAGTTCACGCGGGAAGCCCCCCATCCAGCCCCGCAGGTCATCCGGCAGGGCTTGGCCTCCGTGCGCGGGGTCGAACTCCACGTGCACGAGTCCCCCGCTCGTGCCCAGGACGAGGCGGGGGTCGAGCACCGCGTCGTCGTGGTTGCCCAGCAGGATGTGGACGGCGTGCGGCGCCGCCGCCTGATAGGCGCGCAGCCGCTCCAGGTGCCCCACCTGCTCCCGCGCCGCCAGGAGCAGGTGCTCCGGATCGCGGGGATGGAAGCGCGGGAGGCCCGTCAGGCGCTCGTAGTCTCGCACGCGCTTGGGATGCACGAGGTCACCCATCAGCACCACCTGATACAGCCCCGCCTGCACCGGGGGCGTCGGGCGAAAGTGCGCGTCCACGCAGCTTGCCGCCCGCAGCGCCCCCCACAGGCCCTCCCAGTCGGCGTGAACGTCCCCCACCGCAATGAATTTGCGCACCTTGCCCTCAGCCCTTCAAGATCGCCTGGAGTTCCTTGTAGATGGCGCGGCTTTCCTGCACCGTCTCGCCGTAGCCGCGCAGGAGCACGCGGGTGGCCTCGCCGCCCTTGCCCGCCGCCTTGAGCTGCTCCAGCAGGTCCTCGATGTGGCGCCGGGCCTTGTCCATCTGGGGGTCGCGCGGCGGCTCGGGGGGGAGGGCCGGGGCGCGGCGGGTGGCGGTCGCCCCCACCTCCGCGTCGAGGTCGCTGGTGTTCGGGCCGTCCTCGGGGTCGTACTCCACCCACTGCCCCTCCGCCGGGGCGGGCACCCCGAAGAAGCGCGCGGCGTCGGCCAGGGCGCGCAGCTTGGCGTCCCCGAGGGTATGGCCGCCGCTCATCCCCTCGCGGGCGGCGCCCCCCACGGTCAGGCGGGCGCGCACCACGGGCGGCTGGACGCTCTCGCAGGCCCAACTCAACGACCAGGCCGGGTCCACGGGGTCGAGGTGGGAGGCGAGGGCGTCGGGGTCGGGGGCGAGGGTCACGCGGGCCTGGTCGCCGCGCACCTCGGCCACCGCCCAGGCGGTCAGGGTGGCGCGCAGGGCCTCGCGGATGAGGTTGGGGTCGGCCATATCTGCGCCGGATTCTAGCGGGCGGCTGCGCCCCGAAGGGGGCGAGGTGACATTCGTCAACCCCGCCGCCTGACGCCCGGCACTGGGGACCCGGCACCGGTGGGCGCACCATGCCCCCATGAACGCGATAGAGCTTTCGGGGGTGAACAAGAGTTTCGGGCGGGTCGAGGCGCTGCGGGACCTGACGCTGGACGTGCGGGCGGGTGAGTTGACCGCCCTGCTCGGACCCAACGGGGCGGGCAAGACGACCGCGATCAGCCTGATGCTGGGCCTCGCGCGCCCCACCTCGGGCACGGTGCGGGTGCTGGGCGGTGATCCCCTAGCCGGACGGGTCCGCTCGCACGTCGGCTCCATGCCCCAGGAGAGCGCCATTCCCCAGGCTCTCACCGTGCGGGAGACGGTCGGGTTGTTCGCGCGGCTCTACCCCCGGCCCCTGAGCGTGGACGCGGCGCTCGACCTCGCCGACCTGCGGGACGTGGCGGGGCGGCGAGCGGGGGCGCTCTCGGGCGGGCAGGCGCGGCGCCTCGCCTTCGCGCTCGCGGTGGTCGGCGACCCGCAGCTCCTCTTCCTGGACGAGCCGACGACCGGCATGGACGCCGCGAGCCGCGCCGCCTTCTGGCACGCCGCCGAGGGGCTGAGGGAGGAGGGCCGCACCATCCTCCTCACCACGCACTACCTGGAGGAGGCCGAGCGCACCGCTGACCGGGTGGTCGTGATGAACGCGGGCGCCGTCCTCGCCGACGGCACGCCGGAGGGCCTGCGGGCACGGGTGGCGACGGGCCGGGTGAGATTCACCTCCGACCTCGTGCTCGCCGAGTTGCGCGCCCTGCCCGGCGTCGAGGCGGCGGAGGTCAGTGGGGGCGGCCACGCCGACCTGCGGACCCGCGAGCCGGAGGCGCTGGTGCGGGCGCTCGTGGGGTCCGGCGTCGCCTTCACGGGGCTGGAGGTCACCCGCGCGAGCCTGGAGGACGCCTTCCTGAGCCTGACGGCCCGCCCACAGGGGGTGCGGGCATGACCGCCGCCCACCCCACGCTGCTGCCCTCCCTGCTCACCCTGGCCGTGCTGGCGCTGATGTTGCTGCGCCGTTTCCAGCGCCTCGCGGGTCCGCAGGCGCTGGATGAGCGGGGTCGGCGGCGGCTGACGCGGCGTCCGGTCCTGCTGCTGATCCTCGCGGGGCTGGTCCTGCTGGCCCCACATGGACTCGCTGGGTACGGCGCGGCCCTGTTAGGCGCGGTGGTCGGCGCGGGGCTGGCCCGGTGGTCGGCGCGGCACACCCGCTTCGAGTACGGCGCGGACGGCCACGCGACCCGCTACGTCCCCAACGTCTGGATCGGGGGCGGCGTGTTCCTGCTGTTCGTGCTGCGGCTGCTGTGGCGGTTGTGGCCCTTCATCGCCGGGCAGGCTCTCATGCAGGCGGACGCCGGAGCCCAGGGCTTCGACTCCTCGGCCTTCGTGAGCAACAGCCCCCTCACCACCGGCCTCTTCGTGGTGTTCGTGGCCTACCAGGTCGTCTACGCCGGGCTGGTGCTGCGGGCGGCCCGGACCTCCCGCTCCGTCTGAAGCCCTTTGTTCCCCCGACCGGAGGTTTCGCCATGACCACCCTGACCCGCACCGCCACGCCCGCCACCCGCCGCGCGCCTCTCCTCCCCGCCCTGGGTCAGCTCGTCCTCGCCGAGTTGGGGCGGATGGTTCGCAACCCGATGTTTGCCCTCGGCACGGTGGGCTTTCCGATCATGTTTTTCGGGCTCTTCGGGCTGCCCGCCGTGAAGGAGACCACGAGCGGCGGGGCCAACGTGGGGCAGATCATCCTGGTGAGCTTCGGGACCCACTCGCTGCTCAGCCTCGCCATGTTCTCGTTCGGGTCGGCGGTCGCCACGGAGAGGCGGGGGGGCTGGCTGCGGCTGCTGCGGGCCTCGCCCATGCCGACGGCACTGTACTTCGCGGGGAAGGTGATCGCTGCGCTTCTCTTCAGCGCCCTCGCCCTGAGCCTGCTGTACGCCTTCGCGCACTTCGCGGGTGGGGTGACCCTGCCGCTGGGGCTGGCGCTGACCCTGCTCGTCAAGCTGCTCGCGGGCATGGTCTCCCTGATCGCCGTGGGCCTGAGCATCGGTTTCCTGGCGAACCCGCAATCGGCGCAGATCCTGGCGAACATCGTCAGCGTGATCGTCGCCTTCGCGTCGGGGCTGTTCGTGCCGCTGGACGGGTTGCCCGCCTTCATGCAGAGGGTCGCGCCGTACCTGCCGAGCTACCACCTCGCGCGGCTGGGCTGGGGCACGCTCGCTGGACAGGGTGGGGCCGGGCAGACGGGCGGGGAGGTCACCCACTGGCTGTGGCTGGCCGGGTACACGCTCGTCTTCGGGGCGCTGGCGATCTGGGCGCTGAGGCGGGACGAGGCGCGCGGGCAGTGAGGGCGACGAGGCTCCCCGGGCGGGGGGAGGGAGGCATCATGGGGCATGGTGCCTCCCCCTCCTGCCCCGGCGGCGACCCGATGACGCCCGCCGCCCCGCGCCGCCGCGCGCTGGTGTGGGACCTGTTCCCGCTGTTCTGGCTGGCCTTTCTGGCCTTTCCGGTCGCCGGGTTTCTCGAACGTCCCCGGACGGCCGGGCAGACGCTGCTGTTCGTCGGGCTGCTCGCGGCCTTCCTGGGGCTGTACGTGACCGTCTTCCGCTTCCGCATGGTCACCGCCCGCTCCGGCGAGGTCCAGGAACGCTGGGCACTCGCCGGGTGGGCGGGCAGCCTCGTGACCTACTTCGCCCTCTTCCCGCTCACCGGCGGCTCGGGGGGCGCCTTCCTGATCTACGGGGCGAGCATGATCGGCTTCCAGCCCCGCACGGCCCTGGCCCTGTGGCTGGCCTTTCTGAACATGGCGGTGATGGTCTGGCCCTTCTGGACCGGCACCTACCAGCCGGACGACCTGTGGTGGCTCGCCCCCAATCTGGTCTTCACCCTCGTCGCCGCCTACGCCAACCACGCGAGTTACGGCCAGCGCGTCGCCCGCGCCCAGCTCGAACAGGTGCAGCGCGAGAAAGAGAGGCTGGCCGCCGACGCCGAGCGCGAACGTATCGCCCGCGACCTGCACGACCTGCTGGGGCACACCCTCTCGGTGATCGTCCTCAAGAGCGAGCTGGCGGGCAAACTGGCGGAGCGCGACCCCGCCCGCGCCGCCCAGGAGATCCGCGAGGTCGAACGCATCGGGCGCGAGGCCCTGACGGAGGTGCGCGCCGCCGTCCACGGCTACCGGGGAAGCGGCCTCAGCGCCGAACTCGCCCGCGCCAAGGTGGCCCTCGACGCGGCAGGCGTGCGGCTGAACGTGACGGGGCCGCTGCCGGAGTTGCCCGCCCCCACCGAGGCCGGGGCCGCCATGCTGCTGCGCGAGGCCGTCACCAACGTGGTCCGCCACACCCACGCCCGGGAGGTGGAGGTCAGCCTCACCCGCACCGCCCACGGCCACCGCCTTGTCATCCGCGACGACGGGGTGGGCGGCGAGGGCCCCGAGGGGAGCGGCCTGACCGGGATGCGCGAGAGGATGCGGGCGCTGGGCGGCTCGCTGACCCGAGACGGCACGCGCGGCACGACCCTGACCGCCGACTTTCCCGACGATGTGGGCGGCGAGGCGGGCCTGGGGCTGGTGACCGCGTGATTCGGGTCCTGCTCGCCGAGGACCAGTCCCTCGTGCTGGGGGCCCTCTCCGCGCTGCTGTCGCTGGAGGGGGACCTGGAAGTGGTCGGCACGGCGACGGACGGGGAGGCGGCCCTGGGGCTGGCGCGCGATCTCAACCCCGACGTGCTCGTCACCGACATCGAGATGCCGCGCCTAAGCGGGCTCGACCTCGCCGGGCGGGTGCGGGAGGAGCTGCCGGGAGTGCGGGTGGTCATCGTGACGACCTTCGCGCGGGGCGGCTACCTGCGCCGGGCGCTGGACGCCGGGGCGCGCGGCTACCTGCTCAAGGACGCGCCCGCCTCGGAACTCGCCGAGGCCATCCGCCGCGTCCACGCCGGGGGCCGCGCGATTGCCCCCGCGCTGGCCGAGGAGGCGTGGGGCGAGCGCGATCCGCTGACCGACCGCGAGCGCCAGGTGCTCCGCGAGGCCGAGTCCGGGGCGAGCACCGCCGCCATCGCCGCGCGGCTGGGGCTGTCGGAGGGCACGGTCCGCAACTACCTCTCGGAGGCGATCAGCAAGGTGGGGGCCGGGAACCGGGCGGAGGCGGCGAGGAAGGCGAGGGAGAAGGGGTGGTTGTGAGGGAGAACTTGTGCCCTCTTCTCGGGGTTACTGATGACCCACGATGGGATGCGGCACGTACGGCTCTTCCAGGTAGGCGACCTCTTCCGGGGTCAGGCGAACGGACAGGGCACCGACGGCTTCCTCCAGGTGGGAGAGTTTGGTCGCCCCGACGATGGGCGCCGTCACGGGCGATTTCCGAAGCAGCCACGCCAGGGCAATGCGGGCGCGGGACACGCCGTGCTTCTGCGCCAATTCCGCCACCCGCTCCACGACGATCCGGTCCTGGTCCGCCGTCGCGTCGTACTTCATCCGGGCCACCTGATCGGTTTCAGCGCGCAAGGTGCCTTCCGTTCCCGAGTCCCGGGTGAGGCGTCCGCCCGCCAGGGGGCTGTACGGAATGACGCCGATCCCCTCCGCGCGGCACAGCGGCAGCATCTCCCGCTCCTCCTCACGGTAGATCAGGTTCAGGTGGTCCTGCATCGACACGAAGCGGGTCCAGCCGTGCTGCTCGGCGACATGCAGCGCCCGTTGGAACTGCCACGCCCACATGGCCGAGGCGCCGATGTACCTGGCCTTGCCCGCCTTCACCACGTCGTGCAGCGCCTCCATCGTCTCCTCGATGGGCGTCTGGGGGTCCCAGCGGTGAATCTGGTAGAGGTCCACGTAATCGGTCCCCAGCCGCTTCAGGCTGTGGTCGATCTCACTCAGGATCGCCTTGCGCGACAGCCCGCCGCCGTTCGGCCCCTCGCGCATCTTGCCGTGGACCTTGGTGGCGATCACAACTTCATCCCGGCGGGCGAAGTCCCGGAGCGCGCGCCCAAGGATTTCTTCGCTCACCCCCAGGGAATAGACGTTGGCCGTGTCGAAGAAGTTGATGCCCATATCTAGGGCCTGCTGAATCACCGGGCGGCTGTTTTCTTCGTCAAGCACCCATTTGTGAATCCAGCGCTCCGGGTCCCCGAAGCCCATGCAGCCCAGGCAGATGCGCGACACGTCCAGTCCAGTGCGGCCCAGCCTCATGTATTCCATAGGCACTTCCCCTCTTCCCATTATCGGCGTCCCGCCCCTCCCTGCCCCCACGCCAACCCTGCCCCCGCCAGCAGCACGAGCGCCGAGACGCCCAACCCGGCGCGCAGGCCCCCCGCCCCGTCCGACAGCGCGCCCGTCAGCAGCGGCCCGAGGGTCTGCCCGGCGGCGAAGATCACCGTGAAGGCGGCGATGCCCCGGCCCCAGGCGGGCTCGGGCAGGCTGCGCCGCGTGAGGATGGTGGTGAAGGTGACGACGGCGAGGAAGCTGCCCCCGAAGAGCAGCCCGGACAACAGAAGGGTCGCGGGGTGGGTGGAGAGCAGGGGGAGCGTGGCCCCCACGGCGAGCGTGAGCATCTGCGCGCTCATCGCCCGCGCGCCGGGGAGGTGCGTGGCGGGCCGCTGCCACGCCAGCGGGTTGAGAATGACCGCCACGCCCAGCACCGCCCAGAACGGGGTGATCAGCCCGCCCGCCCCGCTCAACCGCAAGAAGGCGACGATAAAGGTCATGTAGGCGATGTACCCCACCCCGAAGCAGGCGTAGGCGGCGAAAGCCGGGGTCAGCGGGGTGAGGGACCCCCGGCCCGTCCCCGCTGCACTTGCCGCACGGTCGGGCAGGCGGGCCAGTGCGGGAAGGGTGGCCCCGAGGGCGAGGAGGGACGCGACACCCAGGGCCGCCCACGCCCCCCGCCACCCGTGGATCAGGAGGGGTGGAAGCAGCAGCGCCGACGCGAGGATGCCCACCCCCGCCCCGCCATAGAACACGCCGAGCAGCAGGGCACTCCTTGTGGGGTGGGCGCGGGCGGCGAGGGAAGCGAGGGCACCCCCCGTCACGAAGACGAAGGCCCCCCCGAGCCCCGCCAGGAAGCGCAGGGCGAGCAGGGCCGGAGCCCACCCCGTCAGCGCGCAGGCGAGCAGGGCGAGGGCGGTGAGGCCCATGCCGAGCGCGAAGACCCGCCGCAGCCCCAGCCGCGTGGCAATTCCGGTCGCCGTCAGTGCCCCGGCCAGATACCCGACCGCGTTCGCCGCGTTCATCGCCCCCGCCAGGGTGAAGGACCAGCCCAGGTCCGAGCGCATGGCGGGCAGGATCAGGGCGTAGGCGAACCGGGCGAACCCCAGGGCCACCGCCCCGCCGAGGGAGAGGAGGGCCATTTGCCACACGGCGCGGGCGAGGGATTCGGTGGCGACTGGGCCGGCCCGACCATCCGGGGTGGACACGGGCGGCGAGCCTATAGCCTCACCCACAGTTCCCGCAGCCCGCGCAGGGTGAAGTTCGGGCGGTAGGTCAGCGTTTGAGCGGGCACCCGGTACTCCGGGAAGCGGGTCAGCAGCCGGGTCAGGAAGACGCTCCCCTCCAGCCGCGCCAGGCTCGCCCCCAGGCAGTAGTGTGCCCCCGCCGCGAAACTCAGGTGCGCGCGGGCGTTCTCGCGGGCGAGGTCGAGGGTATGCGGGTCGGCGAAGACGCGCGGGTCGCGGCCCGCCCCGGCGAGGCTCACGCCGAGGAACGTGCCCGCCGGAAGCTCGGCCTCTCCCAGACGAAGGGGGGCCACTGCCACCCGGCCCGTACTCTGCACCGGGGAGAGGAAACGCAGCAGTTCCTCGACCGCGTTGCCCGCGCGTTCCCCCGGATTCTCGGCCAGCCACGCCCGCTGCCCCGGGTGCTCATGCAGGGCGTGGAGACTCCCCGAGATCAGGTTGCTCGTCGTCTCGTGCCCGGCGACGAGGAGGAGGACGGCGTTGGCGAGCAGTTCCTCGCCGCTCAGCCGCCCCCCCTCGTCCTCGGCGGCGGCGAGGGCGGAGAGCAGGCCGGGCTGGGGACTCGCCCGCAGGTCGTCCGCCAGGGTGCGGAAATAAGCGCGCATGGCCCGCGCGTCCGCCTCGACCTGCGCCCAGCGTTCGGGCGTCACGTCGAGCCCGCCGAGCAGATCCGCCACCGACGCCGACCACTCGCGGAAGAGGTCGGCGTCCCGACCGCTCAGGCCCAGCATCCGCACGATCACGGTGACGGGGAGGGGCACGGCAAAGGCGGCCACCCCGTCCATCTCCTCCTGCCGCTCCGCCTCGTCGAGCAGTTCGTCCGTCAGCGACGCGATAAATTCCCGGCTCTCCTCCAGCACACGCGGGGTGAAGGCCCGTTGCGCCAGCGAGCGCAGCCGGGTGTGACTCGGCCCGTCGTGAAAGAGCATCATCGGGGCCATCACGGCGTGGCTCTCGCTCGCCCGGAAGGCGTCGCCGCCCTCGTACTTGGTCGTGCGGACGTGGGGGCTCTTGAGGGCGGCCGAGACCTCGGGGTGGCCGGTCAGCAGGGCGAGGCCCATCTGGGGGTCGTGGAGCACGGGCGACAGGTTCCGCGCCCGGTCGAGGAAGGCGGCCGGGTCCGCGAGGTGGGCGCCCTGCCAGTAGGCTTCGAGGACCGCCAACCGGTCGGAAGAAGGGGTCGTCATACCGACAGGCTACCCCCCCGCGCCCCTGCTAGCCTGCCCGCATGAGGTTCTGGATTTGAGGCTGGTGGTGGGCGTGAGCGGCGGGAGCGGCATCCCCTACGCCCTCTCCGTCCTGCGGGCCCTGCACGGGTTGGGAGTGGAGACCCACCTGATCGTCAGCAGCGGCGCCAAGCGGGTGATGAGCGCGGAGGGGGGGCCGCAGCTCTCTGACCTCACCGCCCTGGCGAGCGTCACGCACGAAGACCGCGACCTCGCGGCGAGCGTGGCGAGCGGGTCCTTCCGCACGGACGGGATGCTGGTCGTGCCGTGCTCGGCCGGAACGCTGGCGAAGGTCGCGCACGGCTTCGCCGACAACCTGCTCTCCCGCGCCGCCCACGTCACCCTCAAGGAACGCCGCCGCCTCGTCCTCGTCGTGCGCGAGGACCCGCTGCCGCGCCCGATGCTCGAAAATATGCTCAAGGTCTTCGACGCGGGCGCCACCGTCATGACCGCCAGCCCCGGCTTCTACCACTCGCCGGGCAGTGTGGAGGAGCTGCTGCACTTCGTCACCGCGCGGGTGCTCGACCAGTTCGGGCTGGACGTGCCGGGCTTTCGGCGGTGGGGGGAAGCCCCATGACGGGCGCGTGCCTGCTGGCGGGCCGCGCCGCCGCCCTGATTCCCGCCGCCGGGTCGGGCACGCGGCTGGGCCGGGGCCCGAAGGCCTTCGTGGAGGTCGCGGGCCGCTCCCTCCTCGCCCGCAGTGTGGCGGCCCTCGCCCCGTTGGTGGACGAGGTGCTGGTGGCGTTGCCGGAGGGACAGGACCTGCCGCCCGGGGTTCCCGCACGGGCGATCACGGGCGGCGCGACCCGGCAGGAGAGCGTGCGGCGCCTCCTGCGGGCGACCTCGGCGGAGGTGGTGCTCGTCCACGACGCGGCGCGGCCCTTCCTGCCCTCACGGGTGGTCCACGCCCTGCTGGAGGCCATTCCCGAGACCGGGGCGGCGACGGCCGCCCTGCCCGTCGCCGACACCCTGGTGCGGGGGGAGGCGGGCCGCTGGGGGGGCCTCGTCCCGCGCGAGGGCCTGTGGGCCGTGCAGACCCCGCAGGGCTTTCGCCGCGAGCTGCTGCTGCGGGCGCACGAGGCCGCCCACGCCGGGGGCTTCGGCGCCACCGACGACGCGGGGCTGGTCGCGTGGCTGGGGGGGGAAGTCGTTCTCGTGCCGGGGGACGCGCGGCTGTTCAAGGTCACCACTCCCGGAGACCTCGCCCTGGCCCACGCGGTCGCGTCGCTGTGGGATGCTGGGGGCGATGACGCCTGAGCAAGGGGCCGCCGCCCTCCCCTCCTCCCCGACCCCGCACACGTACTTCGCGCCCGCCAAGGTGAACCTGGGCCTGAGCGTGCGCGACCTGCGCGCGGACGGCTACCACGAACTGCACTCGGTCATGGTGCCCCTGGCGGTCGGCGACGACCTGGAGATCGGCCCGGCCGACACCCTGAGCCTGCGGGTGGAGGGGGCAGCGGGCCTCCCCGCCGACGAGCGCAACCTGGTCTCCCGGGCGGCGCGGGCGTATCTGGACGCGGCGGGGGTCACGGAGGGCGCCAGCATCACCCTCCATAAGCGTCTCCCCCTCGCGTCCGGCCTGGGTGGCGGCAGCAGCGACGCGGCGACCACGCTGATGGCGCTGGCGCGGCTGTACCCGTCGGGCGTGAACCTTCCCGCCCTCGCCCGCTCGCTGGGGGCCGACGTGCCCTTCTTCCTGCTCGGGCGTGCCGCGATCAGCCAGGGGATCGGCGAGGTGCTCACCCCGCTGCCGGTGCCGCGCGTGCCCCTGGTGCTCGCCAATCCCGGCGTGGAGGTCAGCGCGCGGAACGCCTACGCCTGGCTCGACGAGGAGGAGGCCTTCACCCCCGAACTCGACGTGGAGGGCATCCTGACGGCCCTCACGGGGGGGCGAGAGGTGCCCTACCTCAACGCCCTGCAAGGCCCCGTCGCCGCCCGCCACGCCCCCATCCGCGAGGCGCTGGCTACCCTGACCCGGGTGGGCCTGCGCTCCCCCCTGATGAGCGGCAGCGGCGCGACGTGCTTCGCGCTGGCGGGGAGTGACGACCAGGCGCACGACGCGGCACGGGCCATCCGGGCGCGGCACCCGGGGTGGTGGGTGGAGGCGACGCGGACGCTGTAGGGGGAAGCGCGGGACGACGCCCGCCCCCGCTCCCCCACCGCGCTTCGGGCGTTGGTCCCGAAGCCCCAGGTTGTCCCCGGGCCGCCGATCCGCGCGACGTGAAGGGCCTGAACCCCGGCGGGTGTGAGCCCTCAGGCGTCAGCCAGCCTGCGGAACAGCTCGTCGTACTCGTCAAGGATGCGGTCGCGCGCCTGGGCAAACCGGGTCCAGCCTCCCAGGGTCTCGGGATGGGAGTCGTCCCGGGCCGGGAGGGTGACAACGGCGTCACCCGGACTCTCCACCCCGACCTCGCTGCCGATTCGCTCCTCCATCCCCTCGCCGTTCACCGGGCCCTCCCCCACTCCGGGGTCCTTGGGGTCCTTCCTCAACCCTTCGTCAGGATTCGCACGGTCAGGATCTTGTCGGGGACGGCGCCCTCGATGGGCGTCTCCTGGCCGCTGCTCGTGTCGGAGGTGCGCGTCAGCTTGGACATCACGTCCTGCCCGGTCACGACCTTGCCGAAGATGGTGTGCTTGCCGTTCAGGAAGTCGGTGGGGGCGAAGGTGATGAAAAACTGCGAGCCGTTGGTGGCCGGGCCGCTGTTCGCCATCGCCAGCACGCCCGAGCTGTCGAAGGTCAGGCGGGTGCGGAACTCGTCGGCGAATTGATAACCGGGGCCGCCCGTGCCCCACTCGGCCTTCTTGCCCTCGTCCACGCTCTGGGGGTCGCCCGTCTGGGCCATGAAGCCCTCGATCACCCGGTGGAAGCGGATGCCGTCGAAGAAGTGGTTGCGGGCGAGCGTCACGAAGTTGTTCACCGTGACGGGCGTCTCCTGCTCGTACAGGTCGGCGAGAATCTGGCCCCTGTCGGTGTCGATCAGGGCGTAGTAGTCCTTGCCGTCCTCCAGGGTCAGCGCGGGCTCGGCCTTGAATTCGCGCACCGGCTTGTCGCTCAGGAAGGGGACCAGGGTGTAGCCCGCAGGAACCGGGCCGGGCTGGGTGACCGCCGGGGTCTGGGCGGTCTCGGGCTTCGCGGCGGTCTCGCTGCCCTGGGCCTGCTCGGTCTGGGTCTGTGCAGGTTCGGTCTGGGCGGTCCCGGTCTGCTCGGTCTGGGTTCCGGCGTTCGCCGTGTCCTTTTTCTGGCAGGCGGTCAGGGCGAGGAGGGCGGTCAGGAGGAGGGCGGCCTGTCTCATGCGGGGAGTCTAGAGGGTTCGGGTGAGGGAAACCGGGCGCCCGCACGGTCAGGGGGAGGCCACGGGGCGGAGCCACCCCCTAGACTGGGCGGATGATCGTGACGATTGACGGCGTGGCCGCCAGCGGCAAGTCGAGCGTGGCGTCGGGCGTCGCGCGGGCGCTGGGCATCCCCTACGTGAGCAGCGGGTTTCTCTACCGCGCGGCGACCTTGCTCGCCCTGGAAGCGGGCCTGCCCCCGTCCGACCCGGCGCCCCTCCTCGCCCTCCTGCGCGGGCGGCCCCTGCGGCTGGAACCCCTGGCGGGGGGCAACCGGGTCTGGCAGGGCGAGCGGGACCTGACCCCGGGGCTGCACTCCTCGCGGGTGGACGCGGGCGTGAGCGCCGTGGCCCGGCTGCCCGAGGTCCGCGCCTGGGTGGACGAGGAGCTTCGCGCCCTGCCCGAGCCCTTCGTCGCCGAGGGCCGCGACATGGGCACGAACGTCTTTCCGCACGCCGACGCCAAGTTCTACCTGACGGCCAGCCCCCGGGTCCGCGCCGAGCGCCGGGCCCAGGAACGCGGCGAGGACGCGGGCACGGTCGAGGCCGCCCTGATCGAGCGCGACCGCCGCGACGCCGCGCAGAGCGCCCCCGCCCCCGACGCCCGCGTGATCGACACCGGGCCGCTCACCCTGGAGGGCGTGATCGGGGCGGTGCTCGCGGCCCTGCCCGCCCGGACGGCGTAGCCCGCCCGAGGATTCAGCGGCCCGGGCTGGCGGGGGTGACCTGAAGCCGGAAGGTCGCCGCGCCGACCCGCACCACCTCCCCGCCGCCTAGCGGCAGGCGCACGAGGACGTTCCTCTCGGGGTCGGTGAGCTGCACCAGCAGGGGCGCGGTGACGGGCAGCGTCAGCGAGGCAATGCCGTCCGCGCCGCTGCGGGCGAGCGCGGGGCGCCCCGGCAGCGGCAGCGGCCGTCCCCCCACGCCCACCCGGAAGAGTTGCATCAGGACGCCCGGGCGCGGGCCGCCCGCGTCGCTCACCGTGAGAACGACGCGGGTCTGGGGCGCGGGGGGCGGCGGCTCGCCGGGCGGCCTGGGCGGCGGCACGACGGTGAGCAGCAGCGCGGCGAACAGGGTGGGAAGGGTCAAGGGCAGGCTCCTTTCTGTACACAGGGGCGGGGGGCCCCGAGGATGACCTCGTGCCCCCCGCCCCTGATTGTGGTCGACTCGGCTGATCGCCCGTTTAACGCAGCGATTCCCGCGCGTAGGTCACGGCGGCAGCCGCGTCCACGATGCCGTAGCCGAAGAAGCCGCCCGTGGGGTAGTCGGGCTTGCTGTTCTGGCCGGTAATCGTGCTGTTCGCGCTCCAGGTGATGACCTGCCGCACCTGCTCGGGGGTGATGTCGGGTTTGGCCTGGTAGATCAGGGCGACGACACCGGTCGCGTTGGGCGCGGCCATCGAGGTGCCCTGGAGGAAGGCGTAGGGATTGTTGGGAGCCTGCACGCGCGGCACGGTGGAGAGGATCGTGCCGCCGGGCGCGGCGACGGTCACGTAGTTGCCCGCGCTGGAGAAGGCGGTGCGGCGGTTGTCGTTGCTCGTGGCCCCGACCGAGATCACACCGGGAATCTCGGTGCTGTACGAGGCGGGCCACGACGGGCGGTTGTTGTCGCGGTACGCGTTTCCGGCCGAGAAGACGTAGGTCACGCCCTTCTTGGTGCCGTACTCCAGCACGTCCCCGAAGGCGCGGGTGCGCTGGCTCCCGCCCCAGGAGTTGTTCACGACGTTCGCCCCGCAGTCGGCGGCGTACTTCAGCGCGCGGGCGAGCATGTAGTTCGTGCCGCCGAAGTAACCCAGGCCGCGCAGCGCCATGATCTTCGCCTCGGGTGCCACGCCCACCACGCCCTGCCCGTTCGCGGCGGCGGCGATGGTGCCCGAGACGTGCGTGCCGTGGCCGCCCGTGTCCGAGGGATCGGTGTCGTCGTCCACGAAGTCGTAGCCGTTCTGGCCGGGGCAGGTCGTGGAGGACGGGTTGGGGTTCTGCCACAGGTTGGGAGCCAGGTCCGGGTGCCCGAGGTCGACGCCCTGGTCGATCACGGCCACGACCACGCCCTTGCCGGTGAAGCCCGCGTCCCACGCGGCGGGGGCCTGAACGCGGTAGATGCTCCAGAGGTACTTCTCGTTCGTGTACGCCGTCCGCCCGTTCGCCGACTGGCTCGCGGTGATGTCGAAGGGATTTTTCCCGCTCGCGTCCATCGGGCTCTGAACGAAGTAAGGGTCCGTCACGCTCGCCGAGAAGCCGGTCGCCGCCGCGCGCAGTTCCCCGCTGCGCACGCTCTGCGCGCTCAGGGAGACGCTCTCGTCACTGGGGCTCTCGATCCGGTAGTTCGGCTCGGCGTACTCCACCCCATTCTCAGTGCCGTAACGCTCGGCGTACGCCTCCTCCTGGCCTTCCGGCACCGACACGAGCGCCAGGCGGCCCCAGGCGTCGGCATTCGTCGCCGAGAGCAGCCGGGTGTTGCTCAGCGGCTTCACGCTCGCCGCCGTCAGGCCCGCCCTGTACTTGACGATGATCTGGCCGGGCACCACCGCGCCAGGCGCGGCAGCCCCGTTCGTGGGGGTGGTCGTGGACTGGGTGCCGCAGGCGGCGAGCAGGGCCGTCAGACCCAAGAGAGAAAAGAACCGTTTGTTCATGGACGCTCCTCAGTTCCCGGTCGTGAAGGTGAATTCCTGGCTGTCCGAGCTGCGGTAGCCCGTCTCCTGGAGCCGCTGGTAGGCCGCCGCCGGTCCCCCGAGGAACTGGGGCAACTGCCCGGTCGCCTGCAAGACGCCCGCCGCGACCTCACCGCGCCAGGTGTTCAGGGCGCTTTCCAGGTGGCGTCCCTTCGCCAGCCCGCCCGCGCTCTTCCAGCGGGCAGCCTCCGCGCTCAGCGGGTCCTTGCCGATGTAGTCGAGCATCTCGGTGCTGTCGTCGGTGCTGACCTGCCACAGGTACTCGGCGTTCGCCTCCAGCGTGAGCGGCACCTTGAGGCTGGTGTTCGTGGTGTAGCCTACCCAGACAGGGGTCGCGCCGGTGTCGGTCACGCGGTACACGCCGACGACGTAAGTCTTGGCGTTCGGCACGCTGTTCCAGCTCAGCGTGGGCATGCGGGGGGTCTTCTCCTCCGCCTGGGCGGGGGCCTGCGGCGCCGGGATGCCGATGAAGTTGGCGGTGAGCGCCCCTCCCAGGTTGGTGCCGTCACGCCACGCCGTGAAGCTGGAGGTGCCGGTCACGTTCTCGCCGTCGGCGCTGTAGCGGTACAGGCTGGTCTCGACCGTCACGTTCTGGGCGCGGTTGTCCTGCCCCAGCTTCGGGACGCGCAGGTTATGGCCGCCCGCCGGGTCCACGGTGTAGTACTCGCCGAGCGGGAAGGTGCCCGAGGTGATCGCGGGCTCGAAGGAGGGCGAGGTGTAGACGTCGAAGACCGCGTTATTCGCCTTGTCGATGGCGCCCGCGTCGTAGCGGATGGGCTGGGTGGTCACGCGCGGGTTGGTGGCGGGGTCGAAGGCCTCCAGCGTGATGTCGCGCGTGTCGGTCGCGCCGCTCGTGAAGACCGGGACCTCGGGGATGTACTGGAACTTGCTCCAGAAGACGGAGGCCGAGGTCTCGCTCTCCTCACCGCCGTCGTAGTTCCCCGCCCACATGGCGCCCGACACGGCGTGGAGGTTCTGGGTGGTCTGGATCGGCATCAGGTACTTGCCCTGAGCGTCCGTGCGGACGACGCGGCTGCCACCGTAGATGACCAGACCCGTCTCGCCCGGCTGCGGCAGCGTGGCGAACCCGGCGGCGAGGTTCGGAATCGCCGTGAGTTCGGTCGCGCAGTTGTCGTACAGCGGGCGCGGGACAGGCTTGCCGCCCGAGACGGACACGACCGCCAGGGCGTTACTCACCACCGGCTGACCGCCGAGGTCCTTGAGCAGGCCGGTGAGGCAGCCGCGCCGGGGGGCCGCGCCGGGGAGCGCCGCCGACGGGCGGGTGGTGCCCAGGTAGATGCTCAGCTCGTTGGCCGCCCCGTACTGGGAACGGTACGCCTCGAGCGGCACGTTGTCGTACGTGGAGGCGTAGAGGTTGGAGCGTGCGGGCGGCTCGACGGTGATCGTGAAGGCCTGCGCCGTCCGGGCCGTGTTCAGCTTCAGGCTGAAGCGTCCGTCGGGGCCGGTGATCACGCTCTGGGTCGAGTCGCCCAGGTTCGCCGTCACCCGGGCGCCCTGCACCGGCGCCCCGCCCGCCGAGGCGCTGGCGAACACGTTGCCCTGAATCGTGGTGTCCTGGGTGGTCGGCTGGGGCGTTCCGCAACTGCTCAGGGCGAGAAGACCCGAAACCAAGACTATAGCCGCTCCTGTTCTCATGATGCCTCCAAATGAGAGAACGAGCCCAACGTGAGGTTGGACGAACAGAAAAAGTACCGCTTTACCGTATCTCCGGTGGAGGCGATACTAGCGTTCGCCCCGTCCCGTTGCAACTTTTCCCACGAGACTGTCAGCCGCGACTCATCGTTGAGGAGGCGTCGGTTCATCGTCAGGGATGAGATAACTGAGAGTTTGTTGAAGCAACCGAGGAGATGACGTAGACCTCCTATCTCCTCTGCGGCCATTAGACAGAGTCCAAGATAAAGACTGGACTCATAATCCTCACCAAAGGGGCCAGCCGCTCCTCCCCCAGATATGGGGAGCGGCTGAGGTTTATGAAGCGTCTACCGCAATGCGTCCAGCGGGCCGAGCGCCACCACGGTCGGCCCGCTCAGGGGGCACAGCTCCAGCACTGCGCGGACGTCGGCGGGGGTGACCCGCGCGAAACGGTCCACGAGTTCGTCGGTGCCCACCGGGCGCCCCAGGGCGAGGTGTTCCATGCCCAGGGAGAAGAGGCGTCCCTGGGGCGTCTCGGCGCGCAGCAGGGTGCCCACCGCGAGCTTGCGGGCGGCGCGGCGGACGGCGGCGTCGGTGACGGCCTGCCCCGCCTCCGCCAGCACCGCTCGGTAGCGGCCCAGCACCGTCTGGGCGCGGTCCGGGTCGCAGGAGAAGCCGCCCTCGAAGGTCCCGGCGTCGCGGTACTCCAGATGCGCGAGGTCGGCCCCGTCGGCGAGGCCGGTGTCGAGCAGCGCCCAGTGCAGCAGGCCGTTCTCCCCGCCGACGAGTTCGGCGAGGACCACGGCGGCCTCGCGCAGGGGGTGGGCCGCGCTCAGGCCGGGCAGCGCGAGCGCGACCTGCACCCGCGCGAGGCTGGGGTCGAGGACGGTCCGCACCGTGCCGGGGTGCCGGGGAAGCGGAAGGGGCGCGGGCGCGGGGCGGGTTCCGGCACGCCAGCTCCCCAACGCCCCCTGCGCCCATCCCTGCACCCGGGCGGGGTCGAAGGCGCCGACCACCGTGAGGGCCACCCGCTCGGCCCCGTAGCGTTCGCGGTGGTTGCGGGCGAGGGCCTCGCGGGTCATGGCGCCCACCGTCTCGGTCGTGCCCAGGACGAGGTGGCCGAGGGGGTGATCCCCCCAGTAGTCGGCGTGCAGCTCGTCCACGGCGCGCACGCCGGGCTGCTCGGCGTACATGGCGATCTCCTCCAGGATCACGCCGCGCTCGGGCTCGATGTCCTCCGGGCGCAGGGCCGGGCGCATGAGTTCGGTCAGGGTGTCCAGCAGCTCGGGGGCGTGCTCGGGGAGGGTCGCCGCGTGGTAGACGGTCGCCTCCTCGCTCGTGAAGGCGTTCGCGTTGCCCCCCAGGTCGTCGAGGCGCTCGTTGAGTTCGGCGGCGCCGACCCGCTCGGAACCCTTGAACATCAGGTGTTCGAGGAAGTGCGAGGCGCCCAGCTCCTCCGGGCGTTCGTCACGCGCCCCCGTCGCCACGAAGTACCCGGCGGCGACGGTCTGGGCGCCCTCGTCCGGCTCCAGCAGCAGGGTCAGGCCGTTCTCCAGGGTGTGCGTCAGCGTTTCGCGGGAGGTCGGGGTGGAGGCGGTCATAGGCGGGGCTCCTGCGGGCCGAGGGTCACGACGGTGGCGTGGGCGGCGGGATCGTACCCGGCGAGGAAGGCGTTCACCTCGTCCAGGGTGAGGGCGGCAAGCTGTGCGCGCAGTTCGGCCACGCTCCTCACCCGCCCGAAGACGGCCACGTCGCGGGTGAGGCTGGTCGCCCGGGCCCGCGCGCTCTCGGCCCCGAAGACCACGCTGGCGGTCAGGCCCGCCCGGGCGCGGTGGAACTCCGCCTCCGTCAACCCCGCCGGGAGCCGGGCGAGTTCGGCGAGCAGCACCGCCAGCGTCTCGGGGGCGCGGTCGGGCGTGCTCCCCGCGTACGCCGCCAGGAACCCCCGCCCGCCCAGCACGACGGGCGAGGCGCCCACCTGATAGGCGAGGCCGCGTTCCTCGCGCACCGCGTGAAAGAGGCGGCTCGCGCTCCCCCCCGACAGGGCTGTGAGCGCCACCTGCCAGGCGAGCCAGTGCCCGTCACGCGGGGCGACCCCGGGCGCCGTCACGCTGATGTGCGTCTGCTCCGCGTCCGGGTCGGGGAGGTGCGCCCTCTCCCCGGGGCGGAACTCGGCGGGCACGCCCCCCTCGTCGCCCGGGCGCCACCCGGCGAGGGTTCGCTCGGCGAGGGCGCGGACCTCCCCCGGCTCGGCGTCCGCCACGAGGCCGAGCACGCTGCCCCGGGTGCCGTAGCGGTCCAGAAAGGCGCGCAGCCCCGCCGCGTCCAGGTTCGCCAGCCCCTCCGGGGTCCCGCTCGCCGGGTGCGCGAAGCCCGCGAAGGGCGACTCCGGCGGGCGGGGAAAGGCGACCCGCCGCGCCTCCACGGCGAGCCGGTCGGGCGGGCTGTCCTCCAGCCCCTCCAGGTCCTGCCGCGCGAGATCCACGAGAACGGGCAGTTCCTCCCCGGGCAGCGCGGGCCGCAGCAGGAGGTCGGCGGCCAGGGTCAGCGCCCCAGGCAGGTCGGCGGCGAGGCCGCTGACACCCACCCGCGTCGCCTCGGGCCCGACCCCGCCGCCCCGCCGCACGCCGAGGTCGTCGAGCGCGTCCTGGAAGGCGCGGGCATCCCGGCCCCCCGCCCCCTTGTAGAGCCACTCCTCCAGCACGCCCGCCGAGCCCTCGCGGCCCACGGGGTCATGGGCGCTCCCCACGGGAAGGCGCAGGTCGAAGGCGAAGCCCGGCCCCTTTCGGCGCTCGAACGCCACCCTCAGTCCGCCCTCCAGGGTCCACACGTGCGCCCCAGGCGCGGCCACAGTCGTCACCGGGGGATTCTAGCGCCCTCCCGCGCGCAGACCGGGAGCGAGGTCACGGGGCGGAGGCCCGCCGCTCCTCCCGGGTTCGGAGTTCGGGAGGCGGCGGGACGCACAGGGTCAACCTCTCGCCCGTCAGCGGGTGCGTGAAAGCCAGACGCCCCGCGTGCAGGAGGTAGCCGCCGTCCCCGGGCAGGCCCGGCAGGTCGGGGAGGGGCCCGCCGCCCGGCGCGTAGAGGGGATCGCCGACGAGGGGGTGCCCCACCGAGGCGAGGTGAATCCTGATCTGGTGGGGGCGGCCCGTTCGGATGTCCACCTCGAAGAGGGTGGTGCCCTCCGCCTCCCACCGTTCGAGCACCCGCGCGTCGCTGCTGGAGGGCTTGCCCGCCGGGCTGGCCGCGTACACGGTGCCCAGCCGGGGGTGCGGCACCGGGCCGATGGGCGTGGTGATCTCGTACGCCTCCCGCTCGGCGAGGCCGGAGGCGAGCGCCCGGTAGCGTTTCCCCACGTCATGCTCACGCCACGCCCGGGTGAGGGTGGAAGCCGCCGCTTGCGTCCGCGCGAAGAGCACCAGCCCGGAGGTGCCGCGCCCCAGGCGGTGCAGGGGGCTCGCCCCCGGGAAGCGCCCCCGCACCAAGGTCAGCAGCGTGTGCGCCAGGAACCCGCCGCCCGGCACCGTGGGCAGCCCGCCCGGCTTGGCGACCACCACGAGCGCGTCGTCCTCGTGGATCACCTGGAAGGTGAGGGGCACGTCCTCCTCCTCCCAGGGGGGGCGCCGCCATTCGAGCACCTGGCCCGGCCGCAACCGCTCGTCCGCCCGGTCCACCATGACCCCGTCCAGCCGGACCTCCCCGCGCTCCAGCCGCGCCCGCCACACTCCTTCGGTGGAATGCCCGTAGTGCCGGGTCAGGTACGCGAGGACGGTCAGGCCCCCCGCGTGGGGACCGAGTTGCTCGCGGTAGGTGTAGCCGCCGTTGAGGGCCATCCGGGGAACCGCCTTCCACCCCGGAAGATACCCGCCGTCCCCCCGATTGTGCGAACGCCCACCAGGACGGCGAATCTCTCATCGCCCCGCCCGATGCTGGGGACGTGCGCCGCCTGTTCCGCCTCGTGATCGTCCTCGCCCTGCTCGCGGGGGCCGCGTATCTGTTTTGGCCCACGCTCCAGAACACCTGGCGATACGTCTCGCTGACGACGGCGCCCGCACCGACGGAGGGCAGCCTGCCCAACCCCCTGCCCGGCCGGAACCTCGTGGACACCTGGGGGGCGGCCCGGAGTGAGGGGCGGCGTCACGAAGGGGTGGACATCTTCGCACCGCGCGACACGCCCATCCGCGCCACCACGCGCGGCGTCGTGCTCAACGTGGGCGAGAACCGCCTCGGCGGGCGCACGGTGATGGTGCTCGGCCCGGGCAGGCAGCGGCACTACTACGCGCACCTCGAACGGTACGCGGACATTCGGGAGGGCCAGTGGATCGAGGCGGGCGACGTGGTGGGCTCCGTCGGCGACAGCGGGAACGCGCAGGGGACGCCGACGCATCTGCATTACGGGATTTACACGGCGGGCGGGGCGGTCAATCCGTACCCGCTGCTGCGGCAGGAGGAGTGAGGTGCGGCGGTAGCTTCAATCTGCCCGGGGAAATGAGAAACTGGGCCATGACCGACACCCCCACGCCGCCGGCCCTGGTGCTCATCGACATCCAGAAGGGCTTTCTCAACCCCATCTGGGGCGAACGCAACAACCCGGATGCCGAGGCGAACGCGACCCGCCTGCTCGCGGCGTGGCGAGCCCAGGGCTGGCCGGTCTTCCATGTCCAGCACCTCTCGCGTGGGCCAGAGTCGCCGCTGCGGCCCGGCCAGGACGGCGCGGAGTTCCAGCCCGGCTTCGAGCCGCGCCCCGGCGAGGGCCACGTCACGAAGCACGTCAACAGCGCCTTTATCGGCACCGATCTGGAAGGACAGTTGCGGGGGCAGGGCATAGGGCGCCTCGTGATCGCGGGGCTGACCACCGACCACTGCGTGTCCACCACGACCCGCATGGCGGGAAACCTGGGGTTCGACGTGACCCTGCTGGGCGACGCCACGGCAACCTTCGACCGCACCTTCGGCAACCTGCACCTCACCGCCGACGAGTTGCACCGTGCTCACCTCGCGAGCCTGCACGGCGAATTCGCCACGGTGAGAACCACGTCCGAGGTGCTGGCCGAGTTGGGCTGAAGCCATCAGCCGCGCCTCGCGGCAAGGATTATCCGCTCGCCCGCACTGACCGCCACCTCGGTGCAGATCAAGCCCGGGTAATTCCACAACGCCTCCCGCTCCGGGTCGCCCGCGTGGAGTCCCTCGGGCAGGTGGGCGGGTGGGCTGAAGTTGTCGAGCACGAGCATCCCGCCGGGGCGCAGGGCGTCCACCAGCACCTCCAGGCTCTCCGTCTCACGCTTGGAAGGCGCACAGTCGCTGAAGAGCAGGTCGAAGGGGCCGTGAGGGATGGCTTTCCGCCAGTCGCCAGCCAGCACCTCGGCGCGCGGGTCGTCTCCCAGCACCCGGCGGGCGACCTTCGCCCGCCCCGGGTCGAGTTCGGCGGTGGTGAGCCGCGCTGTGTCGTCCATTCCCGCCAGCAGCCACGCCGCGCCCACCCCCGTCCCCGTGCCCAACTCGGCGAGGCAGCCGCCGGGGCGCGAGGCAGCGAGCGTCCGCAACAGACGCCCCACCTCCAGGCTGCACGAGCGGTCAAAGCCCAGCCGCTCCGCCTCGGCGAGCGCCACCGACACCCGTTCCGGGAGGGCCAGGGCGGGGGGCGTCTCCCCCATCCCTGCCAGCACCTGCCGGAGTTGCACGTCGTTCGCCCAGGGCAGAGAGCGTGGGTTGACCCAGGTGACGGGGCGCCCCTCCGGGCTCGGTTCGAGGGAGAGCAGGCGGGCGGGGAAGCACAGCACCCCGCCGCCGAGGGTCAGCGCCTCCCCCGTCACCTCCACCCGCGCCCCACTCTCCTCCCAGGCCTCGCGGGCGGCGGCCTGGGCGCCCGTCTCTTCAGGGTGAATGCCGCCCCCCGGCAGGGTCCACCCGCCCCACTCCAGCCCGACCATCAGCACCCGGCCCTCGTGCTCGACCCAGACGCAGGCGCGGCCCGTGCGGTGGGGGGAGGGGGAGAGGTTGACCGACTTCACCCGCGTCGTCACGCCTCACCCCCGAGAACGTCCAGAGCCTCGGGGAAGGTCGCCCCCCGGGCCCGCAACCCGGCGAGTGCCCCAGAGGCGTGAAGACGCGTCGCCGACTCCACATCCGCCGGATGACTTCGACGGTAGGCGCGCATCAGCGAGGTCTCCAGGGAGGCGTGCCCCTCCTCCAGAAAGCCGACGAGGGCTATTCGCAGCGCCAGGTGCTCGACCTCCCGGGGAGCCCGGCCCACCCGGATGCCCTTTTGCCGGACATACGGGTCGTCCGTCAGCAGCCGGGTGCAGCCCGCCCAGGGGTCAGGGGCGGCGTACTCGACGGCGCGGATGCTGCTCATGGCAATCGCCCCGGCGCACTGCGGGCACGGCTGCACGGTGGTCAACACGGTCCATCCGTACACCTCGGGTCGGGGTTTCACCGCGAGGTCCAGCAGCGCGTTGATCTCCGCGTGCGCGAGGTCGTGCCCGCTGATGACGCCCGCCACGCCCCGGGGTTCCCCCAGCCGGTTGCGCCCCCGCGCGATGACCTCGCCCCCGGCGTTCACCACCACCGCCCCGATGGGATAGGAGCCGTGGAGGTAGGCGGTCCAGGCCTCGGAGAGGGCGGCGTGCCAGCCGACTGTAAGTGGTAAGTGGTGAGTGGGCCGTGGGCCGCCTGCCCCGTCCACTAACCACTCACCACTGCCCACTTCTCCCATCAGAGTGCCCCCCGGTGCCGCTCGATCAGGTCGTCCAGCGCCTCGCGCAGCAAGGACGCCTCCGTCCGGCCCAGGGCCGCCGACAGCTTGGCGAGACGTTCGAGCTGGCTCTTGGGATAGTAGTTGCTCTTGAGCACCATCTTGCTCTCCACATAGATGCAGGCCCGGCCCCGGCCCTCGCGTTTGGCCCTCAGGAGGGCCTCGTCGGCGGCGCGGTGCAGGTCGGCGTAGGTGTGAGCGTGGGCGGGCCGGGCGGCGAGCCCCACGCTCAGCCCCAGCGTGCGCGGCCAGTGCGGGTCGCGGTGGATGTGGAAGTGCCTGATCACCTCGTCGAAGAGGATCAGCGCCGTCTCGGGCGCCGTCTCGGGCAAGAGCGCCGCGTACTCGTCCCCGCCCAGCCGCCCGACCATACTCCCCGTCGGCAGGCTGCCCGACAGCAGCCGTTCGAGGCTCCTCAGCACCCGGTCGCCCTCGGTGTGCCCCAGGGTGTCGTTGAGCGTCTTGAAGTGGTCGAGGTCCAGCACGGCGAGCGTGACGGGGGCGCCCTTCAATCCCTCGAAGGCCGCCTCGAAGGCTGGCCGAGTCAGGATGTCGGGTCGGGGCATACCTTTCTCCTTTCGATCAGAAGACCATCAACCTGAGTCACACATATATCCTAACGATGTATATATGTCGCTGCTATGATATACTGAACACCGAGGGAAAAGCGGCGTGTCAGACGGGCTTGAGCGTCCCGGACTCAAATTCTCGGACTGCGGTAGTTGACATTTCCGGCCTGTTGCACCTAACATTGCGTCTGGAACGGCAAAAACCCGCCGGAAGCACGGCGGGGCCGCCACATCCCACACCCCATTTCACAGGAGGTACACCCATGTTGAAACCATTGGGCGACCGCGTTCTCGTTGAGATCATCGAAGAAGCCGAGCAGAAGACCGCCGGGGGCCTCTACGTCCCCGACACCGCCAAGGAGAAGAGCCAGCGCGGGAAGGTCGTGGCCGTGGGCAACGGTAAGATGCTCGACAGCGGAACGCGCGTCGCGCTGGACGTGAAGGAAGGCGACACGGTGTATTTCGCCAAGTACGGCGGCACCGAAGTCAGCCTGGACGGCAAGAACTACTCGCTCCTCAACGAGCGGGACATCCTCGCCATCGTGGAGTGAGGCGGTCAGCCATCAGCTTTGGGCCCTCAGCGGCAAAAGCTGAAGCAACTGCCCAAGCCCCGTCCTTCTTTTCCTGACTGCTGAAAGCTGACAGCTGACAGCCCCTCCGAAGGAGAACCTCATGCCCAAGCAACTCGTCTTTGATGAAAACGCCCGCCGCAGCCTGGAACGCGGCGTCAATGCCGTCGCCAACGCCGTCAAGGTCACCCTGGGGCCGCGTGGCCGCAACGTCGTGATCGAGAAGAAGTTCGGCAGCCCCACGATCACCAAGGACGGCGTGACCGTCGCCAAGGAAGTGGAGCTGGAGGACAAGCTCGAGAACATCGGCGCCCAGCTTCTCAAGGAAGTCGCCTCCAAGACCAACGACATCACGGGTGACGGCACCACCACCGCCACCGTCCTCGGCCAGGCCGTCGTGAAGGAAGGTCTGCGCAACGTGGCCGCCGGGGCGAACCCGCTGGCCCTCAAGCGCGGCATCGACAAGGCCGTCGCGGTCGCCGTCGAGGAGATCAAGCAGCTCGCCGTGCCCGTCGAGGACAGCGACGCCATCCGCAAGGTCGCGGGCATCAGCGCGAACGATGACGCCGTGGGCCAGGAAATCGCCAACGCGATGGACAAGGTCGGCAAGGAAGGCGTCATCACCATCGAGGAGTCCCGGGGCTTCGACACGGAAGTGGATGTCGTCGAGGGGATGCAGTTCGACAAGGGCTACATCAGCCCCTACTTCATCACCTCGCCCGACACGATGGAGGCCATCTTGGAAGACGCCTTCATCCTGATCAACGAGAAGAAGGTTGGGGCCCTCAAGGACCTCCTCCCGGTGCTGGAAAAGGTCGCGCAGACAGGCCGTCCCCTCCTGATCATCGCCGAGGACGTGGAGGGCGAGGCGCTCGCCACGCTGGTCGTGAACAAGCTGCGCGGCACGCTGAACATCGCCGCCGTGAAGGCCCCCGGCTTCGGTGACCGCCGCAAGGAGATGCTGCGCGACATCGCCGCTGTGACGGGCGGGCAGGTGGTCTCGGAAGACCTCGGGCACCGGCTGGAGAACGTCGGCATGGACATGCTGGGCCGCGCCGCGCGCATCCGCATCACCAAGGACGAGACCACGATCATCGACGGCCGGGGCAACCAGGCCGAGATCGACGCCCGCGTGAACGCGATCAAGGCCGAACTCGACACCACCGACTCCGACTACGCCCGCGAGAAGCTCCAGGAGCGCCTCGCCAAGCTGGCGGGCGGCGTGGCCGTGATCCGCGTGGGCGCGGCGACCGAGACCGAACTCAAGGAGAAGAAGCACCGCTACGAGGACGCACTGTCCACCGCCCGCTCGGCGGTCGAGGAAGGCATCGTCGCGGGCGGCGGCACCACGCTGCTGCGCGTGATCCCCGCCGTGCGCAAGGCCGCCGAGGGCCTGGAGGGTGACGAGGCCACGGGTGCTCGCATCCTGATCCGTGCCCTGGAAGAGCCCGCCCGCCAGATCGCCGCGAACGCGGGCGAGGAAGGCAGCGTCATCGTCAACGCCGTGATCAACTCCGACAAGCCCCGCTTCGGCTTCAACGCCGCGACGAGCCAGTACGTGGACGACATGGTGCAGGCCGGCATCGTGGACCCCGCCAAGGTGACCCGCACGGCGCTCCAGAACGCCGCGAGCATCGGCGCCCTGATCCTCACCACCGAGGCCATCGTCTCCGACAAGCCCGAGAAGGCTTCGCCCGCCCCCGCTGGTGGCGGCATGGGCGGCGGCGACATGGGCGGAATGGACTTCTAAAGCTCAAGCACCACAGGGAAGGCCGGGGCGTGATGCTCCGGCCTTCTCTCATATTCTTAATCGGTTTGAGGGCAAGGAGGCAGGCGGGGTGAATGCACAACCGCTTGAAGTCCTGCCCACGTGTCAGATGCGGTCAGTCGGGAGGAGTGAACGATTGTAGGAGATTCCTCGGCGTGTCCTCGGCCTCAGGTTTGAACGAGAAACCGTGCTTCCCGTCCAAACTATCAATGTGCAGACGTCCACACTCCGGGCATTGGTAGAGGTGACGAAAGGATTGTCCGACGAGAAGGCTCATCTCTCGCTGCAACTTGTTTCGGAAGGGCACGACCTGGACCGTCGCGGTTGCTCCGCGCCCGTCGTCTACGCTGACCAGTCTATCCAAGAGGTCCCGGAGGTGGTCCAAGAAGCCGAAGAAGTTCTCATCGGGCATCAGATGCGCCTTGAAGGGTAAGGCGTCGTCTTGGTCCTTGATCTCTGCGCCGCACTCGCACAGGAACCTCACGCGGCCACACCCCTCACATCAATCGCCCGTCGTCCGCCGGGTCGGGCGTCTTCACCGGAATGCCGCGCGCGTTCAATGCCTCCCGCAGCATGGGGATGTTCTTCAGCGCGTGGCCCTTCGTCGTGTTCTGGAAAAAGATGTACAGCTCGCTGAGGTCATCGGCGACGAGGGCGATCTTCTCCGCCCACTCGTCCATCTCGGCGCGGTTATAGAGGTAGTCGTGCCTCTCGGCGGCACTTGAGCCCTCCCACCAACTGCCCTTGTTGCGCCCGTGCAGCCGCAGGTAACCCACGTCGGTCGTGACGTGGACCTGCGGCTCGGGCATCCCGCCGACCACCGGGTAGTCGGGGCTGACCCAGATCAGGCCGTATTCGGCCATCGCCTCGCGCACCTCGGGCTTGTCCCAACTGGCGTGGCGGAGTTCGACGGCGAGTTCGTGCCCGGCAAACCGCTCGGCGAGGCCCAGGAGGTACTTGCGGTTGTCCGCCGTCCGGTGGAAGGAGTACGGGAACTGGGCGAGGTAGGGGCCGAGAAGTCCGGCGTCGGCGAGAGGGCCGGGGCTCTGGAGCATCCGGTCGAAGTCGGCGTCGGTGGGGGCGCGGTCGTGGGTGAAGACCTTATTCACCTTGACCGTGAAGCGGGTGCGCCCGGCGCTCTTGCGGGCCATGCCCTCGAAGGCCTTGAGGCCGGGAATCGCGTAGAAGGAGGAGTTGAGTTCCACGGCGTCGAAGTGCCGGGCGTACGTCTCCAGGTAGGTGTCTTTCTTGACGCCCTCGTAGATCAGGCCGGGAGCCGCCCATTCCTCGTTGCTGTAACCGCCGCAGCCGATCCATACGCGCATGGGGTCAGCCTAGAACATTTGGCCGGGGGAGGCGCCAGCAAGTCGCCAGGGGCCAGTCGCCAGAAGAAGTGGACGACACTGACGCCCTCACGGCGACTCCCGGAGGAACGGCAAAAAACAGCCGCTCCTGCCGCTCTTTTCGTTTTCCCGGCGACCGGAAGCTGGCGACTGGCGACTCCCGAACCTCAGCCGAAGCGGGGGTGGCGGTTGAGCCGCGCCCAGAAGTTGGTGATCGTCTGCACCGCCTGCTGAAACTGCCCGAAGTCGAGGGGCTTGACCACGTACGCGCTCGCGCCGTGGTCGTAGCTCGCCTGGATGTCGCGGTCCTCGCCGCTGGTGGTGAGCATGACGACGGGAATGTCGCGGGTCGCCGTCTCGCTGCGGATGGCGTCGAGCACGGCGAGCCCGTCCATATGCGGCATCTTCAGGTCGAGCAGGATCAGGTCGGGCAGGTTTTCCGGGGCGCGCAGGGCAGCGAGCGCCTCGGGACCGCTGCCCGCGACAAAAACCTCGTGCTCTTCGCCGCCCTCCTGAAAGGCGTTCAAGGCAAGCTCCACGTCATGTGGGTTGTCGTCTACGAGCAGAATACGTCGGCGTTCCACGGGTCCTCTCCCCCTTGCGACCCAGCTTAACGGGTCCGAACATGAAGATTGTATCAAGCTGACCGGCAAGGCAGGACGCCTGTAGAGGCACTCGTCTACACGCCACCACGCAGGGCAGAAATTGGTTCCCGGCACCGCGCGTAAACTGACCTCTATGCTCACGAAGCGCATCATCCCCTGCCTGGACGTGCAGAACGGGCGGGTGGTCAAGAATGTCCGGTTCTTCGAGAACCACCGTGACGCCGGGGACCCCCTCGCGCTCGCCCGGGCCTACGAGGCGCAGCAGGCCGACGAACTGGTCTTCTACGACATCACGGCGACGCACGAGGGCCGTCATCTCATGCTCGACGTGGCCGCCCGCGTCGCCGAGCAGGTCATGATGCCGCTGACGGTGGGGGGTGGGGTGAACGCCGTGTCCGACTTCCGTCAGCTCCTCCTCGCCGGGGCCGACAAGATCAGCGTGAACAGCGGGGCGGTGCGGCGCCCGGAGGTGATCCGCGAGGCCAGCGATCACTTCGGCGCCCAGTGCGTCGTGCTCAGCATCGACGCCAAACGGCGCCCGAACGGGGAGGGCTGGACCGTCCACGTCGGCGGCGGGCGGGTGGACAGTGGCCTCGACCTCATCGAGTGGGCGGAGCGGGGGCAGACGCTCGGCGCGGGCGAAATCTGCCTGAACGTGATGGACGCCGACGGCACCCGGGCGGGCTTCGACCTTACGGCCACCCGCGCGGTCGCCTCGGCGGTGGACCTCCCCGTGATCGCCTCGGGGGGGGCGGGGCGGCTGGAGGACTTCCGGGACGTGCTCCTTGGCGGCGAGTCCGGCGGCCACGCGGACGCGGCCCTAGCGGCGAGCGTCTTCCACTTCGGGGAGCTAACGGTGCCCGAGGTGAAGAACTATCTCAAGGGCGAGGGGCTGCCCGTGCGCCCCGACTGGAGGGACCTGTGACGGCCCCGGGGCTCGACGACCTGCGCTTTGGCGCGGACGGCCTGATCCCGGTCGTGACCCAGGACGCGCGGACGGGCGCCGTGCTGATGCAGGCTTACGCCGACCGGGCGGCGGTCGAGCGGACGTTGCAAACGCGCGAGGCCACCTACTACAGCCGTTCGCGCGGCGAGCAGTGGGTCAAGGGGCTCAGCAGCGGGCACACCCAGCGGGTCGTCTCGGTCGCCCTCGACTGCGACGGGGACAGTGTGCTCTACCGGGTCGAACAGACGGGTCCCGCCTGCCACACCGGGGAGTATTCCTGCTTCCACCGGCCCCTGCTGG
The DNA here is from genome assembly GCF_025997855.1 of Deinococcus aetherius. Classification (NCBI taxonomy): domain Bacteria; kingdom Thermotogati; phylum Deinococcota; class Deinococci; order Deinococcales; family Deinococcaceae; genus Deinococcus; species Deinococcus aetherius. The sequence goes on from NZ_AP026560.1 coordinate 2,641,811, forward strand.
GAGAGGAAACGACTCAGACCGGGCTGGGCGACACGCTGGAACGGGTCTACGCGACGATCACCGAACGCCTCGCCACCCTGCCCGAGAACAGCTACGTCGCGCGGCTGCACGCCGGGGGCCTCGACCGGGTCCTCAAAAAGGTCGCCGAGGAGGCGGGCGAGGTCCTGCTCGCGTCGAAGAACGGGGACCGTGCCGAACTCGCCACCGAGGTCGCCGACCTGCTGTTCCACACCCTCTTCACGATGGCGGAGGTGGGCGTCAGCCCCGCCGACGTGGCCACCGTGTTGCAGGGGCGGGAGGGGCGCAGCGGGCTGAAGGGGCCGAAGGAGGTCGGGTAGGCGAGGACGTCGGATGCTTGCTCGTCCGGCGCCAGGCGCGCCTAAGGCTCAGTGGCGGACCTGGGCGCGTGAGCTGCGCTCGGGTCTGCCGAATGACTCACCACAGGTCACGGCCCACCTCGCCGCCTTCCTGCACGGACGGGGAGTGCGGCGGGTTCTCGCCTACCGCGCCCTCCCCGGGGAGCCGGACGTGGGCGCCCTCGCACGGGAGTTCGAGCTGCTGACCACCCGCGCCCGCTTCCGGCCCGGGCCGCATCTGACGCTCCACCGCTGGGAGACGGCGACCGAGCCGAGCCGCTTCGGGGTGCTCCAGCCCCCGGCGAACGCGCCGCGCGTGCCCCTCGCCACGGTGGAGGCGGTGCTGCTTCCTGCCCTCGCCTTCGACCGCTCGGGTGTGCGGCTGGGGTACGGGGGCGGCTTCTACGACCGCCTGCTCCCCGACTTCACGGGGCTGACCGTCGGCGTGGTCCCGGGGGCCCTCGTCGTGCCCGCCCTGCCCGCCGAGGCCCACGACCTGCGGGTGGAGTTCCTGGCGACGGAGGGAGGCGTGCGGGCGGTGGTTCGTCCAGGCAGGATGTAACCGCACCGTGACGCGCGCACGCTAGACTCCTCCCCGTACCGCAAATTCAGGAAGGGGGGAAGATGCCCGAACACGCATTCGGTCCCAGACCATGACGGCCCCGCAGGCTGTTCAGAACGTGCAGACAGGCCCACCGGGCACCATCGCCCTCCAGGCCCGGGGGCTGGTGAAGGACTTCCGGGGCTTCCGGGCCACGAACGCCGTGAGCCTCGACATCCGCGAGGGCGAAATTCACGCCATCATCGGGCCGAACGGGGCGGGCAAGACGACCCTCTTCAACCTGCTCTCGGGCTTCCTGCGGCCCACCAGCGGCGAGGTCACCCTCTTCGGAGAGCGCATCGACACCTTGCCCCCCCACGCGATTGTGCGGCGGGGGCTCTCCCGTTCTTTCCAGATCAGCAGCGTCTTTCCCAGCCTGACGGTGCGGGAGAACGTGATCGTGGCCTTGCAGTCGCCGACCAGCCTACCCCGGCAATTCTGGACGCCCCTCTCGCGGCTGGAGGCCCTCGGCCCGCGCGCCGACCAGATTCTCGCGGACGTGGGGCTCGACGCCGCCCACGCCCGCCTCGCCGCCGACCTCGGCCACGGGGAGAAGCGGCAGCTCGAAATCGGCATCTCGCTGACCCAGGACCCGCGCGTCCTCCTCCTCGACGAGCCGACGAGCGGCATGGGGTCGGAGGGGGTGAGTAGGGTGATCGCCCTCGTGCGGCAGGTGGCGCGCGGGCGCACGGTCGTCCTCGTCGAGCACAACATGAGCGTGGTTGCGCAGCTCGCCGACCGCATCACCGTCTTGCAGTACGGACAGGTGCTCGCCAGCGGGAGCTACGACGAGGTGAGGCGCGACCCCCGCGTCATCGAGGCGTATCTGGGAGAAGAGGCGCACGGGTGACGGCCTCCGCCCCCCGGCCCTCTCCCGCCCCGGCGGGCACGGCGCCGCTGCTCGAAGTCCGCGACCTGAACGCTTTTTACGGCCAGAGTCACGTCCTGCACGGGGTGAACCTCCACGTCATGCCCGGCGAGGTCGTCAGCCTGATCGGGCGCAACGGCGCGGGCAAGACGACCACCCTCAAGTCGATCATGGGCGTTTTGCGGAGCCGCACGGGCCGCGTCACCTTCGGGGGCCAGGACCTCACCCGGCTGCCGAGCAACCGCATCGCCGCGCGTGGCCTCGCCTGGGTGCCCGAGGAACGCGCGATCCTGAGCAGCCTCACCGTCCGCGAGAACCTGGAACTCCCCCCCGCGCGGCCCGGCGGCTGGAGTGCGGAGCGCGCGTATCAGGCCTTTCCCGTCCTGCGCGAGCGCGGTCATCACCCCGGCAGCAAGCTCTCGGGCGGCGAACAGCAGATGCTCGCCATCGTGCGGGTGCTGCGCAGCGGCCCGAAACTCCTCCTCCTCGACGAGCCGAGCGAGGGTCTGGCCCCCGTCATCGTCCAGCGCATCGGCGACATGCTCTCGGAACTGCGCCGCGAGGGTCTGGCCGTCATCCTCGTCGAGCAGAACCTCCGCTTCGCCACCCGCCTCGCCGACCGCCATTACGTCCTCGTGGACGGCCACGTCGTCGATGAGGTCCGCCGCGATGAGGTGGAGGCCCGCCGTTCCGACCTCCTGCGTTACCTCAGCGTCTAACCCCCTCTCCCCTTTTCCCCGGAGGAACCCATGCACAAGAAGACCCTGACCGTTCTGCTCTCCGCCGCCCTTACCGCCGCCCCCGCCCTCGCCCAGAGCGTGAAGCTCAGCGACAACGCGGTGAAGGTGGGCGTCCTGACCGACCTCTCGGGTGTGTACTCCGAACTCTCCGGGCAGGGCAGCGTGAAGGCCGCTCAGATGGCCGCCGCCGACTTCATGGCCGCCAACCCCGCCTTTCGGGGCAAGGTGCAGGTCGTGGGCGTGGACCACCAGAACAAGGCCGACGTGGCGAGCAACAAGGCCGCCGAGATGATCGACCGTCAGAACGTGGACATGCTCGTGGACATGCCGACCTCCAGCGCCGCCCTGGCCGCGAGCGAGGTCGCCAAGAACAAGAAGGTCGTGGCGATGGTGGTGACGGGGGCGACCACCGCCCTGACGAACGAGAAGTGCAACAAGTACACCTTCCACTACGCCTACGACAACTACATGCTCGCCAACGGCACGGGCACGGCGGTCACCCAGCGCGGCGGCAAGAACTGGTTCATCATCTACCCCAACTACGCCTTCGGGCAGGACCTCAACCGCCAGATGACGGCGGCGATCCAGGAGAACGGCGGCAGGCTCGTGGCCCCCAGCGACGCGACGCCCTTCCCGAACACCGACTTCTCCTCGTACCTGCTCAAGGCGCAGAGCCTGAAGCCCAAGATCTTCGGCACCATGCAGGCGGGCGCCGACCTCGTGAACGTGGTCAAGCAGTACAACGAGTTCGGACTCAAGAACCAGGGGATCGGGCTGGGGATCGGCCTGCTCTTCGAGACGGACGTGGCAGCCCTCGGCCAGGACGCCTTCGCGGGGGCTATCGCCACCGTGCCGTGGTTCTGGAACCTCGACGCTCGCAGCCGCGTCTGGGCCGCCAAGTTCGAGAAGGCCTTCGGCAAGAAACCCACCTGGGCGCAGGCCGGGGTGTACTCCGCCACCATGACCTACCTCCAGGCCGTCGCCCGCGCGAAAACCGACGAGAGCGACGCCGTGGTCAAGGCGCTGGAGGGCTACTCCTTCAACGACTTCTTCGCCCGCAACGCCACCATCCGCCCGCAGGACCACCGGGTGCTCCTCGACGTGCACACCGTGCAGGTCAAGCCGAAGGCCCAGGCGAAGGAGAACGGCGACATCTTCACCCGCCTGTCCACCATCCCGGCAGCCAAGGCGTTCATGCCCCTGGCCGAGAGCAAGTGCAAGATGTGAAAAGAGGGATGAGGGGCCGGGGCGCCGGGGAGGGGAGCCTGACCCCGGCGGCTCCGGCGCCGACCCCTGGACGTGACCCATGAACACACAACTCCTGCTGATTCAGGTGTTCAACGGCCTGGTGAACGGCGCCTTCTACGCGCTGCTCAGCCTTGGCCTCGCCGTCATCTTCGGGATGCTGCGCATCGTGAACTTCATGCACGGGGCGCTCTACATGCTCGGCGCCTTCACCGCGTTCGCGCTGGGGCAGGCCTTCGGGCTGGGCTTCTGGCCGTCTCTGATCCTCGCACCGCTCATCGTGGGGCTGATCGGCGTGGTGCTGGAGCGGTCGTTGCTCTCGCGGCTGTACGGGCTGGAGCCGAGTTACAACCTGCTCCTGACCTTCGGGCTGACGCTGCTCACCCAGGACCTCGTGAAGCAGGTCATGCTCTCGCAGTACGCGGTGTCGAGCGCGCCCTACACGCCGCCCGCCGCGCTCTCGGGGGTCGTCAACCTCGGCTTCGTCGTCTTTCCCAAATACCGCCTCTTCGTGATCGGCCTCGCGCTCGTGGTCTGCCTCATCACCTGGCTCGTGATCGAGAAGACCCGGGTGGGCGCGATCATCCGCGCGAGCACGGAGAACCCGAACGTGACCCGGGCCTTCGGCATCGACGTGGGCAAGTGGGTGACGGGCGTGTTCGGCGTCGGTGTGGGGCTGGCGGGTCTCGCCGGGGTCCTCGCCGCCCCGATCTACTCGGTGGAGCCGTACATGGGCGCCGAACTCATCATCACGACCTTCGCGGTGGTGGTGATCGGCGGGATGGGGAGCATCCTGGGGAGCGTGGTGACCGGCTTCGCGGTGGGCGTCCTCGCCGCCGTGGGCGCGGCCCTCTACCCTCCCATCGCCAACACGCTCGTCTTCATCCTGATGGCGATTGTGCTCCTCGTGCGTCCCAGCGGGCTCTTCGGGCTGCCGGAAGGGGCGCGATGACGGTCCTCCCCCGCACCGCCGCCCGGACGGCCCGGGAGCGCAATGTCCGCGCGGCGTGGCTGATCGGGCTGGGAATCGTCCTCTTGATCCTGCCCCGGCTGATCTACCCGGTGCTCGCGCTCGACATCCTGGCCTGGGGTCTCTTTGCCGTCGCCTTCGACCTGCTGTTCGGCTTCTCCGGCCTGCTGAGTTTCGGGCACGCGGCCTTCTGGGGCACGAGCGCGTACGTGACGGCCTTTCTCCTCGGGCACGGGCAGAGCGTTCCCGTCGCCATGCTGGGCGGGACGGGCGCCGCGCTTCTGATCGCCGTGCCGGTCGCCTTCCTCAGCGTGCGCTCGGTCGGCATCTACTTCTCCATGATCACGCTCGCCTTCGCGCAGATGCTCTCCTTCCTGGCGCTGCAATGGACCGACGTGACGGGCGGCGAGAACGGCCTTCAGGGTTTCGCGCGCCCGGGCTTCCTGGGGCTGGACTTCAGCGATTCGGTCACGCGTTACTACTTCGCGCTGGCAGTGTTTGCCGTCGGCTTTTACATCGCCTACCGCACGATCCGCAGCCCCTTCGGGCAGGCCCTCCAAGCGGTGCGCGACAACGAGCAGAGGGCCCAGAGCATCGGGTACAACCCCAACCGCTTCAAGTTCACGGCTTTCCTGATCAGCGCGACGCTCGCCGGGCTGGCGGGGAGCCTGTACACCTTCGGGCACGGGGTCGTGAGCCTGGAGGTCGTGAACTGGCGCACCTCGGGCGAGGTCGTCATGATGACCCTCCTCGGCGGCACGACCACCCTCTTCGGCCCGGTGATCGGCGCGGGCCTGGTGCTGCTCCTGCGCGACGTGCTGACGACGGCGAACCTTCCGGTGGGGATCGTGACGGGCCTCGTTTTCGTGCTCGTGGTGCTGTTCTTCCGCCGGGGGGTGGTGGGAACGGTGCAGGGCTGGCTTAGGCGTCGGTAACACAGCTCCCTCTTAGCCTTCTCATCCCCGCTCTTGCGCGGGGATTTTTTGAGCCTTCTGGTTTTACACTTGGGGTGTGTCCTCGTTCAACAGGCTGCTTGACATCGCTGGCCCTCCCCTCTGTACCGCTCCGCCTACCATGCCCATTGCTGCAAATGGAGTAGGTATGCTGCTTGACGAGCTTCAACACCTCCTCGCTCTTCGCAACGGCTTCTACGCCTTGGAAGGGGCTGTTCATCTTCTTCCCGCTGCACCTAGCGGCCTAACACTCAGCTTTTGGAATGCTTCGGAAACCTGGCGCTTCGCCTATGAGGAGCTAACCGACGGTTACTTCTTTTTCGCACAGGACGTCTTCGGCAACCCCTTCGCATTGCATCAGACGGGGGTTGTTCTGTTCGATGCCGAAACAGGTGCTACAGAGTTAGTCGCCCCCACTGTTGCTGGATGGGCTGAGGCTGTCATTAGCAACGATTACTGGAGTGGCTGGTCGCTGGCCCAAGCTTGGCAAAGTCAATACGGCTCTCTACTGCAAGATCACCGACTGGTGCCTACGCAACCCTTCGTGCTGGGTGGAGCTTTCGACATGGGCAATCTGAAAGCGGTGCCCGCAGTGGAAGGAATGCGTTTCCGAGGGCATCTGGCGACTCAACTCCGGGACTTACCCAATGGCGCAAAAATCCAATTGACGATAACCTGATGGCAGCGGCATCAGGAGCCCGTCCGCCCTCTAACCCTCTCCCCCGTCCTTGAGCCCGCGAATCTCCTCGATAAATCTTTCCAGGCTGTCGAAGTCCCGGTACACGCTGGCGAAGCGGATGTAGGCCACGTCGTCGAGGGGGCGCAGGAAGCTCATCGCGCGCTTGCCGATCTCGCCGCTCGAAATCTCGGGAACCTGCACCTCGTCCTCGAAGCCGTAGGCGAAGGCGCGGAGCAGTTCGGCGGGCACCGGGCGCTTCTCGGTGGCGAGGGTCAGGCCGCGCAGGAGCTTGTCGGGGTTGAAGGCTTCCCGCTGGCCGCCGCGCTTGACGACCATCAGGGGTTCGAGTTGGGCACGCTCATAGGTGGTGAATCGCCGGGCGCAGCGCAGGCACTCGCGGCGACGGCGAATGCTCGCCCCGTCGTCGCTGGGGCGCGAGTTCACGACCTTGGAGTCGGGCGCCGAGCAATACGGGCACCTCACAGCAGCAGGGCGGGATCGGGAGCACGCACCCGGGGCGCGGGCGGCAGGGGCACCTCCAGGACGGTGCCGCGCAGGTGGAGCAGGGCCGGGGTGGCGAGGGCGAGGACAGCGTCCGCCAGCGGTCGGTCGAGGGCCTCCTCCCCGGTGCTCGCCCGCCCCGGCAGCACGAGGTTGATCCGCAACTCCTCATCCTGGGCGTGTTCCACCAGTCCCCGGATCGCGCCCCGCTGGGGATGGACCTGTAATCCCCGCTCGTCGAGGTGCGGGCCGACGATGGTAAGCCAGGTGCCACCCAGGCGACGACGGACGATCTGCGCTATCCCGACGCTGCTCTTCACGTTGCAGTTGAAGAGCTCCATCCACTCGGCCTCGCTGAGCATCGTGAAGTTGGTGTGCGCCCGCTTGTCGGCGAGGTGAACGATGCCGTGCAGCGCCCCGAAGATCTCCAGGATGCGGGTCTGCGCGCTCAGCCAGTCGAGGGGCACGCCCACGTCCGCCTTGATGGGCACGGCGGTCCCGCCTGCGAGTTCCAGGGTACTCGCGGCGGCGGCCAGCGTCTCGCTGTTGCCCCCGACGAGCACCACGCTCGCGCCAGCCCGCGCCAGCGCCGCGCTGATCGTCCGGCCGTACCCCTGGTCCGCGCTCGTCACGGCGATCACCTGCCCGTCCAGGGCGGGCGCGGCACGGAAAGAGGAGGCGGAGGTCATGCCCCTCAGCATAGCGCCCCCAACCCCTCCGGCAAGGAGGCGAAGGGAATCAGCCCGCGTGCGGCAGGGGACGCAGGGCGCCCAGCGGCAGCTCGCCCGCCCGATGGCCCTTGCCGCACGGCTCGCACCAGTACGCCTGGTCCCCGTCGCGGGTGTCGTAAAGCGAAAGGGGTTGACCGCACAACGGGCAGACATGAATGTACCCGCGTCCGCTGGTGGGATGATGGTCCTCTTTGATACGTAACGGACGTTTCATATTCTGATTGTAGCAGAAAAACAAGAGTGGGAAACGCCCCGACCTCGTCCAGGCCGTCGCTTTCCCACACCTCGTTGTTCCCGGAGGGGTGGCAAGGGCAGCCCGCCCCTCGGCCCCGTCCTACAGGTCGGGCTCGTCGTTCGCGTCGTCGGCGATCTCGGGCACGGCGGGGCCTACCCCGACCCGGCGCCGTTTGCGGAGCATGGCGGGCTCCTTGTCGAGGTTGAAGACGAAGTGCCGGGGCCGCCGCTCGCGCAGCCACGTTTCCAGCGCGACGAGGCGGGGCCGGAAACGGATAAATTCGCGCAGTTGCCGGATGGGCACGAACCGGGCCTCCTGCACGTCTCGGTCGGGGTCGCGGGGCTGAAGCGTGCCGCCGACCTCCCGGCCCGTGTAGAAAAACTGGAGGTGGTGACCCCACGTCTGCGCCTGGAACTCGACGATGAAGGCGAGGTCGCGCAGCTCCACGACGAGCCCCGTCTCCTCGTAGGTCTCGCGCCGCGCCCCCTCCTGCACGAGTTCGCCCGTCTCCAGGCCGCCCTTGGGCAGCGACCAGCGCCCCCGCTCGCGCACGAGCAGGATTTCGTCCCCGCGCAGCACGATGCACCCCACCCCGATGCGCGGCTCGGCGAGGGACCGTTTCTGCCCGCGCTTCTGCGGAGCGGCGGGAACAGGCACCGTCGTGACGGAGGGAATCTGCCCGGGCGCGGGCGACACCCCGGGGCGCGTGTTCCGCCTGCGCCTGCGCCGCCGCTGCCCTCCCGCCCCGCCCGTGGCCGCCTTCAGGTCGTCCGTCATCAGACGCCCTCCGGCGCGAGGTCGTTGAAGCGCACATGGGCCGAGTGGAACTGCAACTTCACCGTGCCGACGGGACCGTTGCGCTGCTTGCCGATAATAATTTCGGCGATGCCCTGCTGATCAGTGTCCTTGTTGTAATATTCGTCGCGGTATATAAACATAACGATATCTGCGTCCTGTTCAATCGCGCCCGATTCCCTCAAATCGGAGAGCATCGGTCTGTGATTCGGCCTTTGCTCTACCGCACGGCTCAATTGACTCAAAACCATGATCGGCACCTCCAGCTCACGCGCCAGTCCTTTCAAACCACGCGAGATAGTGCTGATCTCCTGCTGTCTGTTGTCACTTCCACCGCTGTTCTTGCCGCCTGACATGAGTTGCAGGTAGTCGATGACGACGAGCCCGAGCTGCCCATGCTGCGCGGCGATACGGCGGAGCTTGCTGCGGAGGCCGTTGAGCGTTAGGTCCGGCTCGTCGTCGATGACCATCGGGGCCTCGGCGAGGCGGCCCGCCGCGTGCGCGAGCCGCTCGAAGTCTCGCTCGTTGAGCTGCCCGCTGCGGATGCGGTTCATGTCCACGCGCGCTTCACTGCACAACATCCGCAGGGCGAGTTGCACGCTCGGCATCTCCAGGCTGAAGACCGCGACCGTCTTCTCGCCGCGCAGGGCGACGTTCTGGGCGATGGAGAGGGCGAAGGCCGTGTTGTGCAGGCAGATGTCGGCGGCGATGAAGTTGGCGTCTCCCGGCACGGTCAGGTCGTACACCTGCCGCTCGCCCACGTCCTCAATGGAGACGATGTCGTCCCAGTACAGCTCGTCGCTGCCCAGCAGGACGAGGTGGGGGTCACCCAGGACGGCGGCGTAACGGGCGACACGGGTCTGGGGAAGGCCGCCTCCCGTATGGGCGTTAAAGCCACCCCCGGTCCTCTCCCCGGCGGCGCGGGCGAGCGCCGAAAGACTCATACCCTGTGCCCCTGCCGCCCGCCGCACATGCGCCCACGCCCCGGCGGGGGGATGGCCGACGTTGCTGCGCGTGCCGGGGCTGATCGGGAGAGCCCGCGCCGCCTTCTCCCCCAGCCACCCGATCTTCGTCTGGTAGTCCGCCACGCTGCGCGGCTCGGTGATCTCCACCCGCCACGCGCGTTCACCCTTGCGCCACAGCTTACTCACGATGCCGAAGCGCACGAGCGCGTGATGCACGTCCCGTGCCAGCGCCTCACTCGCCACCGTGAACTCGATCCGTGCCTTCCCGGCGAGGGCGTACACCGTACCGTCGCAACTCATCAGAACGCGCAGGAAGGAGGCGAGCCCGTCCCGCGTGAGCGTCCAGACCCCGCCCGGGAAGCTCTTCGCCTCCGCGTGCTTCCCCCACATCCCGAGTTCGCGCAGCCAGTCGGTCAGGGGATTGAGACAGTCCTTGCGTTCCCCCACCTGCCACTTCCGGCTGAGCCGATAGTCGATGCCCGTGCGCGCGTCCGCGTGCATCTCCACCTTGGGGAACTCGGCGGCGAGGCAGGCACGGAAGTCCTCGACTAGGGTGGGGTCGGCATTCGTCCACCTTGGACTGCTTTGCGTCAGCCCCCCTTCCGCCAGCAGGTAGGCGAGGAGGCGCACGCGCTCGGCACTCAGCACGTCCCGTTCCCCGAACACAGGCACGGCGCGCGGCGCCGCGATGCGGTCCCCCACCCGCAGGTCGTACAGCGGGGTCCAGCCGTCCACGCCCAGGAAGGGGTGATGGGGCGTCGTCTCCACCACCCGGCCCGTGCGGGTCGTCACCCGGCGCACCGCCTTCACGCCGCTGTCGATCCAGGCCCCCACCCGCGACTCGCGCACGGTCCCGTCCGGGGTCACGCTGAGCACCGTGGGCAGCTCCCGCCGCACGAAGTCCTCGACCGTGATCCTCTCCCCGGTCCCCGGCACGTCGATGAGGGTGTCCGCCGTCACGCACTTGCCCATCGAGGGCCGCGCCGCCAGCACGTTCAGGCTCCCCTTCTGGAGGCCGCTGATCTGCTCGTCGAGGTCCCGAAAGCCGCTGCTCACCCCGTCGGGGATGCCCTTGTTGGCGTGCAGCAGGGTGATGTACTCGAAGGTGTCGTGGACGACCTCGCTCATCTCCTGGAAGCCCTCGGCCTTCTTCTGCTCGGCGACCTCGAAGATCAGTTTCTCGGCACGGTCGAGGAGGTCCTCCAAGGGAAGCTGAGCCTCGTAGGCGAGTTGCATCGCCTTGCCCGACGCGCTGATGAGCTGCCGCAGCGTATGTTTTTCCTGCACGATCCGCGCGTAGTGCTCAGCGTAGGCGGCGGTGGGCACCTGATCCGCCAGCCCGATCAGGTAGGTGAGCCCGCCCACCTCGTCGAGCTGCCCCCGCACCCGCAGGTCCTCGCTGAGGGTCACCAGATCGACCGGCTCGCCCCGCTCCTGCAACGTGCGCATCGCCGCGAAGATCTTGCGGTGACCCTCCCGGTAGAACATCTCAGGGCCGACCGTGTCGCCCAGTTGCGCAAGCGTATCGTTATCGAGCAGGATGCTCCCCAGCACGCTGATCTCGGCGTCGTTGCTGTGCGGGGGAACGCGCGGCGTGAGTTCCAAAGGGAAACCTCTTTCAGGCACGTCACGCCGGGCGCCTCGCCCAGGGTGGACGACGCGCGGCACGTGCCGGGAATGAATTTGCTGGGGTCGGGGCTCGACCCATTCGCCCGGTCTGGACCCGGCTGAACTGCCGCGCATCATACCACCCCGGCCCCGGCTGTACCGCCTCCCCCTCGGGACCCCCGCCCTTAGACACCCGGCAGTAAGAGGGCTGTTAGGGCTCCTTTCCTAACCTCTTCTCAGCAAGGACGGGAGACACCCGCACCTGCCCCGGCCATAGCCAGCCGACTGTAGACATCCCTCCCTTATCCGGTCGGCACCAGAGGAGAAGAAAATGAAGAACCAGAAGCGTACGCAGGGCTTTACTCTCATCGAGCTGCTCATCGTGATCGCCATCATCGGCATCCTGGCGGCGGTGCTCATCCCGAACCTGCTCAGCGCCCGCAACCGCGCCAACGACAGCGCCGTGCAGAGCTTCGTTCGCAACACCGTGACCGCCGTCGAGGCCAACCGTAACTCCGTGACCCAGGCTCTGCCGACCGAGACGAACTGCGCCACCCTCCAGAACGTCACGGCCCCCGCTGGCCTGACGAGCTGCGCTATTACCTACAACACCGCCGCCGACAGCTACACCATTGCTGCCGTCAGCAAGACGGGCAAGACCTTCAGCTACGACGGCAAGCAGATCACCGGCAGCTAAACCCTACGGTGGTTCACCGACCCTCACCGACTGTGGTGGGGGTTTCTTCATATCGGGTGTCAACATCATGAACCTGGGACGATCACAACGAATAGCTCGCGGTTTCACCCTGGTAGAGCTCCTCATCACGATAGCCATTCTTGGTGTGCTCGCGAGCGTCCTCATCCCCAACTTAATGTCTGCCCGCCGCCATTCTAATAACGGCGCGGCAATCGCCTATCTACGGCATTGCATTACTTCCATAGAATCTGCGCGTGATGCAGTCAACCAGAAACTTCCTAATGTAACGAGTTGCGAAGATTCACTGTTAGGCGAGGCCCGCCTCTCACGTCCTAGCTCTGTAATCAGCACCGTAATTGAGATCAACCCGGGCAATGACGACTACACAGTTACAGTCAACAGCGTGACCGAGAAGACCTTTTATCACAACGGAAGAACGGTCGTTACCGGGGACTAAGGTTGACGAGGATGACTCAGACGCAAGCCCACAGGCCAGAAGGTTTCACCAACACGGCACCCGGATTGCTCCTGCTGGCGCTCTGGGTGCTTCCTCTCCTGATCAACCCCGTCGTCGCCCTGTCCTTCGACGAGGTTTACCTAGCCCCCAAAGTCCTGTGGATCTACGCCGCCCTGCTGCCCTCCGCCCTGCTTGTCCTCTGGCGTTACCGGGAAGCGCTTCGTAATACTCGGGGTCTGCTCATCCTCCTGGCCGCCTGGATTGGCTGGCTCATTCTGTCCACACTCCTGAATCGCGCAGGCTGGCCCGGCTGGTGGGGCACCTCCGACCGGGCGGACGGCATGCTGATGCACCTGATCTACGCTGTGCTGCTGCTGGCAGGTTTTGCCTGGATGCGCTCGAACTCCGAGGCACCTCTCCTCTTGGGGCGGACAATCCTCCTCGGAGGGGCCCTGCTTGCCGTCACCAGCATCCTGCAACAGGTCGGACTGATGGGCGTGCCGGGAGAAGGGGCGATGGCGGGCGTGAGCGCCACACCCTACGGCGGCACCCTCGGTAACCGGGGCTACATGGGAGGGGCACTGGCCCTGCTGCTGCCCGTGGCTCTTGCCACCCTGGCGGCACAGCCTCGTCGCGGGTGGCATTGGCTGGCGGTGGTGTTGATGACCTGGGGTTGGGCGGGGTCGTTGACCCGAGGAGCCTGGATTGCAGGGGCCCTGGGGCTCCTCTGGTTGCTCGTGTGGGCCCGCCCCCGGCCTACTTTTCGGACGTGGGCGGCCGTCTTGTTTGGGGTTGCGTTGAGCGTCGTGACAGTTTCCGTTCGGGGTGAGGGGCGGGCTTTTAACCTGTCGAGCGACTCGAACGGAACCGGTCAGGCGATAGCGGACAGCAGTGGACGGCGCGTGCTGTGGCAGTCTGCCCTCTTTGGGATCTCCAAGCGCCCTCTCTTCGGTTGGGGCACTCCTGCCCTGTGGCAGGCCATGAACGAACGCCCGGTGAACGAGTTGCTGGAAGACACCGGTCAAGAAAGCCCCGCAAAGGCTGAACACCCGAACCCCGCTTCCATGCAAGCTCACCACTTCGTGGTGACGCACCTGAACGTTGAGCGCGAGCAGACCCGGAATAAACCCCTGGCGAGCGAGCGCCAGACGGGCCTCCGGCAGGATGAGCCCGCCAACGTCAAACGCCTGAACGCCGCACCTACGGAAGCTCCCCGCTTCTTAGTCATCCACCCGGGCGGCAAACGCGAGCTGGTGGTCCTTCCCATCAACAAGGTCCACAACGAGTACCTGGACTACGCCTTGACCTACGGTCTTCCTGCCGCCCTTCTGTTCACGGCCCTGGTGGCTACAGCCCTGTGGTCGAGCCGAACGTTTCTGCCCGGTATCTCCGCCGGTCTCCTCGCCTACGCTGCTTACCTGCTTACGTGGCCCGAGATCATCCGCTTCGCTCCTCTCGCCTGGTTCATGATGGGCATTGCTCTCGCCACCCAGCACAAGCGGCGGCGTGACTCTCGGACGTAACCCCCTATGTTCGCCCATGTGATCGCCACGACTCAAACCACATCTATTGCTGCTTCTCACGCCCCCACACAACCTCCTTGAGAAGTCGCCGGTTCCTCTCGGACCTCTCCGAGGCGGGGCACTCTCCGCGCTACCCTCTCCCCATGACCACCTTCGCCCTCAAGGAATGGGATACCCAGTGTCAGGCGCTCACCTCCGGCCGCTCGGCCCTCCTGATCCGCAAGGGCGGCATCATGGAAACCCACGAGGGATTCGAGGTCGAACACCGCGCCTTCCTCCTCTACCCTACCTTCCTGCACCAGAACCCGGCCGAGTTGCGCCCCGAGTTCACGGGCCTGCTGCGGGATGACCCGGAGCTGGGAAAGATCGTGCCCCCCGCCCTCGCCGAGGTGGTGGCCGTCTACAGGGTCGAGTCGCTGGAGCAGGCGCTTGCCCTGGAGCCGGAGCAGGCGCTCACGGCGGGGGCCATCGAGCGGCGCTTCCATTACCGAAATCGCCCGTGGGTTCACGCGCTGCTGCTGCGGGTGCGCCCGCTCACCGCGCCACTGCGGCTCCCCGAGACGCCCGAGATGCTGGGCTGCGTGAGTTGGGTGCCGCTGGGAAACGTGACCTTCGAGGCGGGCCCCCCCGTGCTGGGCGAGACGGAGTTGGAGGAGAGGCGGGCGGCGTTGGAGGACCGGCTCGCCGTGGGCGCCCGGGGTTGAGCTTCTCCCCTCCTGCAAGTCAAAAAGAAGAAGGGAAAGGCCCGCGAGCCTTCCCCTCCCGACCCGCCTCCCGACTTACTGGGCGGCGATGGCCTCCAGGTCGTAGTTGTTGAGCAGCGTGGTCTGAACGTTTCCGTTCGCGCTGTTGTAGATGTTCCAGCCGCGCCGGGTGCCGCCAAAGAACTGGTTGTCGCGCTGGGTGTACACGAGGAGCTTGCCGTTGTCGCGGCTGAGCACCGTGTCGCCGGTGTTGAAGCGGTTGTCGTTGTTGGCGTCGCGGAAGACGATCACGCGGTAGGTACCGAAGGGAACATTGGTGGGCAGGTCGAGGGCGAAGCCTCCCGTCAGGAACTTGTCGATGACCTGCGACTGGGTGCCGTCGGCGGTGTACTGGCCGTTATTGAAGCCCACGAGGGCAAGGCCGAGGTTCTGGTTGGCGCTGAAGCCGCGCAGTTGTCCGGTCACGTCCTTGCGAACCGGGTTCCCCGCGAGGGTGCAGGAGCTGAGAGCGACGGTGCCGAGGACGGCCGTGAGCAGCAGATTTTTCATGGTGAGACCTCCTGGGGATCGAGATCGAACGCCCCTACCGTAGCGGTCCAATTGCGGGAAGGGCTACAGGGCAACCCTTCCCGCTGGGCTCACGGCCCGTTCATGCTGGCGGCAAACGGCCCGTGATACCTGACGCGGCGTTGAAAAGATGGGGGCGGTAGAGTACACCATATGCAGAGCCAGCCTCCCTTCACCGCCCTCGCCGCCGTGTACGACGCGATCATGGCCGATGTGGAGTACGACCACTGGGCCGACTTCGTGCTGACGTACGCGCGGGACGGGGGGCTGGAGCCACGGTTGGCCCTCGACCTCGCCTGCGGCACGGGAGGCTTTACCCGCGAACTGATGGCGGCGGGGCTGCGGGTACACGGGCTGGACGGCAGCGCCGAGATGCTTCGGGTGGCCCGCGAGCGGCTGGGCCCGGGGGTCACGCTCTCGGTCGGCGACCTGCGTACCGTCGAGCTGGGCGAGACCTTCGACCTCGTGACCTGCGTCTTCGACAGCCTGAACAACCTGCTGACGCCCGGCGACCTGGGGGCGGCGCTCTCCCGGGCCAGGGCGCACCTCCGCCCCGGCGGCCTCCTCGCCTGTGACCTGAACACGCGGCTGGGTGTGCGGGAACTGTGGGAGGGGGGCGCCGTCGAGGGACTGGCCCACCTGCCGGACGGGCGGGAGGTCCACTACCACTGGTCGCACCAGTACGACGTGGAGGCGGACCTGGGCGTGGTGCAGGCCTTCTGCCGGGTGCAGGACGCGGAGGGCACCTGGGAGGAATTTCTGGAGGTGCACCGGGAACGCGGGTACGACCCCACCGACCTCGAACCCCTGCTGCGCGAGGCCAATTTCGCGCGCTGGGAGATTGTGGAGTACCCGGATTACGCGCCGCCCTCCCTCGACACGCCGCGCGTGTGGGTCTTCGCCTGGGCGGGGGAGGCATGAGCCGTCCGGTCCCGGTCCTGGGGGCGGGGGGATGGGGGACGGCCCTGGCGGTCGCGGTCGCGCGGGCAGATCGAGAGGCGATCCTGTGGGCCCGTCGCCCCGACTTCGCCTCCCGCCTCGCCGAGGTGCGCGAGAACAGGGAATACCTGCCGGGCGTCTCCCTTCCTGATACGGTGACGGTCACCTCCGACCTGAAGTCCGCTGTGGCCGCAGCGGACTTCGCTCTGGTCGTCGTGCCCAGCGTGGGTGTTCCTGAGTTGCTGGCCGCCCTGCCGCGTGAACTCGGGGTCGTCCTGTGTGCCAAGGGGCTCGCGCCGGACGGGGGACGGCTGACCGACCTCGCGCGGGAACTGGGCCTCACCCACGTCGCCGTCCTGAGCGGTCCCAACCACGCCGAGGAGGTAGGGCGGGGCTTACCCGCCGCGACGGTCGTGGCAAGTGCGGACCCGGACCTCGCTCAGGCCGTGCAGGCGGCCCTCGTCTCCCCCGCCCTGCGGGTGTACACGAGCACGGACGAACTGGGGGTGGAACTCGGCGGCGTGCTGAAAAACGTGATCGCCCTCGCCGCCGGGATGGGGGACGGCCTGCGGCTGGGGGACAATGCCAAGGCGTCGCTGATCACCCGGGGTCTGCGCGAGATGGGGCGTTACCTTGAGGCCCTCGGCGCCCACGAGGACACCGTGTACGGCCTGAGCGGGCTGGGCGACCTCGTGGCGACGGCGACGAGCCGCCACAGCCGCAACCGCGCCGCCGGGGAGGCCATCGCGCGCGGCGAGAGTCCCGCCCAGGGGGGCAAGGTGGTCGAGGGCCTGCGGACGGCGGGCCTTCTCGACGTTTGGGCCACTGCCCACGGCCACGACCTTCCCATCGTCCGCGCCGTGGCGAAGGTGACGGGCGGAGAGTGGACGCCCGCGATGGGCTTGGCGCACCTGATGGAACGGGACGCCAAGCCGGAACTGGAGGGGTAGGGGTGGGCTGGGCAAGTCGAACCTTCCCCTGACCTACAGCCGCTATAAGAAGGTGAGTATGGAGACTTTTGAAACCAAAGCCCTGCAACTCGCCTACCACATGACCGAGCCCAACACCTATGAGGGGAAGGTGGGGCAGGGGTACGTGGAGGCCCGCGCCGCCGACATCCGCCGCACCTACAACATCCTGTGCGGCCTCGACCCCGAGCACCAACCTGCCGTCGCTGCCGTCCCCGCCCGCAAGGCGCCCCCCAAGCGCAAAGCGCCGGACCTTACCGACTCCGCCGAGCTGTAATTTCCGGGGAAGACATGGGGCAGAGTGAACTCCTCCAGGCCGCCGAAGAGTTCGCCCTGCCCTTCTATAACCAGTTCCACCGCGCCTACCACAACGCAGAGCATGTGCGGGCCGTGCTTCACGCCCTCGACTCGCGCGCCCTCCTGACCCCGGCTCTCGCCCTCGCCGCCTGGGGTCATGACCTCGTGTATGACCCCCACTCCAATGACAACGAGGAACGGAGCGCGGAAGTGTTCGGGAAGTGGCTGCGGGAGCAGGGCGCCCCTCCTCAACTCGTGGAGGAGGTCGGCGCTCTCATCCTCGCCACCCGTCACACTTCGCCCCCCACCACCCGTGACGAGGCGCTGCTGGTGGACGCCGACCTCAGCATCCTGGGGGCCGATCCCCAGGCCTTCGCCGCTTACGACGCGGCCATCCGGCGAGAGTACAGTTTCGTTACCGAGGAGGCGTATCAGGCCGGGCGGGCGCAGATCCTCCAGAGCTTCCTCGACCGCGAGTGCATCTTCTCCACGCCCGAGTTCGCCGGGTTGGAGTCACAGGCGCAGAGGAACCTCACCCACGCTCTCGAACGTCTGCAAGAGAAAACCGCCCCTCGTGAGGGCGGCTTCTCGCAGAGACTGGTCGCTCAGTCGGCGGCCGTGCCGTGTTGCCCGGCCTGGGCGTTCTGCTCTTCCTTGTCGCGCTCCAGCTTCGCCTTGATCTTCTTCAGGCGGAAGCTCTCCTCGCGCTCGCGCTGGTCGAGCACGCCGCGAATGAAGCGGATGTCGCCCTGGATACCGGGGATCACGACCTGCTCCAGCGCGTTCACCCGGCGAGAAGTCTTCTTGATTTCCTCGCCGATGCGCCGCAGCTTCGTCTCGGTCGCGGCGACCCGGACGATGGCCTCCATCACCCCGCCGAAGTCGGTCGCGGCCTGTATGGTCCGCGCGCCGACGTTGATCGGGCTGAAATTCACCTGCTGGTTGCGCTCGGGCACGTTGATGCGGGGCACCTTCACACCGTAGATGCTCTCGATCTGCATGTCCACGGCGTAGTCCCCGCTTCCCGCGAGGCTCAGGCTCTCCACCGCCTCCGGGCTGTCCCACGCCTTCGCGCCGAACAGGCTGGTGTATGCCCCCTTGCTCACGCCGCCGAGTTGCTCGCGTGCGCTCAATGCGTCCTTCACCAGCGCGAAGAATTCCCCGATCAGGGCGTCGCGCTTGCGCTTAAGCAGGTCAGCACCGCTCGAAGCGGTCTTCAGGCTGGCCTTGCTGGCGAGCAGGGCGGAGCGGGTGGGGCTGATCTGTCCTGCCATATGTTCACCTCCTTCGTCGGTAGGGTGAGTGGGAAGTGGTCAGTAGTGAGTGTAAAAGGCCCTTCCCACTAACAACTTACCACTCACCACTGACCGTCAGATCCGGTTCCCCCGCCACATCTCGTCCAGCCTCGTTCCGTAAAACTTGTCGATGGAGTCACGGCTGAGGCGGGTGAGCTGGCTCTGGGGCAGCTTGGAGAGGATGGCCCAGGCCACCGTCAGGCTGTCGTCAATGGAGCGGTCCTGGTCGCCCTGGCCGATGAAGTAGTTCTCGAAGTCGTCGGCAAAGCGCAGGTACAGCTTGTCGGTCTCGGTGAGCGCGTCCTCACCCGTGATGGCGACGAGCTTGCGAAGGTCGAGGCCGTTCGCGTAGGCGGCGAAAAGCTGGTCGGACACGTTCTTGTGGTCCGCCCGCGTCTTGCCCTTGCCGATGCCGTTGCCCTGGAGACGCGAGAGGCTCGGCAGCGGGTTGATCGGCGGGAAGATACCCTTGGCGTTCAGCCCACGGTCCACCACGATCTGTCCCTCGGTGATGTACCCGGTCAGGTCGGGGATGGGGTGGGTGATGTCGTCGTCGGGCATCGAGAGGATCGGAATCTGAGTGACCGACCCGGGCTTGCCCTGCACCACGCCCGCGCGCTCGTAGAGCGAGGCGAGGTCGGTGTACATGTAGCCGGGGAAGCCGCGCCGACCGGGAATCTCCTCGCGCGCCCCGCCGATCTCACGCAGCGCCTCGCAGTAGTTCGTCAGGTCGGTCAGGATCACCAGAACGTGGTAGCCCTGCTCGAACGCCAGGTACTCGGCGGTCGTCAGCGCCATGCGGGGGGTCAACAGACGCTCGACGGCGGGGTCGTCCGCGCGGTTGAGGAAGAGGACCGACCGGGCCAGAGCCCCCGTGCGCTCGAACTCCTGGGTGAAGAACGAGACCTCACGCTGGGTCAGGCCCATCGCCGCGAACACCACCGCGAAATCGCCCTCGTGGCCGGGGACCTTCGCCTGGCGGGCGATCTGCGCCGCGAGTTCGTTGTGCGGCAGACCCGAGCCCGAGAAGATCGGGAGCTTCTGCCCACGGATCAGCGACGTGTTCACGTCGATGGTCGAGATACCCGTCTGGATAAACTCCTCGGGCTTGGCGCGGGCGGCGGGGTTCATGGGCTGCCCGTTGATGCTCAGGCGCTGCTCGGCCACCACGGCGGGCAGCCCGTCGATGGGGCGCCCCAGGCCGTCGAAGCGGCGACCGATCATCTCCTTGGAGACGCCCAGGCGGGCCACATCTTCGACGAGGCTCACCGAGGCGGTGGCGAGGTCGAGGCCGCGCGTCTCCTCGAACACCTGGATGACGGCGTTCTGGTCGGACACCGAGATGACCTGCCCGCCGCGCGAGCGGCCCGTGCCGTCCTTGATGTTCACGATGGCGCCGTACGCGAGGTCCGAAGCCGCGTTCACGAAGAGCAGCGGGCCCGAGATGTACGCGACGTCGTTGTATTCCTTCTTCAGGAGGGTGGTCACGCTCTCACTCCTTGCGGGGTACGCTTGAAGGTCCGGTCGAGTTCGTCCATCACGCCCTCGCCGTAGGCCATGAACTCGGCCTCAGGCACGTAGCGGGCGCGCGACAGCTTCTCGATCACCGGGTTCTGGATGATCTCGTCGATGGTGGCGCCCTGCCGCAGCGCGGCCTCCGCCTCGTCGTAGAACTTCAGCATCATCTTCATCAGGCCGTAGTTCTTGGGCATGGAGGCGCTGGCGTCCACCGGGTCGAAGCCGTTCTGCTGGAGGAAGTCCTGGCGCAGCATCCGCCCCGCCTCGATCACCAGACGCTCCTGGTCCTGAAGCGCGTCGGGGCCGACGAGCTGCACGACCTCCTGCAAGGACGCCTCCTGCTGGAGGATGTTGCTGATGCGCTGGCGCAGCTCGGGGAAGTCCCGGCCCACGTTCTCGCGGTACCACGAGTCGAGGATCGGCGTGAAGAGGCTGTAACTGCCGTTCCAGTTGATCGCCGGGAAGTGACGGCGACGGGCGAGGCCCGCGTCCAGACGCCAGAAGGCACCCGTGATGCGAAGGGTCGCCTGCGTGACGGGCTCGGACATGTCGCCGCCCGCCGGGCTCACGGCGCCGATCACCGAGACCGCGCCGTCCTCACCCGCGAGGGTCTTTACCGCGCCGGAGCGCTCGTAGAAGGCGGCCAGCTTCGCGCCCAGGTAGGGCGGGTAGCCTTCTTCGGCGGGCATCTCCTCCAAGCGGGAGGAAATCTCGCGCAGAGCCTCGGCCCAGCGGCTCGTCGAGTCGGCCATCAGCGACACCGAGTAGCCCTGGTCGCGGAAGTATTCGGCCAGCGTGATACCCGTGTACACCGACGCCTCACGCGCGGCCACCGGCATGTTCGACGTGTTGGCGATCAGGATGGTGCGCTGCATCAGCGGGTTGCCGGTCTTGGGGTCTTCCAGTTCCGGGAACTCGACGAGCACGTCTGTCATCTCATTGCCGCGCTCGCCGCAGCCCACGTACACCACGATGTCGGCGTTGCCGTACTTGGCGACCGACTGCTGGGTGACCGTCTTGCCCGAGCCGAAGGGCCCGGGGATCGCCGCCGCGCCGCCCATCACCAGGGGGAACAGCACGTCGAGAATCCGCATCCCCGTGAGGAACGGCAGGCTGGGGTCGAGCTTGCGGGCGACGGGACGCGGCGCGCGGACGGGCCAGTAATGCGCCATCCGCAGCTTCGTGCCGTCCTCCAGCTCCGCGATGGTGTCGTCGATGGTGTACTCCCCGGCAGGCACGACCATCCGCAGACGGCCCTGCACCTCGGGCGGCACGAGGATCTTGTGCGTGAAGGAGAACTCCGGCACGGTGCCCATGATGGAGCTGCCCGTGACCATATCGCCCACCTGCACGGAGGGGGTGAATTGCCACTTCTTCGTGCGGTCGAGGCTCGACACCTCAATGCCGCGCGCGATGAAGTCGCCCGACGCCTCCCGGATCTTGTCGAGGGGACGCTGGATGCCGTCGTAGATGCCGTTGAGCATCCCCGGCCCGAGTTCCACGGACAGCGGGAGGTTGGTGGTGACCACGGGCTCGCCCACGGTCAGCCCCGAGGTGTCCTCGTACACCTGCACGAAGGCGGTGTCGCCGTCGAGGCGGATGATCTCGCCCACGAGGCGTTCCTTACCCACGCGCACGATGTCGTACATCTTCGCGCCGTACATACCGTCCGCGATGACGGCGGGTCCGGCGATGTTCTGCACGACGCCCTGCTTGTTCTGCGTCATTCTGTCTCCTTGGGAGAGGCGAGGGGTCTAACTGTCTGACGGTTCAACAGTCTAAAAGATGCCCAGGACGGCATTTGTGCCTTTAGACAGTTGGACGGCCGGACCGTTAGACCCTCAGAGCTTGATGTCGAACCCGATGGTGTCCCGCACCAGCTTGCCCATGTACGCCTTGGCGTCCACCGTCTCGGTCGAGAAGGCGTCCCTGAGGCTGGGGATGGGCAGCAGGATGGGAAGATCCCGACCGCGCATCACCCGGGCGGTGGCGGTCGCGGGGTCGGGGATGAGGCCCGTGTCCACCGCGACGAGGCCGTAACGCCCCTCCGTGATCACCCGTTTGAGTTCGCGCACGGCGGTCTCGGGGGTCGCCTCGATGACCTCCGCGCCCGCGAGGCGGTAGCCCGTGGCGGTCTCGGCGTCGGCGAGAACGGCGACGCGCTGGGTCTGGCTCCCTGCTCCGGTCCTGGCGGTCATGCCTGCACCTCCCGGCGAATCTGGTCGGTGGCGAGGTTGTAGAACTTCCCGCGCCCGATCAGCCGCAGCTTGGCGATCTCGATCTCCTTGCGGCGCAGGAAGTCGAGGATGACGCCGACGCCCTCGGGGTCGCTCATCGACGTGTTGCGCGCAGCGGTGTCGAGGGCGGTGCGGGCCGCGACCTCGGCGTCCTCCAGGGTAGGCGCTTCCAGAATGGCCGCCGCGTCGGAAATGCCGCTCGCGTCCCCGCCCGCGAGACGGCTATAGCCGCCCGCGTCGAGGTGCCCGCCCGGCACGAAGAGGTTGGGGTCGAGCGCCTGACCACGCGTGCTGCGGGCGATCAATGCATTGCGCACGTCGATCTCCCGGCCCAGGTAACGGCGCAGGCTGGTGTTGCGCGCCACCGCGAGGGCGTGGCGGTAGTACCCCTGGTCGAGCGCGACCTCCAGGTCGAGCAGGCGGTTGCTCGCCCCATAGGCGGCGGCCCCGTCGCGCATCGCCCGCGCGAGCGGGTGCCCGCTGACGGCGATGGCGGTCGCGGCACTCGCCAGGTCGGTGCTCTGGGCGGCGGTCTGGAGGGCGGCGGGCTTGATCGTGCCGCCCGGGATCAGGCTCTCCAGAATCGCGTCGGCGCCCCGCCCGCTCACGATGCCGCGAGCGACCGTCTTGAGGTTCACGAGGTCCCAGCGCATCAGCAGGACCTCGATCTCCCGCCGCGCCTGCCCGTCCGCGAAGCCCAACACCTTGCGGGTGGTGGCGAAGAGGTTTTGCGAGAGGGCCCGGTCGAGTTCGGGGAGCCCGGCGCCCTCGCTCGTCGTCTCACGCAGTTGGGGCGCGAGTTCGGTTTCGGTCAGAACGCGCAGGAACTCCTGGTAGCTGCCCGAGGCGAGCGCCGAGTCAAGGGCGCGCCCGTCGAGCAGCTTGGTCCGCATCACGCGAACGCGCGTGTTGATGTAAGCGTAGTCGTCGGGCATGAGTCGTCCCTATTCCCCGGCGAGCAGGCGGCTGATCTGCGGGGCGAGGTCGCTCCTTACCTGTTCCAGGCGGCCTCCCAGCGTATTCGTGATCCCGCTCTTGCCGCCGCGCGCCACGACCCGCACGCCACCCACGACGCCCGGATTCTCCCGCACGGGCAGGTCGGTCACGAGTTCGCGGGCGAGCGCAGCCTCGGCGGGGTTCACCTCGACGGCCTCCGGGTTGGGGATGGCCTGGCGGGCTTCCGTGATCAGCCGACCCAGAATCTCGCGGTACTCGGGGGCCTGCGTGATGCCCTGGAGATACTGCTCGACCATCCCGTACACCTGGCCCAGTCCCTGTTCGCCCGCGTTCAGGCGCGAGGCGCTGAGTTCGAGGTCGGCGGCGGAGCGGGCGCGCACGAGACCCGACTGGCGCTGGGTTTCGAGCGCGCGGGTGCGGCTGTCGAGCAGGCTCTGCGCGCGTTCCCGGGCGTCCGCCAGGATGCGGGCCGAGCGCTCGCGGGCCTCGGCGCGGATGCGCTCGATCTCCGACTGTGCCTCGTTTTCGAGAAGCTTGTCGAGCGCCATCTCAGTTGAGGATGAACAGCGCGAGGAAGCCGAAGATCACGAGCGTTTCGGGAATCAGGAAGTACAGCAGCAGGCTACCCGCCTTGCTGGCGTCCTCGGCCACCGCGCCCACGAGGCTGGAGCCGATGCGCGCCTGGGCGACACCCGTGCCCAGGGCACCGAGGCCGAGCGCCAGACCCGCGCCGACCGCGCGAAGGCCACGGTACAGCTCGTCGGTGGCGGCGTTCGTACCCGCCTCCTGGGCGAAGCCGGTCGTGGCGAGGGCGAGGACGAGGGACGCGAGGACGATCTTGTTGTATCTGGTCATGGTTGACTCCCGAAACTGAGGTTATTTGGCCTGCCCGCTCGTGGGGCTGAGGCGGCGAAGGGGGTTGTAGGCCGGGCTCGTCTCGGCGTTGAAGCCGGTCGGGTTGAGGAACTCGACCATGTGCAGACGCAGCGGCTGGACGATGTGGCCGATGAGGGTCAGGGCGAGCACGAAGAAGTGCAGCAGGGCGCCGACGACGATTCCCAGGATGATCCCGAGGAAGCCGATGCGCTCGGCGAGGCTCCAGCCCAGGTCCGAGCACAGCTTGGCGAGAATGGCGCTCACCAGGCCGACCGCGAAGATACGGGCGTAGCTCACGACCGCGCCGCCCTGCGACAGCAGTTCGATGGGCAGCAGCGGGAAGTGCCGGATGACGCGAATCCACCCGATCAGGAACAGGGCGAAGCCCAGGTACATGACCAGGATCAGCGGGTTGGCGAAGTTCGTGAACTGCCCGAAGTCCTGTCCGGCGCGGGTAGCGAAGGCCATGCAGATCAGCGCGAGCACGCCGCCGAAGAGGGCCAGGCCCTCCCAGGTGTGCGTCGAGTCGCGGTGCTTGACACCCTGCTGGATGCGGATGCCCCATCCCCACAGCACTTGCAGGATGCCGAAGAGGAGCGCGAAGACCAGCGCCACGTTGGAAAAGTAATCGGTCTCCAGGCGCGGGAAGAGCGTCGGGATCAAGCCGTAGTGAGCCTCCCCGTGCGACTCGGCGCGGATGCCGGTCCAGCCCCAGAGGTTGTTCACGAGGTTGGGGTCCACGTAGAAGAGGTGCAGGTGCTCGCCCAGCGTGCCGAACAGCTCGCCCGTCAGGAAGCCCCACAGGATGCTCCAGCCCGCCATCACGTTCGTGACGAAGGAGAGGTCGCGCAGGGTCGCGGGCGGCACGTAGGCCCCGAAGAAGCTCAGGTCCCAGCCCTCGTTCCGCCGCGCCTTGCCGCCCAGCCACAGGCCGAACAGCAGGAACAGCAGGCCGTACCCCACGTCGGCGATGATGATGCCGAAAAACAGCGGGAAGAACACGGCGACGACCCAGGTGGGGTCGAAGGTCCCGTACTTGGGCAGGCTCATCAGCCCCATCACGACCTGGAAGGGCCGGACGTAGGAGTTGTTCTTGAGCTGCACGGGCACGGCCGCGTCGTGGTGCTCGTCGACGGGCTGGAGTTCATAGCTCACCGCGTCGCCGAAGCGGCCCAGGGCCGCCGTCAGCGCGGGCACCCGGTCGGCGGGCACGTACCCCTGCATGGCGAGGCTGTACTTGCCCCGGGCCGACACGGCGCGCACATCGTGGATTGCCACCCGGTCTTTGAGCGCGTCGCGCACGGCGAAGAGCGCCGGGCCGTGGGTCTGCGCGAGGCGGTCGCGCTCCTCGTTGAGCCTCCGCTGCCGCTCGGCCCCGCCCGCCCGGATGCGCTCCATTTCGGCGGCGGCCTCAGAGAGAGGCATCCCGTCGAAGCGGCCCGGCAGCCTCAGCTCGCCCAGCCGCACCCGGCCTAGCGCGGCGCGGGCGGCGTCACGGTCGGCCTTCAGCGTGGCGATCAGCCCGACGCGGTTTTGCCCCACCGTCTCGGTCGCCAGCGCGTACCGGTCGGGAAGTGCCGCGCGCAGGGCCGCGTCGAGTTCGCCGAGGTTGTCGCTCGGCTGGAGGAGGAAGGGCACGAGGGCGAGGCGACGGCTGCGGTCGAGCCCCCCGGCGAGTCGCGCGAGGGCGCGCACCGCGTCCCCGTAGGACGTCTCCGCGTCGAGGTCCGCCTGGAGTTCCTGGCGGCTGCGGGCGAGGACCGAGACGGGACCCGCCGCGCCCTCCACCACGCGCTCCCACTCGCCCTGGGGGGGGAGGGGCGCGGGGGCGGGGCGGTAGGCGCCGAGTTCGGCGATGGTGCTCTCGGCGCGGGCGAGGAGGCGTTCGTCCTCGCGGCGGCTCTGGGCGTCCTGTCCGGCGAGGGTCCCGGTGTTCAGGGGCCCGCCCGTGATGGGCTTGAGGTGCAGGACCCCCGCATCCTGCAGCGCCGCGATCACCGCCTCGCTGTCCCGCTTGCGGGTAGCGATCACGACCTGCTGCATGGGGTTGATCACGGCAGCACCGCCCTCAGGATCTGCTCGGCGGCCTGCTGCACCCGCGCCGACGACCGCTCGTGGGTGGCCTGCGCTTCCCGCTCGGCCTGGGCACGAGCCTCCTCGCGGATGCGGGCGGTCTCGGCCTGAAGCTGTCCTTCGCTCTCGGCCTGCATTGCCTGCGCGCGCGCCTGGGCATCCCGAAGGATCCGGGCAGCCTCGGCCTCGGCGGCCTCGATCTCGCGCCTCGCTTCCTCGCGGGCCGCCTCGATCTGCGCGTCCAGCGCCGCCTCGCGGCTCGCCAGCTCACTCAAGACTCGACTGGAGACGTCCAAATCCCTCCTCCTTTCTCTCACACAACACAGTCTTTCTCACAACACAGCCCTTTCGTGGCTCCGCCGCACCCCGCCTCGAATCCCCCGTCCGGAGACAGGGAGAGTGGGATGCGATGAGTAGTGCGTTGGCCCGACCTTTGAATTGGCGTCAGACTCGTGAAGCATCCTAACACAGCCGCCTTTCCCGTCCCGGAGGGCCAAGCGTCCCGGAAATCTGGGAAGACACCGTTACCCGGCGGGCAACACCGCCGAGGAGCAGAGGAGTCGGCCCGCCCCCGGGGATGCGGTCGGGGGCGGGCAGGACGTGGAGGTTCTGGGATTGGGGGAGGGACCCAGGCCGGAGCCCGGATGGAGACTCAGTCGCCGCCGAGGAAGACGGGAGCGCCGAGGCCGGTCTCGTTCTCGGAGTAGCCCTGCTCGCTATGGGCGCTGATGTCGATTCCGGCAACCTCCTGGCTGGCGGGCACCCGCAGGGGGGTCAGCAGACTGACGAGTCTCAGCAGGACGAAGGAGCCGAGGCCGGTAAAGGCGACGCTGGCGAGGACGCCGAGGGCCTGGATCAGAAGCTGCTCAAAGGCGGGCTTGCCGCTGCCGGTGGTCCAGGCGAGCGCCCCGGTCAGCAGCGCCCCGACGATCCCGGCGACCCCGTGGCAGGCGAACACGTCGAGCGAGTCGTCCGCGCCCAGGCGGTGCTTGTACTGCACGGCCCAGAAGCTGGCGGTGGCGCCGAGCGCCCCGACGATGACCGAGGCCCAGGGGCTGACGAAGGCGCAGGCGGGGGTGATGGCGACGAGGCCGACGACGAGGCCGGTGGCGGCGCCGACGGCGGTGGGCTTGCCGTTGCGGCCGCTCTCCCAGGCGAGCCAGGTCAGCATCGCGGCGGCGGGGGCGATCAGGGTGGTGATGAAGGCGAGCCCGGCGGTCTGCCCGGCACTCAGCGCACTCCCGGCGTTGAAACCCATCCAGCCGAACCACAGCAGCCCGGCCCCAAGGAGGACGAAGGGCACGTTGTGCGGCACGTGCGCCGTGCGGGGGTAGCCCATGCGCGGCCCGAGAACGAACGCCGCGACCAGGGCGCTCACGCCCGCCGCGATGTGGATGACGGTGCCGCCCGCGAAGTCGAGCGCCCCGAGCTTGAAGAGCCAGCCGTCCGCGCTCCAGACCCAGTGGGCAAGCGGCGAGTAGATCAGCAGGCTCCACAGCGCCCCGAAGAGGATGAAGGCGCCGAAACGCATCCGCTCGACGACCGCGCCGCTGATCAGGGCGAGCGCGATGATGGCGAACATCGCCTGGAAGGCCGCGAAGACGTAGGTGGGGATGGTGCCGGTCAGGCCGTCTTTCAGCCCCTCCAGCCCGAGGTTGCCGAGGCCGCCGACGAGCGCGTTCCCGCCCTCCCCGAAGGCGAGCGTGTACCCCGCGAGCATCCACAGGACACCGACGAGCCCGATGGAGATCACGCTCATCATCATGGTGTTCAGGACGCTCTGGGCGCGGGTCAGGCCGCCGTAGAAGAAGGCGAGGCCCGGCGTCATCAGGAGCACGAGCGCCGCCGAGACGAGCATCCAGGCGGTGTCGCCCGAGTTCAGCGTCGGCGTGGCGTCCTGCGCGAGGGCCGCGCCGCCCAGGAGCACGAGCAGGGGGAGGGTCTTTTGCAGCATGACACGACTCCTTAGACCGGAACGACCGGCGCGAGTTTCTTCTCGGTGACGGGGGTGAGGGCGGCGTTGTCCTCCTCGCCGGTGCGGATGCGAACCACGCGCTCCAGCGGCTGCACGAAGATCTTGCCGTCGCCGACCTCGCCCGTGCGCGCCCCCTGGCAGATCGCGCGGATCGCCACCTCCACGAAGGGCTCGGACACGGCCATGCGGAACTCGACCTTCTCCCGGAACTCGACCATCACCCGCGTGCCCCGGTAATGCTCGACGACCTCCTGCTCGCCGCCGTGCCCCGACACCCGGCTGAGGGTGATGCCGCTGATGCCCGCCTGGAAGAGGGCCTCCTTGACCTGCTGCACCCGTTCGGGGCGCACGACCGCCGTGATCAGCTTCATGGCGTCTCCTTTTTCATGCTCAATTTGCAGTTTTCGCATCCCTGCATATCCGCAGACTAAAAGCAGATGTGCAGAGTGTCAATTTGGGGAGTGCGAGATGTCCAGATTTTCGACAACACTTCGCAAGGCAGAGGATGCGTTGGAAGGACTCTGGCGGTCGCACGACACCGGCAGCACGAAAGTTGACCCCGCCACGCGGGGGTGCGGGCGGGGCGGCGGGTGGAGACGAGTCAGCCGAGGTAGGCGACGAGCAGGGCGAGGCCCGCGCGCAGGTCGTCCTCGTGGACGGCCTCGACGACCGTGTGGATGTAGCGGGTGGGGACGCTGAGGGTGATAGAGGGTACGCCCGAGCGGGAGAGTTGGATGGCAGCGCCGTCCGTGCCGCCCAGCGGCAGCACTTCGAGCTGGTAGCGGACGCCCTCGCGCTCGGCGAGGTCCACCACCTCGTCCACCAGCCGCCGGGTCGAGATCATGGAGGAGTCGAAGACCTTGATGCCGATGCCCCCGCCCAGCCGGGTGACGGCCTCCTCTGCGGGCACGCCGGGGGTGTCCACCGCCAGCGTCACGTCCAGGCCGATACCGACGGAAGGCTCGACCCCGTAGGCGGCGGTGGTGGCGCCGCGCAGCCCCACCTCCTCCTGCACGCTGAAGACGGCCACCACGTCGTGCCGGGGGCGGGTCTCGCCGAAGTGGCGCAGCAGTTCGAGTTGCAGGAAGACGCAGGCGCGGTCGTCCATCGCCTTGCCCACCGTGAGCTTGCCCATCTGCCGGGCCGTCTGGTCGAGCGTCACCATGTCCCCGATGCGGACCCGGCGCCTCACCTCCTCCGCGTCCAGGCCCAGGTCCACGAAGAACTCGGCGAGTTCGGGGATCTTCTTGCGGTCCTCCGGGGAGGAGATGTGGATGGGCTTGCCGCCGGGCGTCATGACCCCGGGCAGGGCGCCGCCGCGCGTCTGCACCGTCACGTTGCGGGCGAAGAGGTTGCGGTTGTCGAAGCCGCCGAGCGGTTGCACCCGCAGGAAGCCCCGGTCGTCCACGAAGCGCACCAGGAAGCCGATCTCGTCCATGTGGGCGCTGAGCATCACCCGCTGGCGTCCCTCGGCGGCGTCCTCCCGCCCCCGGCGCAGGGCGATCACGTTGCCCAGGGGATCCACCCGCACCTCGTCGGTCAGGCCCTCCAGCTCGCGCAGCACGAAGTCGCGCACGGCGTCCTCCTGGCCGGGCACGCCGTTGAGGTTTGAGAGCTGACGGAGGAGGTCCAGCCGCAGTTCGGTTGTGGTCATGCGGGTCAGGATACGCCGGGCTCGGGCTGGGGCGTCTCCTCGGACGGAACGGGCAGTTTCGGGCGCAGGTCGGTGCCGTTGAAGCGGCCCTGCGCCTCCGCCAGCCCGTGCTGGGCCCAGGCTTCCACCGCGTCCGCGCCCAGCCGCACGAGTTCGGCGAGGGTATCCGCCTCCTCCTCGCGCCAACGGCTGAGCACCCAGTCCGCCGGGTCCCAGCCCGCCGGGGGGCGCGAGATGCCGATCTTCAGGCGCGGGAAGGCGTCGGTGCCCAGCACCCGGATGATGTCGCGCACCCCGTTCTGCCCGCCGTGCCGCCCGCCCAGCCGGAACTTCAGCAGGCCGAAGGGGCTGTCGAGGTCGTCCTGCACGACGAGCATGGCGTCCGGCTCCAACTTGTAAAAGGAGACGAGCGGCCCCACCGCCTTGCCCGCCGCGTTCATGAAGGTGAGCGGCTTGACGAGCAGGACACGGGCGCCGGGGGCCGGGCCGACCCGAACCTCGGCGACCTCGGCGTCCTTCTCCTTGCGCCAGGCGGCGGCCCAGCGGCGGGCCACCTCGTCCACCACCAGCCAGCCGATGTTGTGGCGGGTGCGGGCGTAGTTCGGTCCGGGGTTACCCAGGCCCACGACGAGGCGCACCTCAAGCCTCCAAGCTGCTCAGGACCTCGCGCCAGTGGGCCTCGGTCTCGCGGACGCGGGCCTCCCCACGGGCGCGGGTGTACCCGGCGCGGAAGTCGGCGAAGCGAGTATCGGACTCGGCGAAGAGGAGGCCGAGGGCCTGACGCAC
The DNA here is from genome assembly GCF_025997855.1 of Deinococcus aetherius. NCBI lineage: Bacteria > Thermotogati > Deinococcota > Deinococci > Deinococcales > Deinococcaceae > Deinococcus > Deinococcus aetherius. The sequence continues at coordinate 2,672,581 of NZ_AP026560.1, forward strand.
GTCCTGCACGTTGCGCTCGGTGAGGGTGGTGTCCTTGGTGTCCAACACCTCATCGAGGGTTGCCATCAGCCCGGAGAGGGGGCGCAGCCACTGGAAGGAGGGGTCGTTCATCACGAGGGCGTAGAGGGCGAAGGGGCCCCCCACCGGCCCGTGCAGGAACTCGTACTCGCCCTTGGCGAAGTCGAGGAGCGCCGAGTGGAAATGCCGCAAGCCCTGCGCCAGGGCGGTGAGCCGCGAGCGCACGCGAGTGTCTGGAGAAGACCCTGAACCCGTCATAGCGGCAGGGTAGCAAGGGAGGCGAGGTCCACCCGGTCCTTCTCCCACAGGTCCACCCCTGAGGAGGAACTTACCAGCCCAGCGTCCCCGGCTCGCCCTTGAACGGCCCCACCACATTCGACGTGATCCAGCCGCCGTAGAAGCCGCCCGGCTGCGGCGTCACGCGGTCGCCGTCCACCCAGCACTCGTCCACCCGGCCCGCGTAGACGGCCACGTGCCCGGCGATGGGCGCGAAGGCGGGATTAGGCCGCTCGTAGCTCCACGCCGCCGCTTCCGCCGTCTTCCCTCCCGCCCGCAGCGTCCAGTACGTCGCCTCGCCCTTCCACTCACAGACGCTGCCCCCCCCTGCCGGAACGAGCACACCGGGCAGGAAGGCCTCGGGCGGCAGGTAATAGGTGGGTGGATGACTCGTCTCCAGCACACGGAAGGCTGCGGTCGTCTCCGCGATCTTCACTCCACTGAGCCAGATTTCGAGCCGGGCGGACGTGCGCTCCAGCCGGGGCGGGCGTGGGTAGTCCCAGACGCTCTCCTGACCGGGACCGGGCGGGATAGGGAGGGGGCGCGAGCGGAACATAGAGGCAGTGTGCTCGCCGGGTTCTCGCCTCGCCGTCAGCCCGCACCCCATCCGGGAGATCGGCCGGGTAGGCTGGGAGCCGTGACCACCATCAACCTGCCGGACGCCGACGTTCCCGAGCTGAGCGGCACGGTGAACCTCGCGGACCTCGAAGCTCTCGGACGGGCCCGCCTCGACCGCAACGCGCTGGAGTACTACGCGAGCGGCGCGAACGATGAGGTGACGCTGCGGGCGAACCGGGAGGGCTTTCGTGCCATTCGTCTGCGGCCCCGCGTGTTGGTGGACGTGTCGAACGTGGACGTTCGGACGGAGGTGCTGGGGCTGCCGCTCGCCTGCCCGGTGGGCATCGCGCCGAGCGCCTTTCACGGCCTCGCGCACGAGACGGCGGAGAGGGGCACGGCCCGCGCGGCGGCCTCGGCAGGAAGCCTAATGACCCTGAGCACCTTCAGCAACACGCCCATTGAGGATGTGGCGCGGGACGCGGTGGGCCGCCTGTGGTTTCAGCTCTACCCCTACACCGACCGGGAGGCCAGCGCCGACCTCGTGCGACGGGCCGAGGCGGCGGGGGCGCGGGCCCTCGTGGTGACGGTGGACGCGCCGTTCGTTGGTCGCCGCGAGCCGAACGAACGCCACCGCTTCGCCCTGCCGCCGCACCTGGGCGTGCCCAATGCGGGCAGCCGCGAACACCTCGCCCGGATGGAGTCGGAGAGCGGGTCGCAGCTCGTGAACTACTTTCAGGGGCTGGTGGACAAAGCCTTCACCTGGGCGGACCTCGCGTGGCTGCGGTCGGTGACCACGCTGCCCATCGTCCTCAAGGGCATCCTGACCGCCGAGGACGCGCTGCTTGCCGCCGAGCACGGCGCCCACGTCTGGGTCAGCAACCACGGAGGAAGGCAGCTCGACACCGCCGTCAGCTCCATCGAGGCCCTGCCCGAGGTCGTGGAGGCGGTGGAGGGACGCGTAGAGGTCTACCTCGACGGCGGCGTGACGCGCGGAACGGACGTGCTCAAAGCGGTGGCTCTCGGCGCGAGGGCCGTCTTTCTGGGCCGGGCGGCGCTGTGGGGTCTCGCGGCGGGCGGGGAGGCGGGCGTGCGGCGCACCCTCGACCTCCTGCAAGACGAGTTGCGGCTGGCGCTGGCCCTGTGCGGCAAGCAGAACATCGGGCAGGTGGGAAGGGATTTGGTGAGGTTGTGAATGGGCCGGAGTTGGAACCTTACCGGGCGTTGGCTGAGGCGGGACCACTGGCGGTGGCGGAGGAGGCTTACAGACGAGGCTTAACTGGAATTGGCGTTATCTACGTCGTCAAGGGAACGTGCGACGTGCCTCTTCCTGTGGCAATTGACGCAATGGCTGAGGCACGTAAAATACTTTTTCCCAACGCACAACAAAGGCGGCGGACGAATGAGCGTTGCCGTTTAAGCCGCCTGCGCCTTCCTCCTCGGCGACCTCAAGGGCTTTTGCCATGATCCTCACGCCGCCTCGGCCACGCCCCCGTGGACCACAGGGCCCACACCACCAGCAGGGGCTGGAAGAACAGCCGGATGAGCCGCGCCCCGTCCGTGTCCAGCCCGAAGGCGTCGGTGCGCGTGAGGTATTGCGAGACGTTGCCGGGAAAGATGACGACGAAAAAGGCGGCGACCACCCAGCCCACGGCCACGCGCTGGCGGGGCAGCGCGAGCAGGGCCGCGCCCAGCACGATCTCCACGGCCCCGGAGGCCAGCACCACGAAGTCGGGATCGAGCGGCAGCCACCTCGGCACCTGTGCCCGAAACTCCTGCCGAAGTGTCGTCAGGTGGCCTATGCCCACCAGAATCAGCCCCACACCCAGCAGGAGGCGGGCAAGCGTGCAGGCCCAGAAGGTCGGGGGCTGAGCGTTTCTCAAGCCGCCTCCGCCTGCTCCTTCCTCCTCCGCCTCGTCCTCGGCGTCCTCAAGGTCTTCTCGCTCTCCAGCATCCGCTTGAGGGCTGCTTCGGCGCGGGTCAGGCCCTCCAGGTCAGGCTCGGCGCGGCCCGCTCTCGGCTCGTAGTCGTCGAGGACCTTGCCTTCCTGGTAGCGGTCGAAGATGACGGGGCAGATGTAGCTGCCGCGCGTGACGGCGGGGGTGTTCCCCAGGTCCTCGGCGACGAACTTGACGCACTCCACGAGCGTCTTGCGGGCCTGGCGCTCGCTCTCCGGCGCTCCCACCTCGGCCAGGAACTCGGCGGCGACGAGGGTGCCGCCCCAGGTGCGGAAGTCCTTGGCGGTGAAGGGGCCGACCACCTCGCGCAGGTAGGCGTTGAGGTCGGGGGCACGCACGCGCACTCGGGTGCCGTCCTCCTCCACGCTCTGAAAGAGCCAGGGGCCGGGCAGTTCGAGGAGCCGCGCGATGTTGCCCGCGAGGGTGCGGTCGCGGATGACCCGGTGCTGGTGAACCCCGTGCTTGCCCCGGAAGGTGAAGGTCACGGTGGCGCCCTCCACCTTGACGTGGCGCTGGCGCAGGGTCGAGAGACCATAGGTCTTGTGCGCCCGCGCGTAGGCGTCGCTTCCCACCCGGAAGTGGGCGACGTGCAGCAGCCGGGTCATCAGCGCGAGCACCTTGCGCCGGGGCAGCCCGGAGAGGCGCAGGTCCGAGGCCGTCACCATCCGCAGGGTCGGCAGCGCGTCCGCAAAGCGCGTGAGCCGCTGCCACTTCTTCAGCGCCCCCGCCTGCATGAAGTCGGGGTGGTAGCGGTACTGGAGCCGTCCGGCGGCATCTCGCCCGAACGCCTGCAACTCGGCGTCGGGGTCGGGCGAGACGAACACGTCCGTGTAGGCGGGAGGTACGGCGAGGGCGGCGATGCGCGCCACACCTTCCTCGTCCGTGTACTCCTCCCCATCGGGCCAGAAGTAGCGGAATTCGCCCTGCTTGTTCCCCTCGCGGCGCAGGTACTCGTCTTGCAGAATCTCGGTGCGGCTGGGCATCCCTACTGCTCCTCCGCCTTCTCGGGAAGTTGCCAGTCTATCGGCGTCTCGCCCGCCTCCTCCAGCGCGGCGTTCACCTTGGAGAAGGGCTTCGTGCCCAGGAACTTCGCCACGCTCAGGGGGCTGGGGTGGGCCGACTCGATGATGACGTGCTGCTTGCCCGTGATCAGCTTCGCCTTCTTACGGGCGTAGGCGCCCCACAGGACGAACACGACCCGCTGCGGCTTGGCGTTCACGGCGTGGATCACGGCGTCGGTGATCGCCTCCCAGCCCTTGCCCGCGTGACTGTTCGGCTCGCCCTGCCGCACCGTGAGGACGGCATTGAGCAGCAGCACGCCCTGCTCGGCCCACGCCCGCAGGTAGCCGTGCCGGGGCGGTTTGAAGCCCACGTCCGTCTGCAACTCCTTGTAGATGTTGACGAGGCTGGGCGGCGGCCGTACCCCGGGCCGCACGCTGAAGGCGAGGCCGTGCGCCTGCCCCGCCCCGTGGTAGGGGTCCTGGCCGAGGATGAAGACCTTCACGTTCTCCAGCGGCGTGTAGCGCAGGGCGTTGAACACGTCCGGGGCAGGCGGGTAGACGTTGTGCGCGCGGCGTTCCTCCACCAGAAAGTCCCGCAGCGCGTGGAAGGACGGGGAGGCAAACTCGGCGGCGAGCGCCTGCTGCCACGACTCCGGGAGTCCGGCGGGGAGAAGGGCTTTGGGCGTTTCGGTCGCGGTGTCGGTCACCGCGTCGCCGAAGAGGCTGGGTTGGTCGGTCATGGCGTCCTTTCGGGTGGGAGGAAGGCTCGGCAACTCTGGCCGCAGTCTCCCCTACCCACCCCGCCCGAACGGTACGCGGCCGCCGCTCCTCAAGGAAAGGTGAAGCGTCTGCCCCTACTTCACCCGCACCCGGAAGGCGAACTTCAGCGTCTTGCCCGGTCCCAACTCGCCGACCGTCCAGCGGACATGCGTGTAGGTAGACACCGGGGCGATCACCTCGCGCGTGACGGTCTGGCCGTTCTCGCTGACCGTCACCGTGCGTCTGGGGGCGGCGTTGTAGGTTCGCCCGTCGTCGATGCTGTACTCCACGCGCCAGCGACTCGTGTTCGCGGTCACCTCTCCCACGAACTCAGTGCCTCGCGGCACGGGCGAGCCCACGAAGACGCGCCGCAACGTCTCGCCGCCGACGTTTTTCACGCTGATCTGCTCGCGCAGCAGGTCGCCCGGCACGACCGTCTTGACGTTCGGCACAATCTGCTCGACGTCCTGCCCGCCCTGCTGAACCCGCCGCACGAGGTCCTGCGTGAGCGTGAACTGGACGCGTGGCTGAGTGGTGGAGATTGGAGGCGACTGCGCCCAGGCACCAGGAGAGGCGAGCAGGCAGGCGAGCGTGAGCGGGAGACGCTTCAAGGGGAAGACCTCCGGGGCAAAGAGACCGACGACCGGAAGACACCTTCCAGGCCGTCGGCGCACGATCCTCACTTGAAAGGGCCTGAAGCGCCGAGGTTCAAACGCCCAGCCGCCCCGAGGTCGCCTTCTCGACCGGCGTTCCGCTCGTTCCGTCGAAGGCGTCGATCTCCTCGATGAAGCGGTCGAAGAGGTAGCGGCTGTCGTGCGGCCCGGGGCTGGCCTCCGGGTGGTACTGCACGGAGAAGACGGGGTAGCGGCTGTGCGCCATACCCTCCAGCGTGCCGTCGTTGAGGTTCACGTGCGTGGCGACGAAAGCGCCGTTCGGGATTGACTCGATATCGACCGCGTACCCGTGGTTCTGCGAGGTGATCTCCACGTTGCCCGTGAGCAGGTTCTTGACCGGCTGATTCCCGCCCCGGTGCCCGAACTTCATCTTGAAGGTGCGCCCACCCGCCGCGAGGCCCAGAATCTGGTGCCCCAGGCAGATGCCGAAGGTGGGCAGCAGGCCCATGAGTTCCCAGGCGGTCTTGTGAGCGTATTCGAGGGGAGCCGGGTCGCCCGGACCGTTCGAGAGGAAGAGGCCGTGGGGCTGAAGCGCCATGATCTGCGCCGAGGTGGTGTGCGCGGGCACCACGATGGGCTCGATGCCGACCTCCGCCAGCCGCTCGATGATGGTGTGCTTGATCCCGAAATCCATCAGCACGACGCGCTTGCCGTGCCGCAGGGTGGGGAAGGCGTAGGGCAGGGAGGTCGTGACCTCCCTCGTCATGTCGTGCCCGTCGATGTCCTGGTGGTCACGGGCCCGCTGCACGTAGACCTGCTCCTCGGCAGGCGTGAACTCGCCGTAGGGGTCCTCCGGGTGGGTGTACGAGCGGTGGGCGATCACGCCCTTCACCACGCCGCCCGTCCGCAGCCGCCGCACGAGCGCCCGGGTGTCGATGCCCTGGATGCTCACCACCCCGTACTGCTGCATGAAGGCTTCGAGCGACTGCTGGGCGCGGTGGTTGGAATACTCACTGGAGAACTCGCGGGAGATGAAGCCGCGAACATACGGCTTGTTGCTCTCCATGTCGTAGATCGCCACCCCGTAGTTCCCGACGTGCGGGTAGGTGATCGTCACGATCTGCCCGTTGTACGAGGGATCGGTCATGATCTCCTGGTAGCCCGTCATGGAGGTGTTGAACACCACCTCGCCGACCGTCTCGCCCCGGTGCCCGAAGGCGTAGCCCCGGTACACGGTGCCGTCTTCGAGGGCGAGGATGGCGCGTTCTTTTCTGATCATAGGGGGCCTCCATACCGGCTCACGGGCCGGGTTTCATGGTGGGGGAGCTGTCAGCTCTCAGCCGTCAGCTTTCAGCCGGGAAGCTTATCAGGGTGTTCTGAGGCGGGCAGTGAATGCGCTCAGCATTCGCTTCACCTCCTGGGTCTGAGCGAGGAGGTCAGCCGTGGGTTGGGGCTGAAGGTAGTCCAGGTCCCCGGCCAGAAGCAGGAGATACTCGGTCTCGCTGGCCGAGCCAGCAGCGATCTCCAGAAAACGCCGGGAGTCACCCTCCGCCTGCCTCCCGCAGCCCTCGGCGATGTTCGTGGGAATGGAAAGAGCGGCCCGGCGAAGCTGTGAGGTCAAGCCGAACCGTTCCTCTCCGGGAAAGGCACGGTTCGCAACGTAAACACCTAACGTGAGCGCGTGCGCCTTCTGCCATACGGCCAACGTCCGAAAATCACGCACCAGCGTTTCCTGCTGACGGCTGATCGCTGACGGCTGAAAGCTCCTTGTACATCGCGATCTCGTTGCAGTTCTCGAAGAACGCGCACCGCTGGCACTCGCTCCACACCTTCGGGTGCAGGTTCGTCTTCTCGATCCGGGTGAAACCGCACTTCTCGAAAAAGCCCTGCTGGTACGTCCACGCGAAGAGGGCTGGCAGGGCGATTTCGCGCGCCTCCCGCTCGCAGGCCTCGACGAGTTGTTTGCCCAGCCCCCGCCCCTGCATGCTGGGGTGAATGGCGAGGCCGCGCACCTCCGCGAGGTCGGGCGCGAGCATGTGCAGGCCGCAGACCCCCGCCAGCCCGCCCGGCTTGCCCCCGTGCGGCTCGGCGAGGACGAGGTGGAAGTCGCGGATAGTCTCGGCGAGGAGCGCCTTGGAGCGCACCAGCATCAGGCCGCGCGCCGCCCAGTAGCCGATCAGCTCGTGGATGGCGTCGATGTCGCTCAGCCGTGCCTTGCGGGTGGTCAGCGGCGCCTGCGGATGCAGGTCGGGAACGGCAATGGAATCGAGGGAGAGGAGGGTCATGGGTGACCCCGGTGTGCGGTGCGCGGTGCGTGATGCGCGGGAGGTTTACCCACCGCGCACCGCGTCCCGCGTCCCGCCTCCCTCCCTACGCCTTGCTCGCCGCCCGGTCCAGCGGACGCATCCAGGTCGTGCCGCCGGGGCGCTCGCTGCGGGCGCGGTAGGCGCGAATCTGCGGCGCGTCGGGAAGGTCGCCCATCACCACGGCGAGGGGAACCTGCTGGAAGCCGAAGCTGCTCCAGTCGCCGCCCTTGCTGAACATGTAGATCGCCCGGTCGCCCCGGCCCTGGGCGTACTGCACGGCGCCCATCACCAGCCGGCGGCCCAGCCCGCTGCCCCGCGCGCTCGGCAGCACCGCCGCGCCGCGCAGCAGCGAGGCCCCGTCCCCGTGCTCCAGGCCGATGGCGCCGACGGGCTGATTGCCGCGCGTGGCGATCCAGTAGGTCGTGCCCTCGGCGAGGGCCGCCTCCGTTTCCAGCCCGGCCTCCTGCATCACGCGGGTGACGGTCTCCTTGTCCTCGGGGCCAGCAAGACGGATCTGCACATTCTGGTCGGTCATGGGGGGTTCCTCCGTGGGGGGCGTCCTCCCGAAGGCCCACGCGGGCGTCCGGGAGGGCGGAATTGTGCGTGGAGGAAGCATAGCGCAGGTCGGTCATGGTGAACTCAAGCTCCTCCCTGCCAGGACGGCACCGTCAGAGAACGCACCCAGCCCACCTCATCCTTCAGCCACCCCCGGCACTCGCCGCTGCGAACCTGCGGCGTGTCCGGCAGGGCGGCGGCCACCGTCTCGGGCGGGACCTGCGTGAAGCCGAACTGTTCCCAGAAGGGGCCCGCGTCACTGGAGAAGAGGTACACCGCCTGGTCGCCGCGCAGGGTCGCCTGGGTCAGCGCGCTCGTCGCCAGCGCCCGCCCCAACCCCTGCCGCCGTGCGTGGGGCAGCACAGTCGCCGAGCGGATGAGAGAAGCGCCCTTCCCGTGTTCCAGGCCGATGCACCCGGCGGGCACGCCGTCCAATTCGGCGATCCAGTACGTCGAGCCGTCGAGCGTCGCCGTGATCGCGCCGCGCTCGCTGCTCAGGCCCACCGCCAGGATGAGATCGCGCAGGGTGTCGAGGTCCGTTTCGCCCTCGGCCTGGCGGAGCTTGATGTGGGTGTCGGTGTCCAGGGTCATGGGAGCCCTCCCGGAGAAAGAGGCCGGGCCTGACGCGCCGCCTCCTTGAGGAAGTAACGGATGCCCGCCCCCGCCGCCGCGTCCGTGTTCCAGCGGGGAATGACGTGCAGGTGGACGTGGGGGATGTGCTGGCCTCCTGCCGGGAAAACGTTCCAACCCACCGTGTACCCGTCGGGCCTCACGGCGTCGTCGAGGTGGGCCTTCACTTCCGCGAGCAGCGCGTGGGTCGCGGCGGCCTCCTCGGGGGTGAGGTCGAAGACGGTGGCGCAGGGCCGTCTGGTGACGATGATGCCGGAATGGGGCAGGCCTTCGGCATACTGTGGCTGCAACTGGCTGTAGACGCACAGGTCGTTCTGGATCGTCCAGCCCTCCCCGCTCAGGCGGCCCGCCGTGTCTGGCAACAGCGGATTCTCCCCCGGGTGCGCGAGCCAGCGCGCCCACTCCGCCTCCCGCCCGGCAAGCAGGGTTTCATCGAGATTCACGACGACCCTCATCCCAGCGCCGCCTTTGCCGCGTCCACGGCCTCGCGCACCCGTTCGGGGGCCGTGCCGCCGTAGCTCTGCCGACTTCGCACGCTCTCCTCCACGGTCAGGCGGCGGGCGACCTCGGCATTCAGCAGGGGGTGGGCGGCGCGCAACTCCGCGTCCGTGAGGTCCCACAGTTGCCGCCCCGAGCGGCTAGCTAGCCCCACCAGCCCGCCCACGACCTCGTGCGCCTCGCGGAAGGGGACGCCCTGGCGGGCCAGGAAGTCGGCGAGGTCGGTGGCGGTCGAGAAGCCGCGCGCCGCCGCCGCCTTCGTCACGTCCGCGTGCCACGCCGATTTGGGCAGCATGTCGGCATACAGGCGCAGGATGACGTTCAGCGTGTCGTACGAGTCGAAGACGCCCTCCTTGTCCTCCTGAAGGTCCTTGTTGTAGGCGAGGGGCGTGCCCTTCACCACGGTCAGCAGGCCCATCAGGTTGCCGAAGACGCGCCCCGCCTTGCCCCGCGCGAGTTCGGATACGTCGGGGTTCTTCTTCTGCGGCATGATCGAGGAACCCGTGGTGTGCGAGTCGGGTAAGCTCAGGAAGCCGAACTCGAAGGTGGAGTAGAGGATGAGTTCCTCGGACAGCCGCGAGAGGTGGGCGGCGAGGATCGCGCAGGCCGAGAGGAACTCCAGCGCGAAGTCGCGGCTCCCCACCCCGTCGAGGCTGTTCGCGGTTGGGCGCGCGAAGCCGAGCGCGGCGGCGGTGGCCTGGCGGTCGATGGGCCACGGCGTCCCGGCCAGCGCCGCCGCGCCCAGCGGCGACTCGTCCATGCGCTCGGCGGCGTCACGGAAACGGCCCTCGTCGCGCTCCAGCATGGCGGCGTAGGCCATGAACCAGTGCGCGAGGAGGATAGGCTGCGCGACTTGCAGGTGGGTGTACCCGGGGAGGATGACGGGCCCGGACGCATCAGACACAGCCCCATCCGACGACAGGTGCTTCTCCGCCTCCGCCACCATCACGGCCCGCAACGCCCGCGTCTTTCCTGCTAGGTCGAGCGCCGCCTCCTTGGTGAAGAGCCGGAAATCCACCGCCACCTGATCGTTGCGGCTCCGGGCGGTGTGCAGCTTGCCCGCCACCGGGCCGATGCGGTCACGCAGCGCGGCCTCCACGTTCATGTGCACGTCCTCGCGGTCGAGCCTCCACTCGAAGGTCCCGGCGCGGATGTCGGCGAGGACCGCGTTCAGCCCGTCCTGAATCTGCGTCACCTCGTCGGGTGTCAGGATGCCGACCCGCCCGAGCATCGCCACGTGCGCGAGCGAGCCCCGGATGTCCTGCTCGGCGAGGCGCTGGTCGAAGGAGACGGAGGCGTTGAAGAGTTCGACCAGGCCGTCCGTCGCCTCGGCGAAACGTCCACCCCAGAGTTTCTTGTCTTGCGTGGTTTGGGTCATGTGTAGGTTCCTTGGAAGCGGTCGGCCGTCAGCTCTCAGCCTGCCCTGGCCTTGGCACCGCCTCGCTGACGGCTGACCGCTGAGAGCTGACCGCTTTCACCAGCACCACCGGCGGCGGGCTGTGCGGGCTCGCGTGCGCGTACACCGCCTCCCCGTCCACCCGGTAGCCCAGGCGCTCGTAGAAGGGCAAGGCGGCGAGGTTGTACTGGCTGACGGCAAGGAGGACGCGGGCGTAGCCGTCCCGCGCGGCGACCTCCTCCACCGCGCGCACGAGGGCGGCGCCGATGCCTTTTCCACGCACTTCCGCGCGGGTGGCGAGCTTGTTGAGGGTTAGCGTTTCTCGGCCGTCCGGTCGCCAGCCGACGCAGCCCACGGCCTCCTCCCCCAGGAAAGCGAGGAAGCCGCCCCCCTGACCCAGGCTCCAGCGCACGTCGTCCACGGTGGTGCGGCTCCAGGAGCTGCGCGGGTCCATGCCCGCCGCCATCATCACGGGGTGGAAGACGGGGGCGTCGTCCGGAGTAGTAGGGCGGAGGGAGAAGGTTCGCGGCAGGGTCATGTCGTCCACCTCAGACCCCGAACGAGAGGGCGCGGACCAGGAAGGCCAGGAGGAAGATCACGAGGGGAACGAACGGCAGGAACGCCACCGAGGCGGCTGCGGACGCGGCCCGCGCGTTCCGGTCGGCCTGTGCCAGGGCGGAGGTGCAGGCGGCCTGGACCACCTCCACCCCGTACTGGCGCACATAGCGCAACCGGGTCGCCGAGCGTGGACAGCCCGGCAGGGTGACGTATTGATCGGGAGAGGTGCCCTCTCCCACCCGCTCCAGCGGCACGGCCCCCACCGCCGCGTTCCACACGAAGGGAATGTCCTGTCCGGCCGGGCTCCGCCCGTAGATGGCAGTCACGAGAATCCCCACGCCGAAGCCTCTCGCCGAATTTCTCCCGGGAAGAACCTGCCTCATCCGTCCACCCGCTCCCAAATCTGCCCGAGGTGGTGGTTCAGGTGCCGGTCGTAGTGCTCCAGCAACCGGGCCAGCGTCATCGGTTGCCCGCCGTTCAGCCGCCCCACGGTGGCCCGCGCCGAATGCACCCGCTCGGGCGGCAGCAGCGCGGCGAAGCGGGCCAGGTGAAGGTTATAGGCGTACCAGAGGGCCAGAATCTCGGCCCAGGAATGACCCTGCCAGTCCTGCGCGAGGTTCCAGGCGCCCTGGTCCCACACCGGGAATACGAGGTCGTCTTCCGTCACCATGCGTGCCCAGCGGGCGTGGTTGTTGCAGGCGGAGTCCACCAGATGCCCCAGGACCTGCTTGGGGCTCCAGACGCCGGGGGCGGGGACGCGGCTCACGGCGGGCTCGTCCAACTCGCTCAGCCGACTATGAACGGCCTCGACGCTCGCACGGCCGAAGACCGGCGGCACCGTCACGCGCCCACCCGCCCGGGAATCTGCGTGAGATGGTGGAGCTGGTGGCGCACGTAGTCCTCCGCCAGGAAGCCTAGCGTGACCGGCTCACCGCCGCCGATGCTAAGCGTGTGGACGAGTTGTGCGGGAGTGAGGTGCTCAATGATGTGCGCGAGGTGAAGCTGGTAGGCCTGCCACAGTGTCAGGACCTCGGCCCAGGGGCGCTGCTGGTAGGCACCCGCGCTCACCCAGGCGTTTTGATCGTAGCCGGGCAGGCTCAACCCGTCCTCCCCTGCGGCCCGCACGAAGCGGGCGTGGTTGTTCACGCCGCTGTCTACAAGGTGCCCGACGATCTCCTTGGCGCTCCAGACCTCTGGCGCGAGCTTGTGCCCCGCCTGCTCGTCAGCGAGAGCCTGCAACCCGGGCAGATGCTCCAGAACGACCTCGCGCAGCCCCGGCACTCAGACCTCCTGCGGCTCTTTCTGAACCTGAGCGGCCTGCCGCGCCTCCACCCGTGCCTGCACGCGCATTCTCAGGGCATTGAGCTTGATGAAGGCCCCCGCGTCGTGCTGGTTGTAGTCGCCGCCCGCCTCGAAGGACACGAGGTCCTTGTCGTACAGGCTGCGGGGCGCCCGGCGGCCCACCACGATGCAGTTGCCCTTGTAGAGCTTGAGCCGGGCCGTGCCGGTCACGCTGCGGGCCACATGGTCGATGTAGACCTGCAGGGCCTCGCGCTCGGGGGCGAACCAGAAGCCGTTGTAGACGAGTTCGGCGTACTTGGGGGCGAGGGCGTCACGCTGGTGCAGCACCTCGCGGTCGAGGGTCAGGCTCTCCACGGCACGGCGGGCGTGGTAGAGCAGCGTGCCGCCGGGCGTCTCGTACACCCCGCGCGACTTCATGCCGACAAAACGGTTCTCCACGAGGTCCACACGCCCGACCCCGTGCCGCCCGCCGATCTCGTTCGCCCGCTGGAGCAGGGCGGCGGGAGTCAGCCGCTCCCCGTTGATCGCCACCGGGTCACCGTTCTCGAACTCGACCTCCACGTATTCGGACTCGTTCGGCGCCTCCTCGGGACTCACCGTCAGCTTGAACATGTGGGCGGGCGGCTCGGCCCAGAGGTCTTCGAGGATGCCGCCCTCGTAGGAGATGTGCAGGAGGTTCGCGTCGGTGCTCCAGGGGTCTTTCTGGGTGGTGGGGACGGGGATGCCGTGTTCGCGGGCGAAGGCTTCGAGGTCGGCGCGGCCCTGGAACTCCCACTCGCGCCAGGGGGCGACCGTCACCACGTCGGGCTTGAGGGCGTAGGCGGTCATCTCGAATCTGACCTGATCGTTGCCCTTGCCCGTCGCCCCGTGCGAGACGGCGACCGCCCCTTCCTTCTCGGCGATCTCGACCATCTTCTTGGCGATCAGGGGCCGGGCGATGGAGGTGCCCAGGAGGTAGTAGCCCTCGTAAAGCGCCGAGGAGCGGAACATCGGGAACACGTAGTCGCGCACGAACTCCTCGCGCAGGTCCAGCGCGTAGGCGGCGACCGCGCCCGTGTTCAGCGCCTTGACCCGCGCCTCCTCCACCTCGTCGCCCTGCCCGAGGTCGGCGGTGAAGGCCACCACGTCGTAGTCGCGCCCTAGCTGGAGCCACTTGAGGATGATGGAGGTGTCGAGGCCGCCGGAGTAGGCGAGGACGATCTTGTCTTTGCTCATGGCTCTAGTCTCTCCCAGGGAGGTCGGGGCGTGGCTGAAAAGGCAGCACAGGTCCCCCGGCGTGACACACCCGGCCTCTTCCAGAAACGGAAAGGCCGGGGCGTCAGCGTCGGGGGAACAGGGTCTGCATGGCTGTATGGATATACGCCGGGGCGTATGTCTATGCAGCGAGGGTAGCAGCCGGGGAGGGAGGGGTCAAGGCGGGGTCTGGACAGGCGGGACGCCAATCAGCCAACAAAAACTGCCCCTCGACCGCAAGGGGCCGGGGGCGGGATGGGCAGCGGGCGTCTTAGCGGAAGGTGTAGTTGACGCCCACGCGGGCGCCGAAGCCCAGGAAGTCGAAGTTCAGGCCGCCGTTGCCGATGGAGAGGCTGGGGCCGACCGAGCCCTCGACGAAGATGCTCAGGGGCGTGGTGACCTGATACTCCAGGCCGAGCAGACCGTGGGGGTAGACGGAGATGTAGTTGTTGCTGCCCAGCGAGACGTCAGCGCCCAGGCCCAGGCCGTAGTACGGGTTGAAGCCCGCCAGGGTCGCGCCGCTGCGAATCTGCCCCAGGTAGGCCACGTCGCCACCGAGGGCCAGCGAACCGCCTCGGAAGAGGTTCACGGCGTTGAGGTTCAGGGCGTAACGCACGCTGGAGTTCACGGTGAGTTCGTTGCGGTAGTACACCCCGGCCCCGGTGCCGATGAACCCGCCCACCGAGTCGGCGGCGGCGGTCGAGACGGCGGAGAGGGCCAGGAGTCCGAACAGGGCCTTTTTCATGGAAAAAGCGTACGTCATCCCTCCGGGCCCGTGTTCCTGCCTAAACGAAGTATCTAGGCGCCCACATGGGTCCCCCGCTCCAGCCGCTCCAGCGCCCGCCCCAACTCCCCCCGCGACTTGCAGAAGGCGAGCCGAAACATGCCTTCCGGGGCGGGGTGACTCACGTAGAAGGCGGTCCCGGGAATCACGGCCACCCCCTCCTCCACCAGCGTCTCGGCGGTCCAGCCCGGACGGCGCAGGGTGAGGAAGTAGGTGCCGCGCGGCTCGAACACGGTCGCCCCCAGCCTCCGCAGCCCCCCCGCGAGCAGCCTCATCCGCTCCCCGTACTCGGCGCGCAGGCCCTCGTAGAAACCCTCCCGCCGCGCGACGGGCAGGGCCGAGGCGACCGCCGCCTGAAAGGGCGTGGGCGCGCAGAAAGACCCCACCTGGCGGATCGCCGCGACATTCCCGGCCAGCCCCGGCGGGCAGGCGATCCACCCCACCCGCCACCCGGTCGCCTCCAGCCGCTTGCCCGCGCTCCCCACCGTGAAGGTGCGCTCCGGCGCAAGGTCCCGCAGGGCCACCGGCTGCTCCCCGAAGTACAGCTCGTCGTACACCTCGTCACTGATGATCCACAGGTCGTGGGCGCGGGCCAGGGCGACGAGAGCATCGAGTTCGGCCCGGGAAAACACGGTCCCGGTCGGGTTGTAGGGGCTGTTGAGGAGCAGCGCCCGGGTGCGGGGCGTGACGGCGGCGCGCACGGCGTCCAGGTCGAGCGCCCAGCCCTCCTCGTCCGTCAGCCGCATGGGCACGGTGACGGGCATGGCCCCCGCTAGCCGCGCCTGGGGCACGTACACGTCGAACACGGGCTCACACATCAGTACCTCGTCGCCGGGACCGTACAGGGCGAGCGCGAGGACGTTCAGCGCCTCGGTCGCCCCCGAGGTCACGACCACGTCCGCGCCGTCCACCCCCAGGTCCGCGCCCACGGCGTCCCGCAATAGTGGCAGACCTATCGGGGGGGCGTATTGATCCGCCGTCCCTACCGCCCGCCGCGCCGCGTCGAGCAGGAAAGCGGGCGGTGGATCCGACGGGAAGCCCTGCCCGAGGTTCACCGCCCCGTGCCGCAAGGCGAGGCGGCTCATGTGCGCGAACACGCTCTCGGACGAGGACTGGGCACGCGGCAGCAGTTCAGGCATGGGGGCAGTCTGGGCGCTTGGAGGCGGGCGGCGTGGGAGGCGGGTCAGACAGGATGTGGGGCTTGCAGCAAGGGCGGGAAGTCCGGCCTGGGGGTCCGCTTCAAACGGGCCGGACAAGGCGGGGGGCTCGCCGACTCGGCCCACGCACTCCATACGCCTATCCTCTCCCCCGTGCCCCCCTTCCTGCGCGGCCTGACGCTGGGCCTCTCCCTGATCGTCGCCATCGGGCCGCAGAACGCCTTCGTGCTGAGGCAGGGGCTGACGCGGAGGTATGCATGGCTGGCCGCGCTGACGTGTTCACTTGCCGATACGGCGCTGACCACATTCGGGGTGCTGGGTGTGGGGGCGCTGCTCGCGCGGTCCCCGGTGCTGGTCCTCATCGGGACGCTGGCGGGCGCGACTTTCCTGCTATGGTACGGGTGGCGTTCCTTCCGGGCAGCCCGCCATCCCGGAACGCTTCAGGCAGAGGGACAAGCCGCGCAGACCCCAGGCACCATTCTCGTCACCGCCGCCGCCTTCAGCCTCCTCAATCCCCACGCCATTCTCGATACGGTGGTCCTGATCGGCGGGGCGAGCGCGGGGCTGGGGAGGACGGGCCGGACGACCTTCCTCCTCGGCACCATCCTCGCCTCGTGGCTGTGGTTCTTCGGCCTCGCCCTGCTCGCGGGCCGCCTCGCGCTGCTGATGCGCTCGCCGCGTGCGTGGCAGGTGCTGGACGTGCTGATCGGGGTGGTGATGTGGGCGATTGCAGTGGGGTTGGTGAGGAGCGCGTTGTCAGGAGGCTGAGGCGGCTGAGTCGTTGGGGTCGCGGGGGATGCGGAGGCGGGCCTGGGATTCGAGGGGTTCGTATTGATCCGGCGCCGCGACAAAGACCTTGCTGTTGTAGAGGTTGACCACTTCCTCTTCGAGAGCCTGCCGTTCGTCGGGCGTGAGGTTCGCCCGTGTCGCCAGGAGGTCTAAACGCCGCCGGAACTCGTACTGGAAATCACCGTCTACGCGCTCAGTCACCAGCAGTTCCAGGCTAACGTCCCTGAGGCGCCGACGACCACGGACTCGCAGGCACTCGCTCACCAGGACGTTGGTGTCCACAACCAGCAACATCAACGAGCATCGGAAAACATCATGTCTTCCAGCTCCTCAACACTGACGCTCAGCCGTTTGGCGAGTTCCTCCATTTTGGCGTCGAGACGCGCCGCCGCCTCACGAACCTTCTCCGGGTCCGCACGCTTGATCGGCGTGTAGAAACCGATGGGCTTCCCGTGCCGCTCCACCACCAACAGGTCCTCGCTGGCAAGAAGCTGCGTCGCCTTGTCCTTGAACTCCTTGATGCCCACCCGCTTCACGGCCATACCGGACCTTCTAAGAGTAGACACCAGTATAGCCAGAATTGGAAGTGGGGCCACATCGGGTGGGGCCTCGCTACGAAGTGATTTCAACAATGGGCTCGCCGGACGAGAGCAGCCTATGGGCATGCTCAAAATGCCGACCAAAAATCTCTACCAGTCGCGCTTTGCTCGTATTTCCACAGGTCACATACAGCAGTTGTGGCGGGGGGCCGAGGCGTACCAGCCGCTCAAGGAAGTCGGCATCCTTGGACACCACCACTGCGCTTACAGCCCGCGCCGCCTGAAAAATCACTTCGTCCTCCGCCTCCCGGTAGCCCAGGTACGCCACGCTGTACGCCTCCACCCCGAATGTCACTGTCAGTCAAGGTGCTATGGCAGGGGGCAACTGCGCGTCAATCCAATAAACCAGCGGCTCAGTCGTCACCGCTCAAGCACTCAGTCGGGGATGGTCAACGTACCGGGCAGCCCAGATCAGCGCGGCGTAAATGTCCTCGCGCTCCAGGTCCGGGTAGTCGCTCAAGATTTCATCCACCTCGACCCCTGCGCCGAGCAGGTCCAGCACGTCACTCACCCGAATCCGCATCCCCCGGATACAGGGGCGTCCGCCGCACTGCAAGGGGTTCACGGTGATACGGTCGAGTAGGGTCATGGGTGGAGTTTAGCGCCAAGGGAGCGCGGGTGTTCCCCTACCCCCGCCCCCAGCAACTCCAGCACATCGCGCACCCGAACCCACAGCCCGCGAATGCAGGGGCGCCCGCCGCACTGGGAGGGGATAGAGGTAGGCGTCAGGGGCTGGTAGCTATCGACGCTTTGCCGACTCGCCCAGCGTCATCAAAAGCAAATGCCATAGAGGCATACGGAACATCACCGTAATTCCACACTGGGAGGGACATCACGGCGGCTAAGGAGCCTTCCTCATTGGGACTGCCGTAAGTCGCCAGAATTTGTGCCCTGGTCTTCCTAATCAGAAATTTTTCAACCCATGCTGCGCTCTGTGGTGGCACGTTCAACTTGGGGGGCCGCTGCACCGTGAGATTACGCCTTACGTCTTCGTAGGTGGCGTACACAGCAGGCAGCGTGGTGCAGCGTTGTGGTGCTTGGGAGAGGAGTTGGGCCGATTGACCAGCCAGCTTCGGCTCCATGCTGGCGCTGTTGGCTCGTAGCTTCTCAGGTTCACCAAGCATGACCAACGTCGTTGTCGTTCCCACGCGCTCATTTCGAAGGCTGCCGCCATCGACCAACCCACCCTGTGGAGAAACATTCACTCCAGGCGCATCGAGCTGCCAAACGGACAACACGCGGGCGCTTTCAAGCATGACGGCCGCGTGATAGCCATTTACTATTTCACAGGGAAAGACAGGCCGACCGTTGACCCACACGCGCTTGCCGACGAGTTCCGCAGCAATCCTTTGAGTCATGGCATTGTCGCTCACTAGCGGAAAGACCGCCTTCTTCTCCAGATTCCGTTTGGGAAGGTATGCCCAGTATTGCCCAGTGCCGTCATCCAGCACATAGGCCGTGGTCGTCTCTTGAATCACTTTCAATGGGCGGTTGAGCCAGGGGCCACGCTGGGCGGCGCGTCCGCTGCCATCCAACAAAAATGGCGGCTCGCGCACGAATCGACCGTTTGGCCCAGCAGTGGCTCCTTCACTCAGCAACACCATGCCACCAACGTGTGGCCTAGGTGGACCGGGACGCATGTACTGGGGAGCGGGTACGCCAAGCGAGGCGACCAGAGCCGTGAGCAGAGCAAGCATAGTTCTAGTGTGTCTCCGGCAGGTGATGTGCGACTGATGTTTGCATACTCATACACACCACTCAGCCCCCTCACTCCCTCCCCGTGCCATACTGCATCCCTGGAATGCCCAAGCGCACTGACCTCCAGACCATCCTGATTCTCGGCAGCGGCCCCATCCAGATCGGGCAGGCGGCCGAGTTCGACTATTCGGGCACGCAGGCGCTCAAGGCGCTAAAAAAAGAAGGCTACCGGCTCGTGCTGGTGAACTCCAACCCGGCGACGATCATGACCGACCCCGACCTCGCCGACGCCACCTACCTGGAGCCGCTGACGCCCGAGTTCGTCCGCAAGGTCATCGAGAAGGAGCGCCCCGACGCCCTGCTCCCCACCCTGGGCGGGCAGACGGCGCTGAACCTGGCGATGGACCTCAACGCCAACGGTACCCTCGCCGAGTTCGGGGTGGAACTCATCGGCGCGAACGCCGAGGCCATCCACAAGGGCGAGGACCGCGAGGCGTTCCAGGCTGCGATGAAGAAGATCGGCGTGGAGACGGCGCGCGGGAAGATGGTGCACAGCATGGACGAGGCCGTGGAGTACCAGAAGGAGATCGGCCTCCCCATCGTCATCCGGCCCTCCTTCACGCTGGGCGGCACGGGCGGCGGCATCGCGCACACCTACGAGGACTTCCTGAAGATCACCGAGGGCGGCCTGCGCGACTCGCCGGTCCATTCGGTGCTGCTTGAGGAGAGCATCCTGGGCTGGAAGGAGTACGAGCTGGAGGTCATGCGCGACCACGCCGACACGGTGGTCATCATCACCTCCATCGAGAACTTCGACCCGATGGGCGTGCATACCGGGGACTCGATCACAGTGGCCCCGGCGCAGACCCTCAGCGACGTGGAGTACCAGCGGCTGCGGGACCAGTCCCTCGCCATCATCCGCGAGATCGGGGTGGACACGGGCGGCTCCAACATCCAGTTCGCGGTGAATCCTGACAACGGGCGCGTCATCGTGATCGAGATGAACCCGCGCGTCAGCCGCTCCTCGGCGCTGGCGAGCAAGGCGACCGGCTTTCCCATCGCCAAGATCGCCGCCCTGCTCGCGGTGGGCTATCACCTCGACGAGCTGCCGAACGACATCACCCGCGTCACGCCCGCCGCCTTCGAGCCCACCATCGACTACGTGGTGACGAAGATTCCGCGCTTCGCCTTCGAGAAGTTCCCCGGCACCCCCGACGCGCTGGGCACCCAGATGCGGAGTGTGGGCGAGGTCATGGCGATTGGCCGCACCTTCAAGGAGAGCGTGCAGAAGGCGCTGCGGAGCATCGAGGCGGACGTGCGCGGAACGTTTGCCGCCATGTCCGACGACGAGTTGCGCGGCCTGCTGTACGGCAATCCGCGCCGATTGGAGGCCGTGCTGGAACTGCTGCGGCGGGGCGAGGGTGTCCCAGCCCTCCACGACGCGACGAAGATCGACCGCTGGTTCCTGGGGCAGCTTCAGGAGATCTCGGACGCCGAGAAGGAGATCGCGGACCTCGGCCCCATCCGGGGCTGGAAATACGAAATCTGGCGCGAGGTCAAGCGGCTGGGCTTCTCCGACGCGCGGCTGGGCGAACTCGTGGGGCTGAGCGAATTGGGGGTGCGCGAACTCCGCAAGGTCGCCAAGGCCACCCCGGTCTACAAGACGGTGGACACCTGCGCCGCCGAGTTCGAGGCGTACACGCCCTACCACTACTCGACCTACGAGTGGGAGGACGAGGTGACGCCGACCGACAAGCCCAAGGTGGTGATCCTGGGCAGCGGCCCCAACCGCATCGGGCAGGGGGTGGAGTTCGACTACGCGACCGTCCACGCCGTCTGGGCGCTTCAGGAGGCGGGCTATGAGACGATCATGGTCAACTCCAACCCGGAGACGGTCAGCACCGACTACGACACCGCCGACCGCCTGTACTTCGAGCCGCTGACCTTCGAGGACGTGATGAACATCGTCGAGCACGAGAAGCCCGTCGGCGTGATCGTGCAGCTCGGCGGGCAAACGCCCCTCAAGCTCGCGCGGCGGCTGGCGGACGCGGGCGCCCCCATCATCGGCACCCCCCCGGCGACGATCCACGAGGCGGAGGACCGCGCCTCCTTCAACGCCCTGTGCGAGCGGCTGGGGCTGCCGCAGCCGAGGGGCAAGGTCGCCGAGACACCGCAGGAGGCCGTGAGCCTCGCCGCTGAACTCGGCTTCCCGCTGATGGCCCGGCCCTCCTACGTGCTCGGGGGCCGCGCGATGCGGACGGTGCGGAGCATGGAGGAGCTGACGACCTATCTGGACGAGGTGTACGCCGCCGTCGAGGGGCAGCCGTCCATCCTGCTCGACCAGTTTCTGGAGGGTGCGCTGGAACTCGACGTGGACACCCTCTGCGACGGGGAGCGGGCGGTCGTGGCGGGGGTCATGGAGCACGTCGAGGCCGCCGGGGTCCACTCGGGCGACTCCGCGTGCGTGCTGCCCCCGGTGAACCTCTCCCCCGAACTGATGGCGCGCGTGAAGGCCGACACGGAACGTCTCGCCCTGGAGCTGGGCGTGCGGGGCCTGATGAACGTGCAGTGGGCGGTGAAGGACGGCGTGGCGTACATCCTGGAGGCCAACCCGCGGGCCAGCCGCACCGTGCCCTTCGTCTCCAAGGCCGTGAACCACCCGCTCGCCAAGAGTGCCGCGCGGATCGCCGTGGGGCAGACCTTGGAGGAGATCGGCTTTACCGGGACGCCCACGCCCCCCATGTACTCGGTCAAGGAAGTCCACCTGCCCTTCCTGAAGTTCAAGGGCGTGCTGCCCGTCCTCGGCCCGGAGATGAAGAGCACGGGCGAGAGCATGGGCATCGACACGGACCCGTATCTTGCCTTCTACCGCGCGGAGCTGGGGGCCAAGAGCAACCTGCCGCTGTCGGGCACGGCGCTCCTCCTCGGGGACGGGCTGGACGGGGTGGCCGCCACGCTGGAGGGCGCGGGGCTGCGGGTCATCCGCGAGCAGGAAGGGGGCGCCTTGCCCGACCTCCTCATCGACGTGACCGCCTCGCCGCTCCTGCGCACCGCTCTGGAACGCGGCAAGCCCATCGTCAGCACCCGCGAAGGCGCCGAGTGGACGGCCAGGGCGATAGCCGCAGCGAAGGGGAGGGAGTTGGGGGTTAGGAGCTTGCAGGAGTGGGTGAACTAAGTAACACAGGATAATTTGTGGTATGATTCTAGCAACTGAGCGTATACGTACATCTAAAAGTGTACGTGTGTTATTGCTGCTTTTGTCTAAGTCTAGGTCTACAACCTTTGAAGAAGGTCTAAGATGGAAGACGATAGAGGGAATAGCATTGAGTTAGGTATTGTAGAGGGTCAAATCGAAAAACCTTTTGTTTTAAGATGGAGCGAAAGATTTAAGAGTGCAGATGGACAAACCAACGTCTTCGCCGATACCGCACTTGCTCCGGGCAGCTTGCCATCAGATGAAATGTCATTTACTGAGACAGTAAGTAGCACAAGCAGAGGGGCGGGCGAGTCAGAAACCGCAGATACCTCTTTTGGCTTTTAATGTCGTTGACAAGGCCCATACTAATTTTATCGTCGATATCAGACCGTTTAAGCACAAGCAGGGTCACAGAAGAATTAACAAAGCTTAGCGAGAACTATCTCCTTGTAAACTTTGAGGAGGTAGTTCTCTCATACAATTGGTCGTTTTCCTTTGTTGACGATCAAGTTAAGTTGCATATTGTGGATGAGAAAGGTCGAATTTGGTCTGATTTCAAATCCGTTTGGCTTAGACGCTGGGGATACCCTACGCTCCCATCTTCTTTTGATAAAATCGATAGAGATTTCTGCTTCACTGAAATAAACTCCCTAATATTGTCTTTGCCTCATATCCTTACTGCCAAATGGATAAACCCAATAAACGCGGAGAGAACTGCCGCTCTAAAGATTAGGCAGCTTATTCTTGCAAAGAGCTTAAATTTTGAAACTCCTAACACCATCGTAACCAATGACCCCAATTCAATTAGCCGTCTTGTCGATAATGAGGAGACAGTTATATTTAAACCCCTCTCTGGTTATAGTATTCCTACTCAAATATACGACGCAAGAACACACAGCTATATAAGTGAAAAATATCCAAACGCTGATCTATATTATGGTGAAACAGTTGAGAGCAGAATTCTATTCACACAAGAGCTTACAGAGGAGCATACTCCCTATTTACAAGATATGAAGTGGTCTCCCATTATATTTCAACCGAGGATCGAAAAGGCTTTTGATCTACGGGTTACTTTTGTTGGTACGAGCTGCTTTGCCTGTCTGATAAATTCTCAGAAACACGAGGAGGGTAAGTTGGATTTCAGAAGAATTAGTAGAGGCTGCCAAGAACAGGATTGAACTTCTGGGGCAAGAGTTTGGGCAGGGCAGAATGGGCGGGTGACGCGGCGAGGCTACCCCAGCGACGTAGACGACGACACCTACCTCTTCCTGCTCCCGTACCTGCTGCTCAGTGCCCAGGATGCAGGGCAGCGGAAATACCCGATTCGGGACGTGCTGAATGCGCTGCTGTGGGTGGCGCGCACGGGGGCACAGTGGGCCTACCTGCCCCACGATTTCCCGCCTGCGGAGACGGTGCGCCAACAGGCGCACCGCTGGTTTGAGGCTAGGTGCTTTGAGAATGCCGCCCACGACCTGCGCTTGCTCTCCCGCGTCGAGCGGTCGAGAAACAGCGAGCCCACGGCCATCATCATCGACAGTCGCACCCTGCAAAGCACACCTGAGAGCGGCCACCGCGCGGGATTTGATGGCGCAAAGAAGCGCAAGGGCACCAAAGTACACCTGGCCGTAGACACCCTGGGTCACCTGCTCGCGGTGCTGACCACACCCGCGAACGAGCAGGACAGAGCACAGGTCAAAGACCTGTGCCTGGAGGTGCAAGAAGCCACGGGCGTCAACGTCGAGGTCGCCTTTACCGATCAGGGCTACACGGGACAGCAGACCGCCTTGGAGGCGACCGAAGCGGGGGTGCAACTGGTCGTCATCAAACGCTCGGAAGCCGCCAAGGGCTTTATCCTGCTGCCCAGACGCTGGGTGGTGGAACGTTCGTTCGCGTGGCTATCGCGCTTCCGACGGCTGGGGCGGGATTTAGAGCGACTGCCGTCCACGCTGGTCGGGTTCCATTTCCTGGCCGCCTGCGTTCTGCTCTGTAACAACCTTAAGCCCTTTTTTGCATAACGTTCTTGGCAGCCTCTAGTACTACAACCGCAGTTAGCGGGAGGAGAGCCAGCGTTGTTGGCGGCGCCTGTGGCTTTGCCGGGCTCGTGCTTGGTGAAGTCGGCGCCACCAGGACCACCTCCACACCAGCGCTTTTGACTTGTTCTGCGGCAAGACCAAGAGCAAGAGGCGGCGCACTTCGGGCACGGTTAGCGGGATGAGGTCTTGGTCGGTCGCCGACCCCCCTTTTTCTCGCGGGCAGCGACCACGGTCAGGAAGGCGTGGGCCAGCATGGCCAAGGTGATGTGCCGATACCAGCCCACCCACGAGCGGACCTCGTACTGATCGAGGCCCACCTCACCCTTGGCCATCTCGAACGCGACCTCAATAGCCCAACGTGATCCAGCAGCTCGCACGACCTCTGCCAAGGTCGTGCTCGACGGAGCGAACGAGATGTAGTAGGCGAGGTCGGTCGGGTCCTTGAGCGAACGACGAGCCAGGACCCAACGCTGGAACCCGGCGGGCAGGATCGGCCCGAGTCCCGCCGCCACGGCGGGACCCATCAACTCGGTCACACTCACCCATGCCCAGTCGAACAGCCGCTCGCCCTTACTGCCTGAGCCCGCACTCAAGGTCTGCCACTGGTGCGGCTCAAACTGCCCAGCAAGATCGGCCACATGAAGTTGTGCCGGACCGCCCTGCTGCCAAACCCACACGTGGAAGTTGGCAGCAACTTCCAGGACGTAGGGCTGCTGTCGCTGTTCGAGAACGTCTCGAACGTTGTAGGCCGAGTACACCGCATCGCCCGTCACCCAGGCGGCGTGAACGCCGCCGTCGAACGCTCGCCGGAGCATGGCGAGCGCAAGTTGTGGTTTGGTGGCCGCAGTGATGCTGTCGGGAATGTTGGCCGCGGTCCGACGGGCAGGGTCGTCGATCCAGGTCTTGGGCAAAAAGAGTTCCCGGTCGATCAGGGCCGTGCCATTCGGCGTCGCGTAGGCCAGGAAAACGCCGATCTGGCAATTCTCGATTCGACCAGCGGTCCCGCTGTACTGCCGTTGAACCCCGACGGATTTGGTGCCTTTTTTGAGGAAGCCGGTCTCATCGAGGACGAGGATCGCCTCAGGCGTTTGGAGATGATCCAGCACGTACTCGCGCAGGTCGTCACGCACGACCTGCGCGTCCCACTGCGCGGTAGACAGTAAGCGTTGCACCCCATCCGGGGTGTGTTCACCGATCCGCTCGGCCACTTGCCAGCCGTTCTTGCGTTCGACGGGACTCAGGAGGGCCTGTACGTAGGCCAGGGCACGCTGACGCTGTTCACTGCGGGCAAACCGAGGGGCGATCCGTTGGTGGAGCGTGCCGAGGTCTGCCGACCATTGGTGCGGACGAGGAGGTGCGCTGGAACGCGGCATCGCTAAGTCTACCGCTCCTTAACTGCGGCTGTAGTACTAGTCTGAAACGTGAAGATCATACACCATTTGAATTACCCAAAGAAATATTTGATAAATGTCTTGCCATGATGGAAATACTCGGAATTACATATGGGTGCTTTGACTTTGTAATTGATAAGAAAGGGCGCTTCGTATTCTTAGAGGTAAACCCATCTGGACAATGGTTGTGGATAGAGGACCTAACGGGATTAGAAATAAGCAGGCGAATAGCATTGGAACTTGCAAGAGGCTAAGCTAAACCCTATTCTATTACAAACACACCTATAGTGCTTGGCTGCCCCGGCACAGGCCGCAGCCCCAGACGGTGGGGTTGGGCGGGGTGGGGTGGGGAGGTCAGAGGGCCAGATGCTCCCGCACCCTGGCATCCAGTTCGAGCATCAGGTCAGCGGGGACGTTCCCCACGCGGCGGAGAACACGGCTGAGGGCGACGGAGCGGATTTGCTCGACCTGCGCCTTGCTGTCTTCATTCAAGCCCGTGCGCTGGTGGGGCAGCAGGAGCTGAAAAGGATACACGCGCTCGACGTTGCTGGTCAGCGGGACCACGGTGATGACGACATTGTTAGCGTTGGCCGCATTGTTGGTCAGCACCACGGCAGGCCGGGTGTAGTTGGCCTCGCTCTCGCGTGCGGGGCTGAAATTGACGAACAGAATGTCACCCCGCCGGATAAGCCCTACAGCCACTTGCTGCCGTCACTTTCCTCCAGCCCGTCGCCGTTCTCAAGGTCCACGAACTCGCCGGAACGGGCATAGTCGGCGTAGGCTTCGGCTAATTCCCTCTCGCGTAGGGCTTGAATGGCCTGGGCGACGGCTTCACTCCGGCTGCTCAGGTGGTGGGTCTTCTGATACTGGTCGAGGTAGCGGGCGAGGTGCGGCGATAGGCTGACCGTGACGCGCTGTGCAGTGTCGTATGTCATATGCTCATACTATTACTCTTACCCAATCAAGCACTCCGGTCCAGGCTGGAGCTACAGATGGTGTGAGTGGGCGGGGAGGGGAGGGGGAAGCCGATGAAACGGCCCGTCTCCCCATAAGCCTCCGACCTCCCTCCACGGTTCTACACAACCTCTTGTGTAAGCATGGGGTATGGCAACGAACCTGCAAATCGACCCGGAACTCCTGGAACGCGCCCTGAAGGTGGGGGGGCACCGCACCAAGCGGGAGACGGTGAACGAGGCTCTGACTGAGTACATCCGCCACCGTGAGCAGCGCAAGGTGCTGGAGCTGTTCGGCACCATCGATATGGACAGCGAGGAAGAGATGCGGGCACAGCGCAAACGCTCGTGAGTGGGCTCATCATTGTGGACACGGACGTGTGGTCGGAGGGCTTTCGCAAGCGTACGGGCGAACCCTCCGCCGAACGCCTACTCCTGGCTGAACTGGTAGACGCCGGGTGGGTGCAAATGCTGGGCTGCATCCGTCAGGAGGTCTTGCAGGGTATTCGTGACCGGGCGCAGTTCGAGCGGACCCGGGCGGCCCTGCAAGCCTTCGAGGACCGGGCGCCAAGGGCGGCGGAATACGAGTTGGCGGCAGAGTTCTTCAACACTTGCCGCAGCAAGGGCATTCAGGGAAGCAGCACGGACCTTTTGATTGCCGCTTGCAGCGTGACTTGGGGTCTGCCCCTTCTGACGAAGGACAGGGATTTCCAGCGGTACGCCGAGCACATCCCACTGAGGTTGGTCCGAGTTTAGCTGCCGCCTTCGCCCCGGCACGGGCCACAGTCTCAGACGGCGGGGTTGAGCTGGACAGGATGGAGGGAAAAAACCAGGAGCGCCCGACCCTTCTGCCTATCTGGTTATAATCAGGCATGACCACTATTCCTGCCTACAGCCTCAAGCTTCAAGCACAGGGGCGGGTCGTCGTCCCCTCTGACGTTCGCGCTGACCTCGGTGTGCAGGAGGGGGACGATCTCATCCTGCTCAAGGAGGAAGGCGGGTACAAGCTCACGAGCCGCCGTCTGCTGGCGGAGGCGTTATACGGCAGCCTGAAGAAAGAGGGGTTGCTGGCGGACCGGGACCTGACGCAGGAATTGCTGGACGAGCGCCGGGCCGAAGCCCAGAGCAAGGGCTGGTAAGGCGTGCTTCTGGACGCCAGCGCCCTCATCGCGTTCCTTCTCGGGGAAGAGGGCGGGGCTGAGGTTCTGCGGGTCGTGAGTAGCCGACCCTGTTTGGTCAGCAGCATCACCCTGACGGAGACGCAGGGAAAGTTGATCGGACGCGGAGAGTACACGCCGAAGCAGGTGCAGGCGCGAATTGACCCGCTGCTCGGCTTCGTGCGGGAAGTGCCCTTTGACGGGGCCTGCCGGGAAAAGGCCGTGTTCTATTACGCCCGCAGATCGCCCTATGCGCTGAGCCT
This sequence comes from Deinococcus aetherius, assembly GCF_025997855.1. Taxonomy (NCBI): domain Bacteria; kingdom Thermotogati; phylum Deinococcota; class Deinococci; order Deinococcales; family Deinococcaceae; genus Deinococcus; species Deinococcus aetherius. Next base: position 2,700,260 of record NZ_AP026560.1, read on the forward strand.
TGGGGATGCGGCGTGCCCGGGAACGGCAGAAGTCCTCGGCGTGGACGTGATGACGGCGGAGCGGGGGTGGACGAAAATCCTAGACCTGCCCTTCAAGGTGCATCTGATCCGGTAAAGGACGTTAGCATCGCAGGGGACCATGACGCCCCTGTGAGCAGGAATCAGTAGGGATCGATCTCCTGCCCGATTTCCGTAACCTCCCGCGCAAGGGCCAGACGCTCGGCCAACTCTTGCTGCTGGGTGCTGACTTCCGCTTCCTCATCTACAAGTGACGGCTCCAGCAGGTCCGGCAGCAGCTCCTTGATGGGAGGACCACTGACGGGAGCGAGCTTGGCCGAACCCTTCACTTTCAACCCCAGCGGACTTCCACCCAGCCGCCGCAGGGCACGCTCAACAGCAGGACGTTCGGTCTCGCCAGCCCTTTCCAGAAGCTCTTTCTCGTGTAGTGCCCGAACAGCGTGAGCCACAGCCTCGCTCCGGCTGGCGAGGCCGTGGGTCTGCCGGTACTCGTCCAGGTAAAGGGCGAGCGCGGCGGGGAGGGTCACCGTCACTCGCCTGGCCTTGCCGCCCGTCATGCCCCCATCCTACGAGGGCCCATCGGGCGCCCTCCCCTCCAGCCACTCCAGCGCCTCCTCCACCAACTCGGGCGGGACCGTGTGCCCTCCGCGAAACTCGCGGTAGGTCACGTCGTACCCGGCCCGGGTGAGCTGCGGCACGATCACACGGCTACAGCGGTCGATGGGGAGAACGCGGTCCCCGTCGCCGTGCGTGACGAAGATGCGGGGCTCGCCCACCTGCGCGGCGGGAGCCATGAAACCGGGAGCAAAGGCCATCAGGTGCGTGAACAGGTCGCCGTTGCCCAGCCCGAGCGAGAGGGCGTAGGAGGCGCCGTCCGAGAAGCCGTCGAGGACGATACAGGCTGGGTCCACCGGATACCGCGCGAAGACGTGGGCGAGGGCGCGGTCGATGAAGGCCACGTCGGGGCCGTAGCCGCCACCAATCACGTCCCAGGTGCCGCCACGCGAGTCGGGCGCGAGGAGCAGCAGGCCCCGCTCCTCGGCGGCGGCGGTGAAGGGGGCGACGCTGTGGCTGGCCGTGCCTCCCGCGCCGTGGAGCAGCACCAGCAGCGGGCGCGGGCCGGGGAGCGGGTGGGTGGTGGGCACGTAGAGCAGACCGTCGCGGCGGTCTCCCAGGCCGAGCGGTTGCAGGCCGCGCCCCTGCGGCATCTGTGCCACTTCGCCCGGGCGCGCGGTCAGGCGGCTGGCCTCTTCGCTCCTTCGTCTTCCCGTCATGTCGTGGCATTGTCTGCCGACACCGGGAACAACGGGGAAAAGTTGGGTGAAGGCAGGGTTGGGAGGCCGCACACCTCACCAGGGGGGCCGCCTCCTACGCTCGGCACATGGACGACCACACAAACGAGGCTGAACAGATGCAGGAAGCCTACGCGCGGCGCCAGGAGCACGAGCAGGAGACGGGGATCACAAGCGCCGGGGGAGCGGGCAGCACCGGTACACCCGGCAACACCGAGGCGGGCGAGGAGACGACGGACGAGGCGGACGGCGGCGTGCGCTCCGGGGCGACGGAGAGCTGAGACAGGAACAAACCGGCATATGGAGGGCCACACGGGCAAACCCGATGTGCGGCCCTCTCACCCCCTCAGCATCTCCCCGATTTCCTGCACGGTGCGCCAGTTGCGGACGGTGACGGGTTGGCCGAGGGGAGCGAGGCTGAGCCTGCTCTGGCCCATCCCCCTCGGCGTGTAGAGGTAGAGTTCCCGGCCCAGGCATTCCCACAGCTCCTCCCCGGTCGTCCGGGCGCGCAGGGCGTCGAGCCTGGCAGGATTGGGAACGTCGTGCAGGAACGCGATGTGGACCTTCGTGCCGTCCGCTGCCGCCTGAGCGGGGTAGGGGTTGCGGGAAGCAAGGGCGGCCCATTCCCCGGCGCTCCGCAGCATCACGTCCACCGGGAAGCCGAAGCCCACCCGCAGAGCCTCCTCAATGGCGTGCTGGTCGGGCTTCTCCGCTTCGAAGATAACGTTGCCACTCTGGATGTAGGTCCGAACGTCCGTGAATCCGAGGCGCTCGAACGTGTTCTTGAGGCTGGTCATGGGCACCCGGCGGTTTCCGCCGACGTTGATTCCGCGCAGCAGGGCGATGTGTCGCACGGCCCTATTCTCCACCCGGGCCCGGGAACGCCGTGGCCTGCTATGCTCCCCGAATGCGTCATCTCGTGAGACTGTTGGCCCTCTCCGTCACGCTGCTCGGGGTGTCGGAGGCCGCGACCGCGCTGACGACTACCCCCGTCAACCTGCGGCGGCAGCCGAGCGAGGCGGGGCGGATTCTGGGCGTCGTTCCCGGCAACACGCTGCTGCTCGTGGCGTGCGGGGGCCAGTGGTGCCGGACCACGTACGCGGGACAGGCGGGGTACGTGGCACGGGCGTTCGTGCGGCCCGTCACGGGAAGCGCGCGGCTGACCGGGCCGGGAGCCGCGTACTACCGCTCCTGCGCGGCTATGCGGGCGGCGAGCGCGGCTCCCGTGCGGTTGGGAAAGCCCGGTTACCGCACGGCCCTCGACCGCAACCACAATGGCATCGCCTGCGAGGACGGAGAGTAACCACCAGAAGAGGGGAGGCCGCCCACACGTCCGGGGCGGCCTCTCTCCTGTTGTCATCTATTTCCGGAACAGCCCCAGGTATTCCCCGTATCCCTCTGCCTCCAGCCGCTCCACAGGCACGAATCTCAAAGCCGCCGAGTTGATGCAGTAGCGCAGGCCGCCCTGCTCCTGCGGGCCGTCTGGGAAGACGTGCCCCAGGTGCGAGTCGGCCTGCCCGGACCGGACTTCGGTGCGCGCATAGCCGATCTTGTAATCGGTGTTCTCGGTCAGGCGAACATCGGGGATGGGCCGGGTGAACGACGGCCAGCCGCACCCCGCGTCGTACTTGTCGAGGGAGCTGAAGAGGGGTTCGCCGGAGACCACGTCCACGTAGATGCCGTTTTCCGTGTGGTCCCAGTATTCGCCCGTGAAGGCGCGCTCGGTGCCCTCCTGCTGGGTGACGCGGTACTGCTGGGGCGTGAGGCGCTGGCGCAGTTCCTCGTCGCCGGGCTTGACGAAGGGAGGTCGGGCAGGATTGGAGGTCATGGGGCGAGTGTAGGAGGGGGAGGGCGGCCGGGAATAGGACTTCTCCCTGACCTCACGCTGGTCTCCTTGCCCACGGGCAGACGCCACGGCAGATCGTGCGCCCCCTCCTTGCTCTGTTTTTTAAAGTGGGTCAGAATGGCTCCATGACCCTCTTCACTCCCTCCTCCCCGGACAAGTTGCGCGTCGACATCTGGTCAGACATCGCCTGCCCGTGGTGCTACGTCGGCAAGCGGCGCTTCGAGGCCGCCCTGGCGAACTTCCCCCAGCGTGATCAGGTGAAGGTCGTGTGGCATTCCTTCGAGCTGGACCCCTCGGCCCCGTCGGAGCGCGGGCAGTCCATGAGGGCGATCCTCGCGGGCAAGTACGGGGGCGGCGAGGCCCGGGCGCAGCACATGCTCGACACCATGACCCAGACGGCGGCGGGCGAGGGGCTGGAGTACCACTTCGAGAAGTTGCAGCCCACGAATACCTCCCAGGCCCACGGGCTCATCCACCTCGCGGCGGAGAGGGGCTTGCAGGACGCGATGAAGGAACGGCTGCTCGCCGCCTTCTTCACCGAGGGCGAGTTCCTGGGTGACCGGGAAGTCCTCGCGCGGCTGGGGGCGGAGGTCGGCCTGGACGCGGCGGAGGTGCGCGAGGCGCTGGAGAGTGGGCAATATGCTCAGGCGGTCCGGCAGGACGAGGCGCAGGCACACGCCCTCGGCATCAGTGGAGTCCCCTTCTTCGTGCTGGGCGGCAAGTACGGGGTGAGCGGCGCCCAGTCGCCCGAGGTGCTGCGCGGGGCGCTGGAGCAGGTGTGGGCCGAGACGCACCCCGCCCCCCTGACCCTGCTGGGCGAAGGCACCCCGGCGGAGGCCTGCGAGGACGGCCAGTGCGCGGTGCCCGGGCGCGACACGGCGGTCACGCGTGGCTGAGGTGAGTCCGGTCTAACGCCTCCTGAGGAGCCGCCCGACGACGAGTTGCGTGGCGACGAGCACCGCCGCGAAGCCCAGCGCCGACCCCGGCTCCCGCACCCCGAAGAGGGCGACGCCCGCCACCAGGGCGACGAGCCCCCGCGCGGCCAGCCGGGCCTGACTTCCACCCTCCCGCACCGCAGGCCACAACAGCGCCAGACCGACCAGACCCGCGACGACCACCCCCAGGTCGAGCGGGTCGCGCCGTTGCCGCCAGGTCTCCGCGAGCAGGGCGACCACGAGCAGGAGCGGCACGAGGGTGGGGAGCAGCCGCCTCATAGGCCCGGCCTCAGCGGCTCCAGAGGTCGCAGCGGTGTTCCTGCCGGAAGGCGGTGCTCTCGGCGACGCGGCCCGGCGCGAAGGTCAGCAGGTTGTTCTGGGCGGGGTCGAGGGGACGCCAGGCGGGAAGACCGGGCTGGGCGGGCGAGTTCGGGTTGCCGCTGCGGGCGAAGTTCGCCCAGTACGTCCGCATCAGGCGGGCGAGGTCCGCCTGGACGGGGGTGAACTTCGCGGGATCGGCGAGGCCCGTGAGGGGCGTTCCGAAGACGCTGATGAGTTCGGCGGCATGATAGGCGCCGTAGCTCGGGACACCGGCGGTGGGGCGGAAGGCGATGGGCGCGGTGCGGTCGCGGAACTCGTAGGCGTACACGGGCGTCACCCGGGCGAGGTCGTGGGCGATGTCGTTCACCGGGCAGGCGAAAAGGCCGTCGGTGACGAGGGCGGCAGCGGCCAGACCCACCGTCGGGTAGTCCCGGGCGGCGTACTGGGCGAGGACGCGCGGCGCGTTCCAGCCCTCCAGCACGCCGACAAGCGCCCAGTACTGCCACAGGGGAATGTCCCCCCGCGCCCCCAGGGGCGCCACGAAGAGCGTTCCCTCGTCGAGGTTGCTGCCGATCAATACGGGCACGCGGTTGACCTCGCCGTCCGCGAACACGTCCGCTGGGGCGCGCGGCACCGTACCGTCGCCGTACACGGGCGGCAGATCGACGGAGCCGGGGGCACGGCGGCCCGGGACGGGTGTCCTCAGCAGTTTCTCGGCCGGAACGGCCCGCAGGCAGGCGGCGTCGCCCTCCGGGCAGCCCAGCGCGCGGGCGTACTCCCGGCCCGTGTTCAGGGCCTGAGTGACGGGCACCATGTTGATCTCGGGCGTGCAGGGCCCACTCTGGAGGATGGCCTTGTCGAAGAGGCCCGCCGCCCCCGGAGAGGCGAGCTGCGCGCACACGCTCATCCCGCCCGCCGACTCGCCGAAGACGGTGACGTTCGCGGGGTCGCCCCCGAAGGCGGCGGCGTTCGCCCGCACCCAGCGCAGGGCCGCCTGCTGGTCGAGGAGACCGTAGTTCCCCAGCGTCCGCCCCTCCAGCAGCGCGGGCGCGGCGAGGAACCCGAAGGGGCCCAGGCGGTAATTCACGGTGACGACAACCACGCCCTGCTCTCTCGCCAGGACCCGGGCGTCGTAGTCGCTGCCCGCCCCGTTCTCGAAGGAGCCGCCGTGAATCCAGACCATCACGGGGGCGCGCAGGGCCAGGGCGGGCGCGGTGACGTTGAGGTAGAGGCAATCCTCCGCCCCGCGCAGGCCACCGCCGATCTGCCGGGGACGAGTCTGCACGCACGCCACGCCGGGACGTGCGGCGTCGCGCTCACCCCTCCAGGCGGAGACGGGCTGCGGCGCCCGCCAGCGGAGTTCGCCGACGGGCGGCGCGGCGTACGGCACCCCCTGGAACACCCGCACCCCCCCCTGCTCGCGGCCCACCAGAGTCCCCTGGGCCACCTGCGCCCGGACAGGAACTCCCGGCGCGGCGGCGGGCGCAGCCTGCACGGGCGGCAGGGGCGTCTCCTGCGCCGAGGTGGTGATGGATTCCTGGGCCCCCGCCCCGCCCAGCAGCAGGCCAGCGAGGAACAGCGAACGGGACAAACGTGCCATAGGACAGCGTATAGCGGTGGTGACGGACCGGGGCACGGAGTGATCTTGGCCGAAGACAAATGCGTGACCGGGGCGACAATGCGAAGCCGCCGCCGAACGGGACGTGTTTGGGGCGGCTCGGGGGAGCAGGCTCAGGCCGGGTCGGGAGTCAGCCCGGGGTGGGCGGCGGGACCGTCGGAGTCGCCCGAGGTTCTGGGCACAGCCACGTCGGGCAGCGTCCCCCCCGCGAGAACGGTCCGCACGTCGTCCCCCGTCAGGAACTCGCGGGCCATCAGGGCGTCGGTCAGGCGGTGGAGGACGTGCGCGTGTTCGGTGAGGAGATCGAGTGCGCGGTCGTACTGCCCGTTGAGAATCTCGCCCAGCGCCGTGTCGATGCGCTCGGCGGTGTGGTCGCTGTACAGCCCCTGCTGCGGGCCATACCCCAGATACCCCTCGCTCTCCTGCGCGAGCGCGATCTGCCCCACGCCCGACATGCCCCACTCGGTCACCATGCGGCGGGCGAGGTTCGTCGCCTGCTGGAAGTCGTTGGCCGCTCCCGTCGTGATCTGCCCGGTGGCGACCTGCTCGGCCGCGTGCCCGGCGAGCGCCACACAGATGCGGTCGAGCAGCGCCGCGCGAGTGTGGTGCATCCGGTCCTCGGGCGTGTACAGCGCCGAGCCGAGCGAGCGCCCGCGCGGCACAATCGTCAGCTTGTGCGCCTTGTCCGCATGTGGGAGGAGTTGAGCGGCGAGGGCGTGGCCGACCTCGTGGTAGGCGGTGACCTTGCGGTCCGCTTCCCTGACGACGAGAGAGCGGCGCTCCGGGCCCATCAGCACCCGGTCCCTGGCCTCGTCCACATCTCGCCCGGTGATCCTATTTCTTCCCGCCCGTGCCGCCTGCAACGCCGCCTCGTTCAGCAGGTTCTCCAGGTCCGCCCCCACCATCCCCGCCGTCCTCCGCGCCACGATCCCCAGGTCCACACTGGGATCGAGCGGCTTGGTGCGAGCGTGAATTCGCAGAATCTGTTCTCTGCCTCGCACGTCGGGTGCATCCACCACGACTTGACGGTCAAATCTCCCTGGACGCAGCAAGGCTGCGTCCAACACATCCGGCCGGTTGGTCGCCGCCAGGATGATCACCTCCTGCCCGCTCCCGAACCCGTCCATCTCCACCAGCAGTTGGTTCAGGGTCTGTTCCCGTTCGTCGTTGCCCCCCTGGAGGTTGACCCCGCGTTTGCGCCCCACAGCGTCGATCTCATCGATGAAGACGATACAGGGAGAACTCTTGCGCGCCTGCTCGAACAGGTCCCGCACTCGGGCCGCCCCCACACCCACGAACATCTCGACGAAGTCCGAGCCCGAAATCGAGAAGTACGGCACCTTGGCCTCCCCTGCCACAGCTTTGGCGAGCAGGGTCTTGCCGGAACCGGGGGGGCCGACGAGGAGGACGCCGTGGGGGATACGGGCGCCGAGTTGGTGGTAGCGCTCGGGTTGACGGAGGAAGTCGACGACTTCCTGGAGGTCTTGCTTGGCCTCGTCACACCCGGCGACGTCGGCGAAGGTCAGCTTGATCTGCCCCTCGCTGATCACCGCCGCCTTCGACTTCCCAAAGGTGCTCGCGGCGTCCGTGCCCCCGCTCTGACGACCGCGCAGCAGGAGGACCACCAGGCCGATGATGAGGAGCAGGGTGAGCAGGCCGCTCAGGACGGCGAGGGGGCTCAGGCGGGTGTTGGAGGCGAGGGAAACGTTTACTCCGGCGGCCTGGAGGCGGGCGAGGCTGATGGCCGGGTCGGCGGCGAGCGTCCGGGTGCGGTACTCCTGGCCGTCTTCGAGCTTGCCCGTGAGCAGGGCGGTGTTGTTCTGGTACTGCACGTTGGCCGTCGCTACCTGCCCGTCGCGCAGGGCGGCGGTGAAGTCTTCGAGCGGCAGTTCGCCGGGGCGCCCGCGCGGGGCGACCAGGCTGATCAGGAGGAGCAGCGCGATCACGGCGGCGGCCAGTCCCCACCCCCAAGAGGCTCGTTTCATCCGCTTGCTCGGCTCCCCTCGCTGCGTTGTGCGGGTGTCATGCCTCAGTGTAGGGCGTGCGGGCCGGGAAACTCTGGAACCGAAATGGCGATGTGCGGGGGCCGGGCAGTGCCTACCCCCATCCTTGACCCAGCCTTGAGCCTTGAGCGTATCGCACTCAACTCTATTGACTGCTAGCAACTGTGGGCTTATGCTGTGGTCAGTTTCAGGACTGTTCCCGAACAGGGCGCAGCATCCCCCATACCCAAGGAGTCAAACATGCCGAAAGCCGTAGGAATCGACCTTGGAACCACCAACTCCGTGATCGCCGTGATGGAGGGCGGTCGCCCCGAAGTCATCGTGAACGCGGAGGGCTCGCGCACCACCCCGTCCGTCGTGGCCTTCAAGGGCGACGAGCGCCTCGTGGGCCAGATCGCCCGCCGCCAGGCCGCGCTGAACCCGCAAGCTACCCTCTTCGAGGTCAAGCGCTTCATCGGGCGCCGCTGGGACGAGGTGCACGAGGAGGCAGCCCGCAGCCCCTTCAAGGTGAAGGAAGGCCCGGGCGGCTCGGTCCGCATCGAGGTCTCGGGCAAGGACTACGCCCCCGAGCAGGTCAGCGCCGAGGTGCTGCGCAAGCTCGTGCAGGACGCCTCCGCCAAGCTGGGCGAGAAGATCAAGGACGTGGTGATCACCGTTCCCGCGTACTTCGACAACAGCCAGCGCGAGGCCACCAAGCAGGCCGGTGAGATCGCGGGCCTGAACGTGCTGCGCGTGATCAACGAGCCCACCGCCGCCGCGCTCGCGTACGGCCTGGAGCGCAAGGGCAACGAGACCGTTCTCGTCTTCGACCTGGGTGGCGGCACCTTCGACGTGACTATCCTGGAGCTGGGCGACGGCGTGTTCGAGGTGAAGTCCACCTCCGGCGACACGCACCTCGGCGGCGCGGACTTCGACCAGCGGATCGTGAACTGGCTCGCCACCGAGTTCCAGAAGGAACACAACTTCGACCTGCGCAAGGACCCCCAGGCCCTTCAGCGCCTGATCGAGGCCGCCGAGAAGGCCAAGATCGAGTTGAGCAACGCCTCCGAGACCACGATCAGCCTCCCCTTCATCACCTTCGACCCCGAGACGCGCACCCCGCAACACCTGGAGCGCACGCTGACCCGCGCCAAGTTCGAGGAGCTGACCGCCGACCTGCTGCGCCGTGTGCGCCAGCCCGTCGAGCAGGCCCTGTCGGACGCCAAGCTCAGCGCGAACCAGATCGACGAGGTGATCCTGGTCGGCGGCTCGACCCGCATCCCCGCCGTCAAGCGCATCGTGCAGGACCTCACCGGCAAGACGCCCAACGAGTCGGTCAACCCCGACGAGGCCGTGGCGCTGGGTGCCGCCGTGCAGGCGGGCATTATCCAGGGCGACTCGTCCCTGGGTGACATCGTTCTCGTGGACGTGACGCCGCTGACGCTGGGCGTGGAGGTCAAGGGCGGCATGGTCGCGCCGATGATCACCCGCAACACGACGATTCCCGCCAAGAAGACCGAGATCTATACCACCGCCGAGAACAACCAGCCCGGCGTGGAGATCGTGGTCCTTCAGGGCGAGCGCCCGATGGCCGCCGACAACAAGTCTCTCGGCCGCTTCAAGCTCGAAGGGATTCCGCCCATGCCCGCCGGTCGCCCGCAGATCGAGGTGACCTTCGACATCGACGCGAACGGCATCCTGCACGTGACCGCCAGGGAGAAGACCAGCGGCAAGGAAGCCTCCATCCGCATCGAGAACACCACGACCCTCGACAAGGGTGACGTGGACCGGATGGTGCGCGAGGCCGAGCAGAACGCCGAGGCCGACCGCAAGCGCCGCGAACGGGTCGAGAAGCGCAACAACCTCGACTCTCTGCGCGTCCAGGCCCTCGGCCAGATCGAGGAGAACCAGGGTGCTCCTCAGGAGGCCAAGGACCGCCTGCAGGCCGCCGCGACCGAGGCCGAGGAGGCCGTGCGCAGTGACGACGACGCCCGCATCGAGGCGGCCCAGAAGCGGCTGGAGGAGGAACTGCGCTCCTTCATGACTGCGGGCCAGGGCGGACAGGGTGGCGGGCAGGACGGCCCCCAGGGCGGCGCGGGACGGCAGCAGGAAGACGACGTGATCGACGCGGACTTCAAGCCCGCCCAGTAACGTCCGCTCCAGACATAGAACCCAAGGGGAGAGGACGGCCAGCGTGCCCCCTCTCCCCTATCCTTGACCGATGTTCAGAAGGCGAGGCCCGACCATGACCAACAACGACGATCTCAAGAACACGAACGAGCAGGCGACCCAGGACAAGCACGACACCCGCGCCGACACGAAGACCATCGACGCCGACCTCCAAGGCGCCGAGACCGACAACACGGACGAGGACGCCGAACTGGGCGGCTTCGACGAGAACATGTTCGGCCAGGTGCAGGAGATGATGGCGCGGCTGGAGCGCGTAGGCGAGCTGGAGAAGGAGAACGCCGACCTGAGGGGGCGCCTGGGCCGACTCGCCGCCGACTTCGAGAGCTACCGCCGCCGCACCCAGGAGGACGTGCAGGCCGCCCAGAGCCAGGGCGTCGCCCGGGCCGCCGAGGCGCTGATGCCCGTCTACGACGACCTCGACCGCGCGGTGAGCATGGGCAGCGGCGACGCCTCCAAGCTCATCCCCGGCGTGCAGGCCGTCCAGGCGACCGTGCTGCGCGTCTTCGGCAATCTGGGTCTGGAGGCGACGGGTAAGGAGGGCGAGACCTTCGACCCGCAGTGGCACGAGGCGCTGCAAGTCGTGCCCGGCGAAGGTGACGACGTGATCGTGCAGGTCTACCAGCCCGGCTTCCGGATGGGAGACCGCCTGGTGCGCCCGGCGCGGGTGGTGGTGAGCAAGAAGCAGTAAGCGGTCAGCCTTCAGCTCCCAGCAGGACTGGGGCGAAGGCTGTTCGCCGAGGGCTGACGGCTGAAAGCTGAGGGCTCCCTATGGCATACAAGGACTACTACGACGTCCTCGGCGTCTCGCGCGGCGCCTCGGACGCGGACATCAAGAGCGCGTACCGCAAGCTTGCCAAGACTTACCATCCGGACAAGAACCAGGGCGATGAGAGGGCCGCCGAGAAGTTCAAGGAGATCGGCGAGGCGTACGCGGTGCTCTCCGACCCGGAGAAGCGCAGGCTGTACGACCAGTTCGGGCACACCGGGCAGGTGCCGCCGGGCTACGGCGACGCGGGCAACTTCCAGGGCGGCGACTTCGCGGGCTTCGACCCCAGCCAATTCAGCGATTTCTTCCAGGGCTTATTCGGCATGGGGGGACGGCGCGGCGGTGGTTTTCAGGGTGGGGGCGGCTTCTCGGGGGGGCAGGTGAATCTCGAAGACCTGCTCGGCGGCATCGGCGGCACCCAGGGGCGGAGATTCGTGCAGAACGTGGAGGGCGAGCTTCAGGTCACGCTGGAGGAGGCTTACGGCGGCTCGGACGAGGTGATCAACGTGGACGGCAAGAGGTTGAGCCTGCGGGTGCCCGCCGGGACCCGGGACGGCAGCCGCCTGCGCCTCGCCGGGCAGGCCCCGGGGGGCGGCGACGTGCTGCTCACCATCCGGGTGCTCGAAGACGCCCGCTTCGACCTCGACGGCGACGACCTGATCACCACGGTGGACGTGCCCGCACCCGTGGCCGCCCTCGGCGGGGAGGTGACGGTGCAGACGCTCGGCGGCAGCGGCAACCTCAAGGTTCCGGCCGGAAGCAGCGGGGGCCGCCGGATGAGGCTACGCGGGCAGGGCTGGCCGAAGAAGGACGGCACGCGCGGGGACCTCTACGTGCGGCTGAACCTCACCGTGCCCAAGGACCTCGGCGACGAGGAGCGGGAGCTGTACCGCCGCCTGCGCGACCTGCGGAGGTAACCGGGCCGAAGGACGAGGGCGATTCCTCTTCTTGAAGTGCTGGTTCTTGAAGTGCTGGACAAAAGAACGCCGTCATGCTGAACGGGGCATGCCCTCCTTGTTCAGGGGAGCCCTTCTCTTCAGCATGACGGCTCTTGTCGTGTCACCTGGCCTGGGCTTGTCCGCCGCGTCGTCCGTCGTAATCCTGCCGCGCGACGAGCACGGCGCCCATGTTGTTCTGGGCCCACCTCCCCAGGTCGGTGACGATGCCTTCCAGGCTCGCACCCAGGTCGGTCAGGCGGTACTCGGTTCGGGGCGGCACGACGGGGTACGCGGTCCTCGCCACCAGACCGTTGCGCTCCAGGTCGCGCAGGGTCTGGGTGAGCATCTTCTGCGAGATGCCGTCTACCGCCTGTTCCAGCTCGCTGTAGCGCAGCGTCCCTGCGCGCAGGGCGTACAGCACGAGCACGCTCCACTTGCCTGTGACCATCTCCAGCACGCCCTGGCTGGGGCAGTGCCTGCTCAAGACGTCGGCGGCTTGTTCGGTCATGTTCCCCATATACCACGTGTCTCCCACTAACGCACCAGAAGGTAGGTACTTTACAAAACACACTGCTTGGCCGTAAGGTGCCTCCATCCGGCCACAAGGTCGCGAAAGGAGCCCCATGAAAGTTCTCGTCACCACCCCCAACGGCAAGGTCGGCCAGGAGGTCGTTCGTCAGCTTCAGGAGCGAGGCGTGGAGGTCCGCGTCGGGGCACACACCGTGGACAAGGCGCGGCAGGCTTTTCCCGGTGCGGAGGTCGTGCCCTTCGATTACGCGGACGAGGCAAGCGTGAGGGAAGCCCTGCGGGGCGTGGACGCCCTGTACCTGGCCTCGCCCGGCGACATGCCCGCCGAACCCGTGAAGCGCGTGGTGGACCTCGCGCGGGAGGCGGGCGTGGGACAGATCGTGCGCCTGAGCGCGATGGGCGCCCAGCACAGCGACAACCCGCTGCGTGAGGTCGAGCGGCACATCGAGGCGTCGGGGGCTCACTGGACCTTCCTGCGCCCCTCTTGGTTCATGCAGAACTACTCGACCATGTACGCGGACATGCTCCGGGGCGGCGCCCTGTACGAGCCCGCAGGCGACGGCAAGACGAGTTTCGTGGACGCGCGGGACATCGCGGCGGTCGCGGTGGCGGCGCTCACCGGGGAAGGGCACGCGGGGCAGGCCTACACGATCACGGGCCCGCAGGCCCTGGACCGCGACGAGGTGGCGGCGGCCATCTCGGGCGCGACCGGGAGGGACGTGCGGTACGTGCCCATCAGCGACGAGCAGCTTCAGGAGACGATGCGCGCCGGGGGCGCCCCCGAGGCCTACGTGGGGCTGATGTCGGCCCTGTACGGCGCCGTGCGCGGGGGGCACTCGGCAGAGGTGACGGACGACGTGCGGCGCGTCACCGGCCGTGATCCCATCCCCTTCACGCAGTTCGCCCGCGACCACGCGGACGTGTGGGCGGGGGAACTGAAGGAAGCCTGACCGGACCACCCGGGGGCTCATGGGCGGGCTGGTCGTCTGACGAGCGAGGTGAGACGTGAGACCAGGCGCCGAGGGCAGACAAGCGGCCCGCGCCGTTGCGCTCGGTGTCCTAACTGTTGTGGTTGTCGCTGGGCACACTCACACCCTGGAGGGCCTGTTCGTCCGCGTTCCCGCTTGCCCGCACGGCAAGGTCACCGATGCTGACGATACCCACGACCCGCCCGTTCTCGGTGACCGGCAGGCGACGCAGTTGCTGGCGCCCCATCTCGTCGGCGGCGTCCTCCACGGAGGTGTCCGCGTCCATCGTGAACACGTCCCCGGTCGTGTAGTCGGTGACCGCCGTGCCGGAGTCGTGCCCGTAGGCGACCGCCCGGATCACGATGTCGCGGTCGGTGATGATGCCCGTCGGGCGGTCGCCCTCCATGACGAGCACCGCACCGATGTCCTGCTCCAGCATCAGGGTGGCGACCTCCTTGAGTGTCGCCTGCGGGTCCACGGTCACGGGGTTGGGCGTCATGATGTCTCGAAGAGTAGGCATAGCTGAACCGTAATCCCTGGAGGCCTCCCCTCTCGTGGGAACTTGCTAAAGGGGGACACGAAGAGGGGAGGCGGCCGCGCTGGCCCCTCCCCCAACTCCCGGCTGACCACTTACCGCATCAGCCAGTCGAAGCTCGTCTTCATCAGGGTGGCCCGGCTCTGCGGGCTCAACCCCTCCAGCCCGAAGCCCATGTTGACCGTGCGGTACTTGCCCGCGTCGTTCGCCACGATGGCTCCGGCGTTCTCGCCCGCGTTCTGGGCGGTGACGCGGGGGCGCTGAGTCGGCTGCTGGCCCTGGAACACCTGCCGCAAGATGGAGCCGACCACGTTGGCGGCGAGGCGCTCGACGAGCCCGCGCGGGTCCTGCACCTTCTGCTGGGCGCGGCTGCGGTTCTGGTCCACCCGGATGCTCTGGGCGTTGATCGTGCCCGCGTTGGCGTTCGCGCTGCCCCAGCCCGCGACGACCTGCGAACCGCTCAGGTCGGCGATCACGTCGGGGTAGTACTGGTTCCTGGCGCTGCCGTCGGCGTTCAGGGTGAAGGCCGTGTTGCCGAAGGCCCCGCGCGTCACGAATTTCGGCGTGCCGCCGCTGTCGGCGACGAAACGGGTCCTCAGCGTGTCGCGGTAGAAGTCGCTCGTGCCGATGTCGTAGCCGATGTCCTGCCCGGTCACGAGGAGGCGCCCGCCGCCCGCGAGGTACTGGCGCAGCGTGTTCTGGTCCTGGGCGGTGATCGTGTTCTGGTACTGCTCACCGGTCGCCCAGACCACGATGTCGGCCTGCCCCATCTCGCTCAGGGGCACGGGGCCCTGGGTCTGCACGTTCCAGACGAAGGCCCCGCCGGAGGCCGCGTTCGCCTTGATCGCCTCGCGCAGCGCGTTCGTCACGTCGGTGCCCTGCCCCGCGTCGTCGTCCACGAGGAGGACGGAGGGCTTCTTGCCCGCGCTCGGGGCGGGCGTGGGCGCGGGCGCGGGGGCCGGGGTGGGAGCAGGCGCCGGAGCCGAGCCCCCCGGCTGCACGTCGCGGATGAAGCACGCCTTCTTCACGTTGACGATGGGATCGACACCCCACTCCTCCACCGTGCATTTGAACCCGTCCGTGCCGATGCCGGTGGCGAACTTGCCCTGCGCCCCGAAGGCGGCCTCCTTCTTGCCCTGGAACTTGCAGTCCTCGAACTCCATCGAGCAGAACTCGAAGCCCGCCGGGCCCGTGGGCCTGCCCGCCGAGGGCGCAGGCTGCGGCTGAGGTTGGGGCTGGGGCTGAGGTTGCGGCTGGGGCTGGGGTTGAGGCGCGGGCCGGTTGCCCTCCAGGTTCACCCCGAGCTTGCCCAGGGCGCCGGGCACGTTGATCAGTCCGTACCCGACGTTGTTGTTCTTACTGCCCGCGTTGCTGGCGCTGGAGTAGAGGGCGTTCTTGACCGCGTCCACGCCCGTCCCCGGCTTGGCGCTCAGCATCAGGGCGACGGCACCCGCCGCGATGGGACTCGCCTGGCTGCTGCCGCTCAGGGCGCCGTACCCCCCGTTCGGGAACGAACTGGTGATCTCCACCCCCGGCGCGGCGATGTCGGGCTTGGTGAAAACGCCGTTGATCTGGCCCTGCCACGCGACGGGGCCCCGGCTGCTGAAGCTGGCGACCTGCCCGTTCCGGTCCACCGCGCCCACCCCCACCGCGTCGGGGAGGTTGCCGGGGCTGCCGGTCGTCGAGCCGTTCGGCCCGAAGTTGCCGATGGCGAAGACGGGGACCACGCCCGCCTTGAGCATGTTCTGGACCGGGGTGATGAACTCGTCGTACGTGCCGGGAATGCCCAGGCTCATGTTCACCACGTCGGCGCCGTCGTCGGTGTCCGCGTTGTTGTCGGGGTCGAGGACGTACTGCATTCCCGCGATGACCTGGGCGAAGGTGCCCTCGCCGTTGGGCAGCACCAGGGCGCTGATGAGCCGCGCGTCGGGCGCCACGCCCACGCTCTTGCCGACGAGGAGGCCCGCCGTGTGGGTGCCGTGGTTGCCCGTGTCGTGAGGGCCGCTGTTCACTCGGTCGCCGCTCGCGTCGAACTCGGCGAAGGCGGCGAGCTTGCCCGACAGCTCGGGGTGGCCCGCGTCGATCCCGGTGTCGAGGTGCCCGATGCGCACGTTCTGGCCCCGGAAGCCCGCCGACCACGCCTGGGGCGCCCCGATATTCTGGAGATGCCAGGGGGTGCCGCTGGGGGCGCTGGCGTTGCTGAGGGCCACGGCGCGCGGCACCTGCACCCGGAAGTTCTCGAAGATGGTGTCCACGAAGGGCAGCGCGGCGAGCACGCGGGCCTGCACGGGCGTCAGGGGAAGGAACACGCTCTGGTCGAGCCACAGTTGGGTGCCCCGACCCGAGTTCAGCGCCTGGGTGACGAACCCGGCGGCGGGCCCGAGCTGGTTGATGCGGTTCTGGAGCTGCGCGCGGGCGTTGCGGAAAAGAGAGCGGCCCCGCGCGTCGTTGGCGAACTTGAAGCGCACGATCACGCCGACCGTGCTCTGGTCGCCGCGCTTGGCCCGCTCCAGCAGGGTCGGCGAGAGACTTCCCGCGTTCGCCGTCGCCCCGCCGCCCAGGATCAGGGCCGCCCCGAGCAGGAGAATAGCTTTCTTGTTTCTCATATCCTTCAAGCTAGCGAGGGCCCGGTGACGCGCTCTGAAGGGGCGGTGAGGAACCCTTGAAGTGAGGTCAGGGGCGCGTCATCTTCGGCTCAGGAAACGGGGGGCAGGCCTCAGCGCGTGTAGCCGAAGATCACGCCACCCTCGTTGATGATCCCGTGCAACATGCTGAGGCGGTAGTAGCTGAAGATGACCTGCCCGCCCCCGAGTTGCAGGAGTTGCAGTTGCCCGTTGACCCCATTCTGGGTGACCGGGCTGTTGCCCTTGATCACCCACTCGAAGCCGCCGCGAATGTCGAGCGTGCGGTCGGGGGCGGTGGTCACCGACACGGGCCGGGGCCTGGTGGCAAACCCCTCCGGGGTGCGCAGCTCTCCGGTGGTCAGGTCGAGGACGAGGCCGCGCAGGACCCCGCCCAGACCGGGCGCGTCCCCGAAGCGCAGGCGGTTGCCCTCCCGGCTCAGCGGCAGCTTGAGCACCCGGCCCGTCGCGCTCAGGATGGGCTGAAAGACCAGATACCGCTCGAACTCCCCCCGGGTGATCCCCAGGCGCTCGTCGTAGGCCGGTTTCTCTCCCTTGGCCGCGCTGACCATCACGGCGCGCAGGGCGTCGGGGCTGCCCCCCACCCGGGTGACCTGCCGCTGCAACTCCACCAGGGTCAGCCGGGGCTGCTGCTCCATGAACTGCACGATCTGCCCCGGCTGCGGCAGCAGCGCCCCCAGCCTCGCCGCCCACCCGCCCGGCGCGGGAAGCGAGGCCGTTCCCGCGACAGACAGGGTGCCCGTCACCAGGGCGACGAGGGCCAACAGCGGCTGAAGGGAAGGGCGGGCGGCTCTCATGCCGAAGGCGAGCATACGGTCCCCGGGTGAGAATTCACCGTCCCCAGGCTCACCCCGGCTCAGAAAGGCGTCAGGTGCCGGTCACCTTGGCGGCGGGCACCTGACGGGGCGGGCAGGCGGGAGCTACGCCTTGCCGACGCTCCCCAGCACGCCCATCTTGTGCTCGACGATCCCGGCCATCACCTCGCGGGCGGGGCCGAAGACCTTGCGCGGGTCGAACTCCTTGGGGTTTTTCGTCAGCACCTCGCGCACGCCGACCGTCATGGCGAGGCGCAGGTCCGTATCGACGTTGACCTTGGCGATCCCGTGCTGGCAGGCCAGGCGCAGGTCCTCGTCCGCGATGCCCGCCGCGTCGCCGATCTCGCCCCCGGAGTCGCGGAACCGCCCAACGATCTCGGCGGGCACGCCGCTCGACCCGTGCGCGACGAGGGGGATGGAGACGAGTTCCCCGATCCGCTCGATGCGCGCCTGGTCGATGTACGGGCGGCCCTTGCCCTTGTATGCCCCGTGCGAGGTGCCGATGGCGATGGCGAGGTAATCGGTCCCCGTCTCCTCCACGAACTGCACCGCTTCACCTGGGTCGGTGAGGAAGGCGTCCTTCTCGTCCACGACGACGTGCTCCTCGATGCCGCCCAGGCGCCCGAGTTCGGACTCGACCGAGATGCCCATCGCGTGCGCGGCCTCGACCACCCGCCGGGTCTCGCGCACGTTCTCCTCGAAGGAGTGGTGCGAGGCGTCGATCATCACCGAGGTGAAGCCCATCTTGATCGCCTTCAGCGCGTTCTCGTACGAGGAACCGTGGTCGAGGTGCAGAGCGACGGGCACGGTGGCGCGGGTAGCGATGTCGATGACGATGTTGGCGAGGTCCTGGCCGCCGTACTTGATGGCGCCCTCCGACATCTGCACGATCACGGGGGAGCGCAATTTCTCAGCGGTGTGGATGATCGCCTGGGTGATCTCCATGTTGTTGGTGTTGAACGCGCCGACGCCGTACTTTCCAGCGCGGGCGGGAACCAGGATGTCGTTTCCGGTCACGAGCATGGTGGGGCCTCCTTTGGCGGGTTCCACTCTAACGGGCGGGGGGTGAGGTGGGGGGCGGGACGGCTATCCCGGACGGGAACGGTCCCCGGGCGCCCCGGGCGGTAGGATGAGCCCATGACGACCTCCACCCTGCCCGTGCCCGACTTCACGGCGCGGATTGCCGAGCGTGCCCGGCGCATGAACGCGAGCGCCATCCGCGAGATCCTCAAGATCACCCAGGAGCCCGACGTGATCAGCTTCGCGGGCGGCCTCCCCGCCCCCGAACTGTTCCCCATCGAGGACGTGCGCCGGGCGACGGACGCGGTGCTCACCCGCTACGGGGCGGCGGCGCTGCAATACTCCACGACGGAAGGCCACCTGCCGCTACGCCGCTGGATCGCCGGGCGGGCCGGGATCGAGCCGCAGAACGTCCAGATCGTGACCGGGAGCCAGCAGGGGCTCGACCTCCTGGGCAAGGTCCTGATCGACGAGGGGGACGTGGTGCTCGTGGAGTCGCCGACGTACCTGGGGGCCCTCCAGTCCTTCCAGCCGTACGGGCCGCGCTACGTGCAGCTTCCCACCGACGACCACGGGATCGACGTAGGCGCGCTGGAGGCCGTCCTCAAGGCCCAGCCCGCCAAGCTGCTCTACGCCATCCCCAACTTCCAGAACCCGACAGGGCGCACCCTGAGTCTGGAGCGCCGCCGCCGCCTCGTGGAGCTGACGGCGCAGTACGGCGTGCTGGTGATCGAGGACGACCCCTACGGCAAGCTGCGCTTCACGGGCGAGGAGTTGCCCGGCCTCTACGACCTCGCGCTGGAGATGGCGGGCGACCCCGAGCACAGCCACGTCATCTACTGCAGCTCGTTTTCCAAGACGCTCGTGCCGGGGCTGCGCGACGCCTGGCTCCAGGCCGCCACACCCATCATCGGGAAGGTGGTGCAGGCGAAGCAGGGGGCGGACCTCCACACCCCGACCCTCAACCAGATGATCGTCACCGAACTCGTGGACGACGTGATGCCGCGCCAGATCGAGATCGTGAAACGGGCGTACGGGGAGCGGGCGCGGGACATGGTGGCCAAGATCGGGGAACACCTCCCGGCGGGCATCCACCACACCACCCCGGAGGGGGGCATGTTCCTGTGGGTCACGCTGCCGGAGGGCATCGACACCCAGCCTATGCTCGCGCGGGCGGTGGTGCGCAAGGTGGCGTACGTGCCCGGCACCCCCTTCTTCGCCCTGGGCGGCGGCGCGAACACCATGCGCCTGAGCTATTCGAGCGCCACGCCGGAGCAGATCGACACCGGGTTGAAGGCGCTGGGAGAGACGATCCGCGAGGTGTTAACATAAAATATTAGGTATAGTCACGCGATTTTATTCCGCGAAAGCGGGTTAAACCTTAGTTGTGGATCAAAAGTTATAGGATGCAGAGGTGGACCGACAGCGTTGGGGCAGTCCGTATGCCCCTTTCTTCTATCAGGGTGTGCAATACACGCTAGCTCACCTCAACACCTTAGAATATATTTACGTGCAACCCGCTTCTGAATCGAAACCCGAGCGGCAGTTTGTAGTCATCATTGATTTCTCGGATCACTGCTTTACGCATGCATGGAAGGAGGGCGATGATACAGCGTTACATTACGGTCCTCGCAAAAGCCGACCACAGAATGAGCGCACCTTCGATACTCAGCGGTGGCAATTGTCCCATAATCTACCTAATATTGTGCGGAACTTGATGGGAGCGAAACTGTATCACAACCCCACTCGCGACTACACAAAGATACACATAACATCCTTGACACAAGATGGTATAGAGGTTGAGTACGAGATATACATCAACGTAAGATTCGATAAATAAGCACGCAAGCTTCGGCTCACTGTTGAGACCGCCTTCTGGCGTACTAAAGGAGGGTCAAACCGCCGGAGAGGTGATCGGGTAAGTTTTGCGCTCCTACTCACCGCGAATAGGGATTGACTCGGAGCGCCAAGTGTGATTAGGCGGGGAGGTCAAAGAACTTGAGGTTGTGGGCGAGGACGAGGAGGGCGACCTTGAGCCGCAAGCTCGCCATCGTCTTGACCTGCCCCCACCGCAAGCCGGAACCCACCAGCACCGAGAACGCCGACTCGATGATCTTGCGGGCAGCCGCATATTCGTCTTTCCAACGAGGGTCAGGACGCTTGGCATTGCTTTTGGGTGGCGTCAGGTACGTGCCGGACTGATAGCCTTTGTCCCCAATCTGCTTCGGCCCACCGAAGGTGGGCCAGTCGCGGTTCATCACGCACCCGACGGTGAAGTCATGCTCGTTGGCGGGCCGGAGCACGTACTGGGCGATTTTGCCATTCAGGGTCGTCCAGGCATGCAGCTTGAACCCATACACCGGGCCGGAGGTACTGAAGCCGTGTCGTGCCCCCTTGAACTTGCAACGGGGAGCGCGCTTGAAGGTGCAGACTGGGAGGGGTTCGGAGTCCACGGCCACGAAGTCCAGTGCCTGGACTTCGACACTCGCGCCCTCGATCACAGGGGTCAAGCGTTCCAGCCGGGTACGGGCCTGGACCTCCGAAGGGTAATGGGGACAGTGGTTGAGTTTGAGCATCCTCCACCAGCCCCTGAAGTAGGGTGCTTTGTGAATCCGCTGCAATAGGGCCACCGCCACCAATTCGGCGTCACTGATCTTCTCGTGGGGGTGGACCAGCTTGGATGGCATCTGGGGGGTCAGCCAGACCGTCAGGCGTCGCAGGGCGTCGGGAATGGGGAGTAGACTGAGGTCGGGACGGCACATGAGCACCGTCCCTTTGCCATTTCTCCCCCCACCCTGTCAACCCCTATTCGCGGTTACTCGCTAACGCCGAGCTTGGAAAGCCCGTCAAACGAGCACCATAAAAATAGTCCGATCCAGGGTGTGGATCGGACCGCAAGAGGCTTGATACCGAAGGCCGAAAGATCACGAGGACCTTTAACAAAACTCCCGAGCTCTTGGTCATTCCGATCTTGGTCGGAACCACTTGCGTGGCGGCGCTGGGGCGATTCGGACTGGCGTCCGTCTTGGGCGTATACCCCAGTACTCGGAGTCTACCACACTTCTCCTCTATGATCTTCCCCGATGAGCCGTGAAGCCCCCCTCGGAGTCTTCGACAGCGGCGTCGGCGGCCTGAGCGTGCTGGCCCATCTGCGGCGGACGCTGCCGGGGGAGGATTTCCTGTACTTGGCGGACACGGCGCACGTGCCCATCGGCGCCCGGCCCGACGAGGAGATTCGGGACCTCACGGCCCGGGCGGTGGCGGCGCTGCACGAGCGGGGGGCCAAGGGGGTCGTCGTGGCGTGCAATACGGCCTCGGCCTTCAGCCTGACCCACCTGCGGGAGCGGTACGGCACAGGGGATGAGCCCTTCCCGATCATCGGGCTGGTGCCCGCCGTCAAGCCCGCCGTGGCGGCCACAGAGTCGGGCGTGGTGGGGGTGCTGGCGACCCCCGGCACCCTGCGCGGCTCGCTGCTGCAAGACGTGATCCGCCAGTGGGCCGAGCCCGCCGGGGTGCGGGTCCTGACCGTCGTGAGCGCCGACCTCGTGCCCCTAGTGGAGGCGGGGCGGGCGGCGAGCGACGAGGCGCGGGAGGTGCTGCGGGAGGTCCTCACGCCGCTGAGGGACGCCGGGGCCGACCAGCTCGTCCTGGGCTGCACCCACTACCCCTTCCTCGCGGGGAGCATCCGCGCCGAGTTCGGGGACACCTTCGCCCTGGTGGACAGCGGGGCGGCGGTCGCGCGGCACACCCGCAACGTGTTGTGCGGCTCGGGGCTGCTGCGGGAGGGGGAGCGGGGGGGAAGCGTCACTTACCTCGTGACGGGGGACCCGGAGAGGGCGCGGCCCGTCATCACCACGCTGGTGGGGGAAGGCGGGCAGAATACTCGGGTGACGCAGGTGACCACTTGACCCTTTCCCTCCCCGCCCGCGTGGGCCGGGGCGTCCTGACCCCACGCCCGCTCACCGTGGAGCGCGGGGTGAACCCGCACGCGCCCGGCAGCGCCCACTTGAAACTGGGCCGCACCGAAATCCTTGCCACCGTCAGCGTCGAGGACAAGCCCGCGCCCCACATGCGCGGCAAGAAGGAGGGCTGGCTGACCGCCGAGTACGCGATGCTGCCCCGCGCCACGACCGACCGTCAGGCCCGCGAGCGCAACCTCCAGAACGGGCGGCGCCACGAGATCCAGCGCCTGCTCGGGCGGGCGCTGCGGGCGAGCATCGACCTGCGGCACTTCCGGGGCCAGACCCTCTACGTGGACTGCGACGTGCTGGTGGCCGACGGCGGCACTCGCGTCGCCAGCGTGCTCGCCGGGTACGCGGCCCTCCACGACCTCGCCGACCGGCTGATCCTCTCGGGCAGGCTCTCCGAGTGGCCCCTGACGCATGTGGTGGGGGCGGCGAGCGTGGGGCTCGTCGGCGACGAATTGCGGGTGGACCTCGACTACGCCGAGGACAAGGTGGCCCGCGCCGACCTCAACGTGGTCGCCACCGACACGGGCCTCCTGATCGAGGCGCAGGGCGGGGCGGAGGAGGGCCCGATCACGGCGGAGGAGTACGTGCGGCTGCTCCGGGCGGGGGTGGAGGCGGTCGGGGGGCTGCTGCGCGAGCTGCACCGGCAGTTGTAGCGCCCGAGCGCCCGGGGTCATTCGTCCCGCCGTGCGCTACACTCCCCCCAGACCAAAGGAGGATGGGGCATGGGTGTGACTGGCTTTATCGGACGGGCGCTGCTGGCGAGTATCTTTATCAAGAACGGCATCGACCACCTGCAAAACCCCGAGCCCATCGTGCGGGCGGCCAAGGGGGCCGAGATTCCCCAGCCCGAACTCGCCGTCAAGGCGAACAGCGCCGTGATGGTGGGTGCGGGGGCGCTCCTCGCCCTGGGAATCGCGCCGCGTGCCGCGAGCACCGCCCTCGCCGCCAGCCTGGTTCCGACCACCGTCATCGGCCACCCCTTCTGGGACAAGAGCGGGTCCGAGCGCTTCCACCAGCAGACCCACTTCATGAAGAACCTGGCCCTCTTCGGGGCGCTGCTGGCGGTGGGCAGCCGCAGGTGAGGGAGAGCGGTCAGCTCAGGGCTCCCGGCGGGGGGCCTTTTTTGTGGTGCCGTGGCTCTCGGTAAAGGCCGCTTGGGACCTCGCCGCCGCGCGGCTCACGAAGGTCCGGGAGGATGAGCGGCATGACGGACTACAAGAACCGGGAACTGAACGATCCCAGCGACATCGACCTGCAGGACACGGTCGAGGAGGGGATGCAGGGCGCTTCCGGCGACATGAACGCGAACGGGCTGGAGGGCGGGGTGGACTCCGAGCAGAAGCTAGGCGAGCTTGAGCAGAACCTCCAGGGCCTGACCGGAGCGGGCGGGGGCGGACTGCCGGGGCCGAGCGACACCGAGTAACCCCCGGGCACAAAGGATTTTCACGGCGGCACGGGTCCTACGTGGGCTGGGTGCCGCCTTCTTCGTCGCCCTTCTACAGTTCCAGCCCGCGCGGCGTGGGCACCCCCGCCGGGATCGCCGTCACCAGCACCTCGTACTTGCCCGTCACGAACACCTTGAAGCCGTGTTTCTGAAGCCCGCGTCGGGCGGCGGCCACGTCGGCGAGGAGGAGGCTGAGGTCGGGGCGGGCAAAATTGCGCGTGCGGGCGCCGTGGCTCAGAAAACCGTCCTGGTAACGGGCATTCGGGAAGCCGAGAATCAGGCCGCCCGTCGGCGTCAGGTGCTCCCGGCGCAGGGCCCGCAGCACGTCCTCCTGCCGCACGCCGGGGCTTTGCAGCACGCTCAGCGCCAGCACGAGGTCGAAGCGGCCCAGCGAGGGGTTGGGCAGCGTGTTCACGTCGAGGACGCGGAAGGTGGCCCCCGGGTGCCGGGCGCGGCCGAGCGCGAGAGCCGAGTCGTCGAGGTCCACCCCGAGCACGCCCAGGGTCCGGTCGGGAAAGGCCAGCTCCAGGGCGCCAAGTTCCTGCCCCGCGTTCACGCCGACGGCGAGCACACGCCCGCCCGGGGGAGGATTTACCCGCCGCAGCGCCTCCACGAGCGTGAACAGGAAGACGGGGTCTTCGAGCTTGTCCACCCGCGCCCAGTCGCCCCCCGTGCCGTAGCCCCGTGCGTCGGGAGCCGGGGTGTTCACGTAGGCCCGCAACCGTACTCGGACCCGCCCCTCCCCCGCCTTCTCCGGGGTCAGCAGGTGCGCGCCGAGCAGGTCGGCGAGGTCGGCCCAGACCTGCCACGGGCGATGCAGACCGGACGGGGTGGCCTCGCCCGCGTAGAGGCCCGCGCCCAGGTCGGGGTCGGGCACGGTGAAGACGACCTCTCCCCGCCCCGCCAGGGCCGCGCGCACGGCGGGGAGAATCAGGGACAGCGGCTCGTGGGTGAAGGTCAGCTCGGGCGGGACGGACACCCGCCGAGAGTAGTGCGCGGAGGAGGTGCCGAGTCACCCCCGCAGAAGGGCGGCGAGTTGGCGCAGGCCGTCCTGGTCCTCGGCGGGGGCGTTGGCGGCGAGGCGTTCGGTCTCGTCGGCGAGGGCGGGCAGGAGGCGGGCGGCCTCCTCCAGGTCACCGGAGGACAGCACACCCTGAAGCTGGGCGAGGTGATCGGCCAGCGTTGCGGCGCCGGGAACGTCGGTCAGGGTCTGCTGCCAGTCGAGCGCGACGGTCGCGGCGGCGCTGGGGTCCACGTTCGTCACGCCGCCCCCGAGGGCCTGCAAGGTCTGCCGGAGTTGTTCGTTCATGGGTTGCCTCCTCTGGTCCTGCCGCACCATGAGACGCCCATGTTCCGCTCGGGAGATGTACAGGGGCCTACTATCGCCCTCCAACGGCTTCCGGGCCGCGATACTGCCCCCCATGTCTCCCTACCGCGACGCCGCGCACCTCCAGGCCATCCTCGAACGGGTCTTCCGGCGCGGGTACGCCGGGGACGAGGCGGGGCTGATCCTGCGCCAGCGCCTCGCCGTGGCCTTCGTCATCTCCGATCCCGACCTCCACGCCCGGGTGGACGGGCGAGACGGGCAGACGGTTCAGGTGACGTTCGGGCCGGAGGCCGCGAGCCTCCCCGCCGACCTCACCTTCCGCATGGCCGGGGACGCCGCTCACCCCTTCTGGCTCGGCGAACTGAATCCGATGACGGCGATGACTCAAGGCCGTCTGCGGATAGGGGGCTCCCTGATTCGCGCCATCGCCCTCTCGCCGACCCTCCCGCACCTCCAGCGGGCGTACCGGGAGGAGTACGCGGCGAGCCCTGGCAGGGAAACGGTGCGCTAGCGAAGGGCCGCCCGGGTGGCCCGCACGTTCAAACCGTGCAGGTCCCGGTAGAAGTCGGCGTTCGGCACGTCCGCCAGTCCCAGGTCGGCGAGGGCCTCCTCGAAGGTGGTGTCGGGGTGAGCGGCCAGGCGGGCGAAGTAGGCGAGGTTGTGCTCGACGAGGGACGCGTCGTGCTGGCCGCCGTGGCACGGCAACACCACCGCCGGGTCCAGCGCCCTCAGGTCACGCATGGTGGCGAGCAGCACGGGCAGGTCGGCGTCCTTCTCGACATAGGGAAAGGGGAATTCCAGGGCGTCCGCCGCGAGCAGGAAGCGGAGTTCGGGAATCCACACGGCGAGTTGATCCGCGCTGTGCCCGGGCGCCGGTCGCAGTTCCAGCGTCAGGTCTCCCCCGTCCACCGTCAGGGCGCCGCCAAAGGTCACCGTCGGCGGGTGCAGGACAACCCCGGCGAAGCGGGCGTCCCCCTCCTGCTTGCGCGCCAGCTTGGCCTGGGCCTCCGGTGACCGCAGGACTTCCCCGGCAAGGCGGCTTCCCAGGATCGGTGCGGGATGCGGGCCGCCCGGCGCGAACAGCGCGTTGCCCCAGGCATGGTCGAAGTGGCTGTGCGTGTTGACGACGAGCAGGGAGCGACCGGCCAGATCGTCCCCCAGCAGCGCCAGCATCTGCGCGGCCTCCCCCGGGGTGCCGAAAGTGTCCACGACGACCACGTGCCGCCGCGTGACCACGGCGAAGCAGTCCACCTCCGGGTCCGACCGGAACATCCGCACGCGCGGGTCCGGCGTGGGAAGCTCCGTGACCGTGGGCACCACGCTAATACCCCCGGTGCGTGACCACCGCGCCCCGCTCCTCCAGCCAGCCTGTCACGGTGCCCACCGCCGCCTTCACCCCCGGCGTGATGATCGGTCCCCCGAAGCGGGCGAGGCGGACGAGGTGGCTGCCGTCCCCCCGCCCCGTCACGCCGACCAGAACCTCCTGGGTCAGCTCCCCCTCGACGACGTGCGCGAGGCACACCCAGCCGTCCTTGCCCAGGCTGCGGTACAGGTCGAGGAGGACGACGGTCCAGCCCGTCCCGTCTCTTTCTGATGCAGTCTCGCGCGTCTGCCCGCCGCGCGCCGTGTGTTTACCGAACTCGCGGGGGTCGAAGTCCGGGGGCAGAGTCAGGATGGCGTGGGGCACGTCGGGGGAATCCTCCTCGTCGGGGTAGCGAGTGACGGCGCCGTGGGGCACCTGCGGCTGAGCGGTCGGCGTGAAGCGGGCATGGTGGGCGCCCAGGCCCAGGTCGCGCCACTTCAGGGCGTACTTCGTCTCCAGGGCGGCGGGCGGCGCGTCGGTCAGGTCCACCCGCATGACGCCACTTTCCTCGGCCTCGGCGCAGGCGAACTCGAAATACTCGTCGTGGTCGGTGGTGAGCAGGACCGCTCCCCCCGGCTTCAGGCGGCTGGCGGCGAGCCGGAAGAAAGGGGCGCGCAGCAGGCGGTGGTCGGTGTGCCCCGCCTTGGGCCAGGGGTCGGGGAAGTTGACGACGATGGCGTCCAGCGCCCCTTCCGGCACCACCTCGCGGACGAGGACGGTGGCGGGCAGTTTCGTGAGGACGGCGTTTGTCAGCCCCGCCGCCCGCAGCCGCCTCTCCGCCTTGAGCAGGCTGACCCCGCTGAGTTCCACGCCGAGGTAGTTGGGCGCCTCGGGGAAGGTGGCGGCGTAATGCGGCCAGAACCGCCCGTCGCCGAAACCCACCTCCAGCACCCAGGGGCGGTGCGGGGTGTCGGGGTAGAGGCGCGCGGCGGTGTCTGGGAAGTGGAAGTCGGAGAGGCGGTAGATCACGGCGTTTCCCCCCCTCCCGACCTCCCCCGCGAGGGGGGACTCGAAGAGCCGCGCAGCGGAGGGGACAAAAGAAGTTCCTCCGCCAGCCGCGCCGCGTCCTCCAGCACGGAGGCGTAGGTGTGTTCGCCCGGCGTGCAGCGACCCACCACGTACACCCGCTCGAACCGCTTGATACGGAAGCCGTCGAGTTCGGTCGGGGCGGGGGTCAGAAAGCGCACGTTGTAGGGCGGCGCCCCCTCCACCCCGGCGGCAGTCTGTTCCCCCCCGACCAACCACACTCCACCCCGCGCAAGGTCGTCCGCCAGGAAGTCATACGCGACCTCGGAGAGCCGCCCGGCCTCCTCCATCGTCTCGCCGATCAGCAGGCGGCCCTTGAGGAAGGCGCCGACGGCCAGGACGACGCGGCGGGCGCGCAGGGTGGGGCCCTCCCAGGTGGAGAGCGTGACCTCCTCCTCCCCCTCGCCGAGTTCTGTCACCGTGCTTTGCAGGAGGTGGATGCCCGCCGTGCCCTCGATCTCCGCCTTGAGGTGGCGGTGGAAGGTCCAGCCGTCGGTGTCGGGGGCGATCTTCCCGGCGACGAGGGCGAAGACGCTGCCCGGTGGAAAGCCCGCGCCCTCAACGGTCGGCTGGTACAGGTTCCCGAGGTGGTCGAGGGCCTGCGAGACGAGGAGCACGTCCGAGCCCGAGCGCGCGAGGCGCCACGCGAGTTCCGTGCCCGCCAGGCCCGCGCCGACCACCGCCACGTCGTAGAGGTGCCCCGGCTGCGGCTGGCTGCGGGGTTGAAGGGGACCGAACATCAGGGGGGAGTGTAGTACACAAAGAAAGACCCCCTGAAGCGGGGGCCTGAGGTAACCTCAGGTTTACTTCCCGAGGAAGTTCAGGAGGGCGCCGTTGACCTCCTCGGCGAAGGTCCACAGGATGTTGTGCGGGCCTTCCGGGATGGTCACGAGTTCGCTGCCGGGGATCAGGCTGGGCAGCCGCTTGGCGGTCGCGTCGAAGGGCAGGATGCGGTCGTCGGTCCCGTGGATGATCAGGGTGGGGACCTTGATGTTCGCCACGTCCTGACGGAAGTCGGTGAGCCAGGTGTCCACGCAGGCGAGGGTGGCGCGGGCCGAGGCGCGGGCAGCGACGTTCCAGCTCGCGCGCAGCACCTCCTCGCTGACGCGGCTGCCGAGCAGGGCGTCGGTGTTGTAGAAGTTCTGGAAAAACTCGGTGAGGTACGCGAAGCGGTCCTGGCGGATGGACGCCTTGATGCCCTCGAAGACGCTGGGGTCCACCCCCTCCGGGTTGTCGTCCGTCTTCGGCAGGTAGGGCGGGATGGGGCCGATCAGGACGGCCTTACTCACCCGCTCGTTGCCGTACTGGCCGACGTAGCGCGTCACCTCGCCCGTTCCCATCGAGAAGCCCACGAGCACCACGTCGCGCAGGTCGAGGTGGGTGAGCAGAGCGTTCAGGTCGGCGGTGAAGGTGTCGTAGTCGTAGCCCACCGACGGCTGGCTGGACTGGCCGAAGCCGCGACGGTCGTAGGTGACGACGCGGTACCCGGCGTCCAGCAGGGCGGCCTCCTGCCGTTCCCAGGAGCGGCCATTCAGCGGGAAGCCGTGGATCAGCACGACGGGCTGGCCCTGACCGTGGTCCTCGAAGTACAGCTCGATGCTCTGTCCGTTCTCCTTGCCGACCTTCACGTAAGACATGAGTTCCCTCCTCGGGGTGGAGCTTCGTTCGCCCATCAAGGCTAGGAGGTGGGCCGCCATCCCATGTGAGGTTTTCCCTCGGGGGTCTTATGGTTCGACGTTGAATGGATTGTACGCAATCCACCTGGGCGGGTGTCACGGGCGACGGGGGCACAGGCCCACGTCCAGTCGACCCCCTACCGCTCCGTCTGGACCTGATACGTGCCGTCCCCCTCGCCCGTGAAGGTGACGGTGCCCTGCTGGTCGGTGCGGTAGACGCGGACCCCGTTTTCCTTGTAGAGGTCGAGGGCCGTCTTCGTGGGGTGGCCGTAGTTGTTCTCGCCGACGCCGATGACCACGTTCTCGGGGCGGACGGCGGCGAGCCAGGCCTGGTGGTCGCCATTCGCTGCGCCGTGGTGGATGCTCTTGTAGACCTGGAAGGGACCCTGAATCTCGGCCCGGTCCTCCTCCAGCCAGGCTTCCGTCTCGGGCTTTTCGCTGTCGCCGGTCATCAGCGCGCGGAACTTGCCGAACTCGACGCGCACGCCGACGCTGTTGTCGTTCTGGTCGTCGCCCATCCCGGCGGGCGGGGCGATCACGCGGACCTTCACGGAGCCGAGGTTGATGACCTGCCCGTTCGCCTTCTGGAAGGTGGTGCCGTCCTCCTGAAGCGCGGCGACGAGGCGTTCCCAGGTGCGGGTGGTGCCCGCGAGGCCGTTGTTGATGAAGAGGGTGGGCTTGGCGGTCTCGGCGGCGGGAATCAGGCCGGCGATGTGGTCGGCGTCGGCGTGGCTGGCGACCATCAGGTCGATCTTGGTGACCCCGTAGGCTTCCAGGTACCCCCGCATCCGCTCGGCGCTGCGCCCGCCGTCGTAGAGCATCGTCTTGCCCTCGGGGCTGGTCACGAGCACGGCGTCCCCCTGTCCCACGTCGAGGAAACGGATGGTGACCTGGCCACCGGGGTTGGCGGTTCCCCCCTGCCCGCCGCCCTTCTCCTTCCCGCCGCCCCCCGCGCAGGCCGCGAGGCTGACGATCAGCCCCAGGACGAGCACCCCGGCGAGGTCGCTGGTGCTGGGGCCGTGGTGGTGCCCGGCCTTGCCCTTCTTGAGCTTGGCGGCCTTCTTGCGGGCGGGGGCCTTGGAAATCGCCTTCTTGCCGCTCATAGCGTGATCTCCCCTTCCCCCTCGCGGGGCGTTCCCGCATTCAGGCGGTCGAGGTTGCGCTGGGCGGACTCGCGGCGGGCCCGGGTCTCCCCCGGCAGGAGGCGGACGGTCACCCCGTCGGGGCCGTCCTGCACGGCAAGGAGGTCGCCCTCGCGCACCCCGTCGGGCAGGGCCGAGAGGGGGAGATCGAAGGTGCGCCCGTCCTCCCGCTCCACCCGCGCGACCCGGCCACGCGGGCCGTCCTCGATGCCGTCCACGATCCAGCGTTCGGGGGCCGGGGGGTGGGAGTCGCGGCGTTCTTCGTCCTTCACCCCCACAGGGTAGCGCGGCGAACGTCTGAGCTTGGGAACGTGCCACACTGCCCCATGCGGCACAGCCTGACGCTGAGAGACGCCGACCTGACCCTGCGGCCCCTGGAGGAAGGGGACATTCCGGCCCTGTGCGTGTTGGCGGCGGACTGCGGGGACGAGTTGCGGCTGATGGGCTCACCCCCCGTCTCTCCCGCCTACTACCGGGCCGCGCTGGGCGCCCCCGACCAGATGCCTTTTGTGGTGGAGGTTGGCCGCGAACCGGCGGGGAGCACCCGCTACGGTGACATCCGCACAGCGCACGGCGGGCTGGAGATCGGCTGGACCTGGCTTCACCCCCGCTGGCACGGCACGGGCCTCAACCGCCGCATGAAACGCCTGATGCTCGCCCACGCCTTCGAGGTCATGGGGATGGAGCGGGTGCAGATCAAGACCGACATCCTGAACACTCGCAGCCAGCGGGCCATCGAGGGGCTCGGGGCCGTCCACGAGGGCGTGCTGCGGCGGCACATGCGGCGGCCCGACGGCACCATGCGCGACACGGTAATGTACTCGGTCATCCGGGAGGAGTGGCCCGCCGTGGCTCAGAGGCTCAGCGAAATGGCCTAGCCCAATCTCATGCCGGGCCGACCCCACGGTGGCGCAGAATGTGAAGGACCTCGCATCTCTCGCCCACTCGCCTCCCCTTAGGAGAAAGACATGATCGACCAGCACCTCGCCGCCGAAGCTCTCACCCGTGCCCGCGCGGGCGGGGCGGACTTCGCGGAACTGTTCGCGGAGGACACCCTGACGACTACCCTGCGCCTGCATCAGGGGGAGGTGAAGGACGCCGGGGGCGGGAACCTGTTCGGGGCGGGGCTGCGGCTGCTCTACGGCACCCGCGTGGTGTACGCCTACACGAACGACGTGACCCCGGCGGGCCTGCGCGACCTCGCCGACGCGGTGGCCTCGGCGCGCGGCGGGGCGGGCGAGCCGGACCGGGCGGGCGCGGGGGGGCTCGACTTCCGCCGACTGGATGCCCGGCCCCTGTACGTCGCCCGCGAACATCCCCTGCACACGGCCAAACGCGACAAGCTCGCCCTGATGCGGCGGGCCCACGGGGCGGCGGCGGGCGTGGGAGACGTGAAGACGGTGGACGTGAACTATCTCGACCGGGTGCAGCGCGTCCTCGTCGCCAACTCGGAGGGGCTGTGGGCGGAGGACGAGCGGGTGTGGACCCGGCTGACGGTCACCGCCATCGCCCAGGACGGCCCCCGGCGCGAGACGGGCTTCGACGGGCCCGGGGCCGGGCAGGGGCTGGAGTTCTTCGAGACGGTGCCGCCCGAGAGCGTCGGCGCCGAGGCCGCCCGAGTCGCCAACGCCATGCTGCGCGCGGGGTACGCGCCCGCCGGGAGGCTCCCCGTCGTGATCGGCAACGGCTTCGGCGGGGTGATCTTCCACGAGGCGTGCGGGCACATCCTGGAGACGACCGCCGTGGAGAAGAACGCCAGCGTCTTCGCGGGCAAGCTGGGCGAGAAGATCGCGCACGAGTCGGTCACCGCCATCGACGACGGCACCCTTCCGGGGTCCTGGGGCATGGTCACCGTGGACGACGAGGGCATGAGGGGCGAGCGCACCGTCCTGATCGAGAACGGCGTGCTGAAGTCCTTCCTGGCCGACCGGGTGGGCGAACTCAAGACCGGGCACAGGCGCACGGGCAGCGGGCGGCGGCAGAACTACACCTACGCGCCTGCCAGCCGCATGAGGAGCACCTTCATCGACCGGGGCGGCGAGACGCCGGAGGGACTGATCCGCAGCGTGGGGGATGGCATCTACGCCCGCCGGATGGGCGGCGGCAGCGTTACCCCCGGAACCGGGGACTACAACTTCGCGGTGCAGGAGGCGTACATGATCCGGGGTGGGGAGATCGCCGAACCTTTGAAAGGAGCTTCACTCGTCGGGAACGGGGCGCAGGACCTGAAGAACATCGTGGGCGTGGCGGGCGACCTCGCGCTGGGGCAGGGGATGTGCGGCAGCGTCTCGGGCTCCATCCCGACAGACGTTGGCCAGCCGCACATCCTCGTCTCGGAGATCACCGTGGGAGGCCGGGCATGACGACGGGGCCGGAGGAGCAACTGACGGTCGCGGAGGCACGCGCCTACCTGCTGGACCGCGCCCGGGAGCGGGGCGTGACGCTGGAGGTGTATGGGGAGCGCCGGGCCTCGACGAACGTGCGGGCCTTCGGCGGCGAGGTGGGCGAGTTCAAGGTGCAGACCCGGCAGGGGGTCGCGCTGCGCGCCCTCGTCGGCGGAGCGTGGGGGCACAGCTTCACCGAGAACCTGTCCCGGCCCGCCCTCGACCGGGCCCTGGACAGCGCCGTCGAGAACGCCGAACTCGTCGCGCCGGAGCGGGGAGCCGGGCTGCACGACTGGCCCCCTCCTCCCGCGCTCGACCTCCACGGCGAGGGCCTGAGCGGCGTGACGGCGGAACAGAAGGTGCGGGTCGCGCTCGACCTCGAACGCGTCACCCGCGAGGCCGACCCCCGCGTGGTGAGCGTGCCCTACGCGGTCTATCAGGACGGCGACGCCGAGGGGCTGGTCGCCAACACCGAGGGCCTGAGCCGGGAGACGCGGCAGCTCTACGCCCTCCAGTACGTCTCCCCCCTGGTGTCGGAGGGCGGCCAGAACAAGATGAAGGGCGACTGGCAGTTCACCCGCGAGTTCACCGAACTCGACCCCACCCGCACGGCCCTCTCGGCGGTGGAGCGGTCGCTGGCCCTGCTCGGCGCGCGGCCTGCCCCCAGCGGCACCTTCCCGGCGGTCGTGAGCGGCGAGTGCCTGGCCGAACTCCTCGCCATCTTCGCGGGCATGTTCAGCGGCCAGATGGTCGAGGAGGGCAAGAGCCCGCTCGCGGGGCGACTGGGCGAGCAGGTCGCCAGCGGGCTCGTCACCCTGACGGACGACGCGACCCTCCTGCGCGGCCTGAACTCGCGCCCCTTCGACGCGGAGGGCTGCCCCAGCGCCCCTCTCACCCTGATCGGGGAGGGGCGGCTCGCGGCCTTCCTCCACAACGCGGGGACGGCGGCCCGCGCGGGTACCCGCAGCACCGGGCACGCCACCCGCCAGGGGCTCCAGGGCACGGTGGGCGTGGCACCCAGCAACCTGCGCCTGCACCCCGGCACCACCTCCCCCGCCGATCTCGCCCGGGGAGTCACGGGCGTTCGCCTCACCGGGGTCGAGGGCGGGCACGCGGGCGCCAACCCCGTCACCGGGGACTTCAGCCTCCAGGCCGAGGGCTTCTGGGTGGAAGGCGGCGAGACGGCCTATCCCCTGGAGGTCTTTACCGTCGCCGGAAACCTCCTCGACCTCCTGGCGGACATCGAGGCCGTGGGGGCGGAGCTGTGGTTCACGCTGGACGGGGTGGAGGCCCCCGACGTGCGCGTGCGGGCCCTGGCGGTGGGGGGCGGCTGACCCTCCACGGCGAAGGGGCGACCCCGTCTTACCGGTCGGCCGCCCCTCTCCCCTGCCCCGCTCAGCCCTCCTCGTACTCCAGGTAGGTGTAGCCCAGCAACTCCTCGCCGTAGTCCTCCAGCAGCTCGTTCTCCTGTTCGGGGGTCAGGGTGCCCCTCTCCAGCGCGGCGTCGGTCTGGTCCTCGATGGAGTCGCGGAGCATGACCTCCTCGTACCCCATCGACTCGATCATGCGCCGGGCCTTCTGGCCGCGCACGAAGAGGTCGATGTTGTACCGCCCGCCGGGCCGCACGGTCACGTGCGCCTCGCTGACCTTGCCGAAGAGGTTGTGCGCGCTGCCCAGCACGTCCTGGTACGCGCCCATCAGGAACACACCCAGGTAGTAGGGCTCGTGGCCCGGCTCGTGCAGGGGCAGGGTGGCCTTCACGTCGCGCAGGTCGATGAACTTCTCGATCTTGCCGTCGCTGTCGCAGGTGATGTCCACGATGGTGCCCTGCCGGGTGGGCCGCTCGTCCAGCCGGTCCACCGGCACGATGGGAAAGAGCGCCTGGATCGCCCAGTTGTCGGGCAGGCTCTGGAAGAGGGAGAAGTTGCAGATGTACTTATCGGCGAGCACCTTCTGGAGGTCTTCCAGCTCGTCGGGCACGTACTTCTCGCCCTGAATCAGCTTGGCGATCTTGCGCAGGATGGCGTTGAACAGCGCCTCGCCACGCGCCCGGTCCTCCAGCGTCACGTAGCCGAGGTCGAAGAGGTTGTGCAGGGTCCCCTTGTCGCCCACCGCGTCGTTGTACATCTCGCGGTAGTTGCGGGCGCTGAGGTTCACCAGAATCTCTTCGAGGTCCTTGACGACCTGGTGGCTGTCCTCGTTCGGCGCGGCGAGTTCTTCGAGGTTGCGGGTGGGGCCCGTCACGTCCACCACGGGCATGATCAACACGGCGTGATGGGCGGTCAAGGCCCGGCCCGACTCGGAGATGATGGTGGGCTCGGGCACCCCGCGCGCCCGGCAGGTCTCCTGCACGGTGTACACCACGTCGGCGGCGTACTCGCCCACGGTGTAGTTCATGGAGGCGTAGAAGGTGGTCTTCGAGCCGTCGTAGTCCACGCCCAGGCCGCCGCCCACGTTGAGGTACTTGAGCTGCGCCCCGGCGGCGATCAGGCCCGCGTAGGTCTGGGTGGCCTCGCGCACGGCGACCTTGACCCGGCGGATGTCGGTGATCTGCGAGCCGATGTGGGTGTGGAGCATCACCAGCGAGTCGAGCATGTTCTCCTCGCGCAGCCGCTCGACCACCCGCAACAGTTCGTAGGCGTTCAGGCCGAACTTCGCCTGGTCGCCGCCCGACTCCTCCCACTGCCCCGAGCCCCGCGCGTGGAGCTTGAAGCGCACGCCGATGGCGGGCTTGACGCCCAGCGCGCGGGCCTGCTTGAGCACCCGGTCGAGTTCGCTGTACTTCTCCAGCGTGATGACCACGTTCTTGCCGAGGGTCCGGCCCCACAGGGCGAGCTTGATGAAGCCGTCGTCCTTGAAGCCGTTGCAGCACAGCAGGGCGTCGGGGTGCATCCTCTGGGCGAGGCACAGCGCCAGCTCGGCCTTGCTGCCCGCCTCCAGCCCGTGCGCGTGGTCGTACCCGGCGGCGGCGACCGTCTCCACCACCAAGCGGCGCTGGTTGACCTTGATGGGAAAGACGCCCTGGTAGTGCCCGGTGTAGCCGTACTCGGCGATGGCCTTCCCGAAAGCGTCGTTGAGGTGCCTGACGCGCCCCGCGAGCACCTGGGGGAAGCGCAGGATGACGGGCAGGCTCTCGCCGCGCTCGACGATCTCGTCGATGATGGCGCGGAGCGGCGCGTGAAGGCCGGGGCCAGGGGTGACCTCCAGCTGGCCCCTGTCGGAGACGCGAAACCAGCCACCGCTCCAGTTGGGCACCTGGTAGAGTTCGGCGGCGTCAAGGGTGGAAAAAGAGGGTGTTGTCGTCAACTCAGGCGTCCTCCGTCCGTGGGGTAGGCTCGCCGTGCGCGGGGTTCGGAGCGCGGGAACACCGCTGGGGCTCACGGACGCCGTGCGAAACCGCCGGGCATGATAGGGCAATGCGGGCGCCGGGGTAGGGGCGTAGGCGGCAATTGGGGGAGAAGCAGTCAGCCGTCAGCAAAAGCAGCTTGTCGCTGAAAGCCGATGGCGGACCGCTGACGGCTCCAAAAAAGAAGGGCGAGGCGTTCACCTCGCTCCCCTCTGCCCTGCTCGAACTGTGGCGGTCCGGACGGGATTTGAACCCGCGACCTACTGCGTGACAGGCAGTTATGCTAACCGCTACACTACCGGACCAAAATCACCGGACCAACACTGGCGGAGGCCAGCGGAGTGAAGGTTAAGGGCCAGCGGGCGGGTTGTCAAGCCGCGCGGGTGTGGCCCGGCCCGTGAGCTAGGCTGCCGGACATGACACAACCTCTCGGGGTGGGGCGGGTCACCTTCAAGCGGGGAGGGCTCGCCGAGAGCGTCCACCGGGTTCACGCGGCGGTCGTGGACGCGCGGGGGCAGACCGTGGCGTGGTGCGGCGACCCCGCGCTCGTCGCCTTTCCGCGCAGCACCAGCAAGCCCGTCCAAGCCCTCCCGGTAGCCCTGGGCGCCCCCGACCTGCCCGGGGACGAACTCGCCATCGCCTGCGCCAGCCACGCCGGGACGCCCGAACATCTCGCCGTCGTGGCGCGGCTCCTGGCCCGCTCGGGCAGCACCGTGGACGACCTGCGCTGCGGCACCCACCCGCCCTTCGACCCGGAGGTGGCGGCGGGCCTGATTCGGGCGGAAGAGGCGCCCACCCCGCTGCACCACAATTGCTCGGGCAAGCACGCGGGGATGCTCCTCGCCTGCGTGCTCAATGGCTGGCCGCGCGAGGGGTACACGGACCCTGCTCATCCTCTACAGGTCCGCATCCGGGAACTCCACGCCGAGCTGGGTGGGGTGGGGCTGGATGACGTTCACGTCGGCACCGACGGGTGCAGCGTCCCCGCACTGGCCCTGCCGCTGCACGCGGTGGCGCGGACGTTCGCGCGGATAGCGGCCCCTGAGGGCGAACTGGCCCCCGCCCTGGAGCGCGTCTTTGGGGCGATGCGGGCCCACCCCTTCCTGGTCGCGGGCGCGGGGCGGCTCGACACCACCCTGATGCCCCTCGTCCCCGGTCTTGCCGCCAAGATGGGCGCGGAGGCGTTCTACGGCCTCGCACTGCGGGAGACGCCGCGCGGGCCCCTGGGCATCGCCTTCAAGGTCATGGACGGCGGTGAGCGGGCCCGGCCCCACGTCGCGCTCGCCGTGCTGGGAGAACTGGGCGCGCCGGTCACGGAGGAGCTGCGCGCCCTCGCCCCCGCCACCCTGCACAACTGGGCGGGGCGGGAGGTGGGGACGGTCGAGGTGGAGGTGAGCCTGGAGTGGGCGGAGCAGAACCCGGCTGCATAGTTTGACAGGGGGTGTATAGGGCGCTATTCTTTTTTCATCACCGCCCGAGAGGCGGCTTTTTTATTGCCCGTCCTCCCCCAACTTCCCTTCCACCGCCGCCAGCGCGAAGGCGTACTCCTCGGCGATCTCGTCGATGGCGTCGTAGCGACCGCTGGAGCCGCCGTGCCCGGCGCCGAAGTTGGTCTTGAGGACGATCACACCGCTGCCGGGGGCGGCCACGTCGCGCAGGCGGGCGACGTACTTGGCGGGTTCCCAGTAGGCGACGCGGGGGTCGTTCAGACCCGTCGAGACGAAGAGGTGGGGGTAGACGCGGGAGGCGAGGTTGTCGTAAGGGCTGTAAGCGCGCATGGTGGCGTAAGCTCCCGGCTCCCCAGGGTTGCCCCACTCGTCGTACTCGCCGGTCGTGAGGGGGATGGAGGCGTCGAGCATGGTCGAGAGCACGTCCACGAAGGGCACCCCGACGAAGGCCGCCCGGAAGAGGTCGGGGCGCAGGTTGACGGCGGCGGCGGTGAGCAGACCGCCCGCGCTGCTGCCGGTCGCCACGAGGTCGCCCGCCACGCCCTCCGCCTTCAGGTGTTCGGCGGCGGCTATGAAGTCGGTGAAGGTGTTCAGCTTGTGGCCCAGCCGCCCGGCGTCGTACCAGCGGCGGCCCAGCTCGCTCCCGCCCCGGATGTGCGCGATGGCGAAGACCCAGCCCCGGTCGAGCAGGGGCAACCGGGTCGAGCGGAACTCGGGGTCGGTGGGAATGCCGTAGCTGCCGTAGCCGTACAGCAGCGTCGGGGCGGGCAGGGCCGTGTCCCGGCGGCGCACGAGGCTGACGGGCACGCGCTCGCCGCCTTGCGCGGTCGCCCAGGTCTGCTCACTCACGTACTCCGCCGGGTCGTAGTCGGGAACGGGCGTCGCCTTGACGAGCGTGGTCTCCAGCGTGTTCAGGTCGAGGTCGAGGTGTTCGGCGGGCCGGGTCAGGCTGGTGTACACGATGCGGGCGGTGGCGGTGTCGAAGACGCGGTTCGGGCCGATGTGGACGGTGTAGCTCGCCTCCGGGAACCGGGCGCGGCGGGCCTCCGCATAACCCCCACCGGGGCGGGGCAGCACCCACAGCCGCGTGAAGCCGCCCTCCCGACCCGACACGAGCAGGTGCGAGGCGAAGAGGTGCATCCCGGTCAGATAACGCGCCGGGTGGTGCGGGAGCACGCCTTGCGCGTCTCCCCAGGTCAGGCCCTCCCTCTTCGGCAACCGCGCGAGCCGGAACTCGGTCGCGCCCCCCTGGTTCGTCAGGGCGAGCCAGTGGTCGCCGCCGTCCGTCACCGAGTATTCGACCCCGTGCTCGCGGGGCAGGATGAGGTGAGGTCGGGCCTCCGGGTCACGCACGTCCAGGGCGTGCCACTCTGACGTGACGCCCGCCTCGCTCCCGACGAGCAGGGTCTCGCCGTTCTCGGAGAGGTGGGCGGTGGCGCGGAAGGTGGGGTCGTCCTCCTGGTACAGCAGTTCGTCGGTCTCCTGGGGCTGGCCGAGGGTGTGGCGCCAGACTTGGTGGGGGCGCTGCGTCTCGTCGTCGCGGCCGTAGTACAGGTGCGAGCCGTCCGCGCCCCAATCGAGCGTCCAGCCGCTCACGCCCGTCAGGGGAGGCTCGGCGAGGTCGCCCGTCCCCGTGTCGAGCACCCGCAACTCGAACACCTCCTGCCCGGTCGTGTCGAGGAGGAAGGCCCAGAGGCGGCCGTCCGGGCTGGGCCGGGTCGCGTACACCCAGACGTTGGCGTGGCCCTCCCGCTCGGCCAGGGCGTTCAGATCGAGAAGCACCTCCTCTTCGCCCCCGGCCACGGGGCGGCGCAGGAAGATGGGGTGGGCCCGGCCTTCCTCGGTGCGGGTGAGGTACAGCCACCCCCCCTCGCGCACGGGGGCGCCCTCGTCGCGTTCCTGGACGTGTGAGAGGAGGTCCCGGTAGATCGCCCCCTGCATGTCGCGCAGGGGAGCCATCACCGCGTTCAGGTGGGCGTTCTCGGCGTGCAGATAGGCCAGCACCTCGGGGTCGGCCCGGCCCTGGGTCCTCAGCCAGTGGTAGTCGTCCGGGCGGTCCTCGCCGTGCAGGGAGTGGATGACAGGCTTTCTGGCGGCGCGGGGCGGGGTGAGGGCCATGCCCGAGCCTACCAGGGGCGCTACCCTGACCCCATGTTCCGCCGAGACCCGCTTCGCCAGGCCCTGCGAGAGGTGGGCGAGGTTCTGGGCGCGGACGCGGGGCGGGCCCTCCCCCTCGTGCGCCTGGCTCTGCGGCGGGGCGGGGTGATCGGCGCGGCGCGGGGAGGGCGGGCCGTCGTGGTCGGCCTCGGCGGCGTGCCCCGGGAGGGCGTCTTCGAGCTGGCGAGCGTCACCAAGCCCTTCACGGCGGCGCTGGCGGACGCGCTGGCGGGGTCGGGGCGGCTGGAGTGGGACGCGCCCCTCTCCCGGCTGGGAGGGCCCTTTCGCGGCTTCCCCGCCTTCGTCACTCCGCGCGCCCTGGCGACCCACACGGCGGGACTGCCTCCCCACCCCGCCCGGGTCATCGTGACGACCTTCACCCGCTTTCAGGACCCCTACGGCGGGATGAGCGCCGGGGGCGCCCTGGCGAGCGCGCGGCGCTGGGCCAACCGCCGGGCGGCGGGCCGTTTCGCCTACTCCAACCTGGGGGTGGGCGTCCTTGCCCTGGCCCTCGCGCACGCCTCGGGCGAGGCGGTGGACACGGCGGGTTACGGGCGAGCACTCGTGCGGCACGTCACCGGGCCGCTGAGGCTGGGGGACGTGTCCCTCACACCCAGTTCCGCCCGGCTCGTGACGCCCGCCGCCACCCTCTTCGGCGAGGGGGTCACCGGCTTCGGGCCGCTGGCGGGGGCGGGGGGCCTCTTCGGGACGGCGGCGGACCTGCTCGCCTTCGCGGCGGCGCACCTGGAGGGGCGGGCCGGGGAAGCGTGGCGGGAGGTGGCCCGTCCCCCCGGCCTGCCCCCGCACGCGACGGGGGCGGCCCCCGGCTGGTTCGAGACACGCGGCGTGTGGTGGCACGACGGGGTGGCGCGCGGCACCCGCACGGCCCTGGGAATGTGCCCGGCGGACGGGGCGGCGGCCGTGCTCCTCGCCCGGGGCGGCCTGCCGCTCGTGGGGCTGCGGGGGGCGGTTCCGGCGGCGCTGCTGGCAATGCTGGGGGGAAGCTTTCAGCCGTCAGCGGCCGGTGGAGAGCGGGGGTCCGGCCTCCCCTGACGGCGGGGGCTCAGTCCACGATGAAGAGCGTGGCGCCCCCCAGCGACGACGAGCGGTGCGCCTCGGCCCCATCGGCCACCTGATAGCTCATGCCGGACCGCAAGATGAAGGTCCGGCCGTCTTCCAACTCCGTGTCCAGTTGCCCACTCAGCACGAGCAGGATGTGGCCCTTATGGCACCAGTGGTCGGCCAGGTAGCCCGCCGTGTACTCCACCCGCCGGACGCGGATGCCCCCGAAATGGCGGGTGCGCCAGCGCGCGGTACCGGTCTGCCCGGGGTGGATCGTCTCCTCGACCATTTCCCAGTCGGTCGTGCCAAAGGGAATGTCCTGCATCTGCATGTCGGGAGCTTACCCGACCCTCAGGGCACCAGCCACGTCACCGCCCGCGCGTCGTTCAGTCCGCCCGCAAGCTGGGTGGGGTTCCAGTTCCCCTGCCCCAGGCCGAACACCGTGTCGTAGCTCGTCAGGGTGGTGCGGGTCAGGGCGTAGAGGTTGCCGTCGATGCCGAAGGAGACGTCGCGCAGCTCGGCGATGTTGGCGACGATGACGGCGCTCGCGCGGGTGTTGTCCCACAGGCGCAGGGGCTCGCTGCCGTTGCCGCTGAGGGTGGTGTCACGCCAGGCGGCGATCAGGTTGCTTGCCCCGCCCGTGCTCGCGCTCGTCCAGAGTCGGTCCACCCGCCCGCTCCCGAAGGCGCCCACCGTGGCCGCCGCGTTGGGCACGCCGAGGTCGGTCAGGGGCTGGATGCCGGTGTCGGTCGCGGCGTAGATGACGTTCCCCAGCGGGGCGAGGTCGCGGATCGCGGGGGTGGCGAGGGGCAGGGTGGCGGTGGCGACGATGTCCCCGGTGTTCTCGGGGGCGACGCGGATCGTCTCGCTGCCGCCGCCGAGCGCGGGCCGGGCGACGACGGCCCGGTCGCCGATCACGGCGATACGCACGGGGGGCCGGTCGGTCGTGGAGCTCGGCGGGGTGAAGGTGGGCAGCAGGGCAGTCCAGACCAGGCTGCCGTCGGTGCGGTACAGGGCGAGCTGCTGGGGCCCGTTCACGCTGCCCCCGCTCGCCGTGGCGCAGTCGCTGAGGGTGAGCAGCCGGTCGCGGGCGGCGCTCAGGACCGTGCTCGTCAGGCAGACCGGCGTGAAGGGCAGGGCCGCGAAGGGAACGGGATTGGCGAGGTTCACGTCCCGGCTCTCGATCCCCGACGTCAGGGTCAGGGCGACGCGCGTGCCGCCCGGCAGCGTGTCGAGGGTCACCCCCCTGTTGTCTTGACCGAGGGGAACGCTCACGTCGGACGCGCCGCTCCCGGGCGTGACGGTGCGGACGGTCGCGCCCCCGTCCGTGAGCACCGCGAGGCGCAGGCTGGGAGGCGTCTCCTCCGTCCCGGTGCAGGCGGCGAGGAGGCCGGGCAGGAGCAGGGCCAGGGCAAGCGGGCGCAGGGGGGATGCGGTCATGGCGTGTTGGCCTCCGTGGGGGCAATCAGGGCAGGAGCGGGATGCTCAGGCCGCTCTCCTCGCCGTAGTCGAACAGGGGGTAGGAGGTGCTGCCCGGCAGGCCGATGGCGAGGCGGTAGCGGCGAATGCTGAGGTCGATCTCCGCCTGGAGGGCCCAGCAGCAGCGGTCGATGGTCAGGCCGATCACGGGCGTGAAGTTCCAGTCCCCCACCCGCTGACCATTCTGCCAGACGACGGTCTGGCGCAGGCTGGCCGTCAGGTACGCCCCCGGCCTGGGCCCGTTCCCCAGCGCCACACCGACGCGGACGGGATCGAGCACCAGCGTGTCGGTGGCGACGTCGTCCGGGAAGGTGCCGCTGCGGGTGCGGGTGTACACGGCCCGGCCCGAGAGCGCGGCGCGCGAGCCGAACTGCCACACGGCGTTCACGTCCGCGCGGGAGAACTCGGTGCGCGGCTGGTCGAGGCCCGGCGTGTTCAGGACGGCGGCCACGGCGAGGCTCTGGCCGGGGCGGGTGGCCCGCAGGGTGCCCGTGAGGCTGGGGCGCGTCCAGCCCTGCCGCCGGAAGTCGTAGGGGCCGCCGTAGGTGAGCTGCCAGTTCGTCGCCCGGCCCGCCGCCGTGCCCACGCTGAAGGTGACCGTGCCGCTCTCCCGCGCCGTCTCGGGTTGGTCGAGCAGCAGGTCGTGGGCGGTCGAGAGCGTGTATTCCCCCCGCCAGGTCAGCGCGTAGCTCCCGGTGAGGCGCGGGGTGAGCAGGTCGAGGTTCTCGCGCGCCGTGAGGCTGACCGGGTTGAGCACGTTGTCGAAGGTCGTCGCCGCGCTCGCCTCGAAGCCCACCGCCGAGAGGCGGGGCGTGTCGATGTCGTGGGTGGCGTACACGCTGAAGTTGTTCGTGCGGACGTCGTCGGTCACGGTCGCGCGCACGGTGAAGGGGTCGTAGCCCCCGGTGCGGGTGTAGCTCCCGCTCGCCGTGAGGGTGAGGTTGGGCGCGGGCCAGCGGCTGGAGCGCGTCACCGTCTCGGGGCGGGCGGGCACGGCGGGGCTCGTCGCCGTCGCCGGGCGGGCCGGGGTGGCGGGCATGACGGTGACCCGCCCCGAGTTGGGGTCGCCCACGGTGACGTTGAAGCTGGTGTTCTCCAGCTCTCCCGTGCCGAAGTTGTACGCGAGGTTGTACGTCAGGTTGACGGGCGCCCGGTTCACCCCCAGCCGGAAGGTGGCGGGAAGCTGCCCCGCCGAGTTCGGCGGCAGGATCAGGTCGCGGGTGTACGTCGCGCGGAAGGTCACGTCCCGCACGGGCACGGTGTTCAGGTCGAGGGTCAGGGGCGCGCTCAGGCGGCGGCCCGCCACCGCGTCGAAGGCGAAGGGGCTGGTCCCCTCGATGCGGATGTAGTTGTAGCTCACCCCGAAGGTGTTCGTCTCGTTGAACCGCTGGGTCAGGGTGCCGCCCGCCTCCAGGTTCACCGTGCGGGCCCCGGTGCCGTAGTACCGCCCGGTGAAAGTGTTGCGCAGCGTCAGGTCGGCGTTCCGCCACGGGCTCGCGGTGAAGCTCAGCGCGTGCTGCTCCTCCAGCCGGGTGGTCGAGATGTTGACCCCCTGCGAGGTCGCGCTGCGCGAGAGGGGGTTACTCTGCCCGGTGTAGCGCCCCGCCGACACCCGGAAGTCCGCGCTGAAACCCCCCAGTGTCACGGGCTTGGGGTCGATCACGAGTTCGGGCTGCCGCAATGGCGTGGTGAGCGCCGTGGTGGGCTCCGGCCCGAAGCGGTCCACGTAGTTGAACTGAGCCGAGAACAGGGGATACTCGACGTTCGCCCCGAAGGTCACCCGCGTGACCCCCCGCTCGGGGTCGGTCTCGCTGCGCCCGATGTCGCGCCGTAAGACGTTCAGGGAGTAGTCGAGGTCGCGCACCGCCAGGGTGAGGGGGACGCGGCCCCGCGCGGTGAGGTCGAAGTCGAGGTCGTACCCGACCCGCTGGGTCCCGTCGGCGGCGAAGGGCTTGGGCTGCGCGAGGGTGTAGAGGTTCACCCGGTCCACGAAGGGCAGCGGCGCGTACGAGCGCAGGCTCACGCCGAGGCCGATGCTGGGGTCGCGGTTCTCGTAGTACCGCAAGAGCGTGGTGCCCAGCGTGCTCGTCCCCACGCTGAAGGGGAGGTCGGCCTCGACCGTCAGCCCGTCCGGGGCGCCGTTGCCGACGACGAGCCGGGGCTGGCGGTCGGGGTCGTTTAGCGGCAGCACCACGACGGGGAGGTACAGGACCGGGAAGTCGGCGATCAGGAGCTGCGCCCGGTAGGCGACGAGGCGGTCGCCCGGGTACACGATCAGCCTCTCGGCGCGGAAGGCGTAGTCGTTCGGCGTCCGCCCGCACTTCGCGCAGGGGGTGAAGTAACCCTGCGTGGCCCGCAGTTGGCCCGGCACCCGCTCGACCTGACCGCCGCGAATCTCCAGGTCGGCGTCGCTGATGATCACGTCCTCGCCCGTCAGTTGCTCCTGGCCGAGGTCCACGACGAGGTCCTCGCCCGTCAGGGTCTGCCCGTCCCGCGCGGTGCGGTACGTCGCCGCCCCGACGAGGGTGAGGGTGCGGCGGGTGCGGTTGTACTCGACGCGGGCGGCCCGCACCACGTCGTCGTCCAC
Source organism: Deinococcus aetherius (assembly GCF_025997855.1). Taxonomy (NCBI): domain Bacteria; kingdom Thermotogati; phylum Deinococcota; class Deinococci; order Deinococcales; family Deinococcaceae; genus Deinococcus; species Deinococcus aetherius. The sequence goes on from NZ_AP026560.1 coordinate 2,745,086, forward strand.
CCGCAGCTCGACCTGACTGCCCTGGTCGTCCCCGCTGATGATCACGATCTCCTGGTCGTCGAGGCGGCGCAGTTCGAGCGTCTGCGCCTGCACGATCCGCACCGTGCGCGCCTCGGCGCTCCCCAGCGCCGCCGCCGCTGCCAGCGAGGCGAGCGCGACGACCATACCCCGCCGCAGCCTTCCCCCGCCGCGCCGGAAGAGGCGGCCGACCGTCCTACTCGACATGGGACCCACTCCGGGCGAGCACGGCGGGGGAGGGCAGTGGGCGCAACCCGGCGAAGCTGGGGCGTCCAACCCCCGGCCCGCGTGCGAGCAACCCCAGGGACGTGCCGGGGTAGTAGAAGCCCAGGATCTGCGGGTGGGTCATGCCCTGCCGCGCCAGGCCCAGCGCCCCGTACTGGGAGAGGCCGACCCCGTGCCCGGCCCCGAACCCCTCCACGACGAGGGGCGTGCCGGGGCCCACCGGGCCGCTCAGGGTCGCCCGGCTGCTCGCGGCGCCGAGAGAACGGATGAATCCCCCCGCGTTCGCCCCCGACAGGAGGGCGGTGCCGCCCGTGCCCGTGAGGGTGATCTCCTGCGCCCGGCCCGACACGCTCGCCCGGGTGACCCGCACCGACGCCAGGGGGCCCACCCCCACCCCGTAGCGCGCGGCGACCTCCTGCACCCTGGCCGCGCCGACCTCCAGTCGCCAGCGCGACCGGGGCCCGCCCACCGAGTAGGGGTCGGCCCGGGCGATCAGGTACGGCACGTCGCGGCCCCACACCTCGGCGCTCGACGCGGTGAAGCCTCCCGAGTCGCTGGAGAAGTACGTGCTCGCGGGCCGCCCGTCGTAAGCGACGACCTCCCCGGCGGTCGCCCGGATGGCCGCGTCGGCGTTCGCGCGCTCGGCCGTGACACCCCGGTACACCTGGCAGGTCTCGGTGGCGCAGGTGTCGTACGGCAGGGCCGGGTTCACCCGCGCGGCCACGTAGGTGCGGGCGATCACCGCCTGGGCGGCGAGGGCGGCGGCGGGCCAGGTGGAGGGCATCTCGGCGGGCACCACCCCGCGCAGGTAGTCCTCCACGTCCACCACGTTGATGCCCTGCACGGTGCCGCGCTCGGCCCGCAGCAGCACCCCGCCCCGGTACGTCCGGCCGCCGATCTCCACGACGCTGCCGGGCGAGGGGGGCAGGTAGAGGGACGGGCTGCCCGCGTCCGCCCCGTTCAGCGTCAGGTTGGCGCCCCGCACGCCGACGGTCCAGAGGCTCGGGGAAGGGGGCGGGGGAGTGGCGTCGGGTGCGCCGGGCACGGGGGTGGTCGGGGTCAGGCCCAGGCCGGGGGGAACGGGGTCGGCCGGGGCCGGGGTGGGCACGCGCACGCCGAGCTGCGGGCCACTTGCCACCAGCACCCTCACGTTCAGCGCCCCCGCACCCGACCCGAGCGCCAGCGCAAGCATCAGAAACCGCATCTGCCCCGCGAGTATAAGGGCCCGCCTCTGTGCGGGGTCTGACAAGGGCGTGAGAGGCCGGGCGGCTCGACGCGGCATCATGCGGTTATGGGCACGGGAGCGGGAGAGGCGGGGCGCGTGTGGGCGCACGTCGGGCAGAGATTTACGGAGACCGGGTACGACGTGGTGGTCCTCGGCGCAGGGCGGATGGGCACGGCCTGCGCCCTCTTCCTGCGGCGCCTCGCCCCGGATCGCCGCCTGTTGATCGTCGAGCGCGGCGGCCTCCCCAACGAGGAGGGGGCGACGATCCTCGCGCCGGGGGTGTGGACGATTCTCGACGTGCCAGCGGGTCGGGCATCCGAGGCGCGGTGGGTCAACGCCCAGGTCGCAGGGGAACTCGGCCCGTTGCCGTTCCAGCCCCGCCCGTTGCTCGACCTCCATGCCGGGGCGGTCCCGGGAGGGAGGTCCACCACCGCCACCCTGGCCCGCTTCCCGGAGGCCGCCGCCCTGATCAACCCCGCCGCCCTCCCCTTCGCCCGGGTGGACGAGGAGGCGGCCACCTACCGCCCCGGCTCCGTCGCCCTCGCGTGCGGGCAGGGGGCCGTGCGGGCGGGCGCCGACCTGCTGTTGAACACCCACGCCCACCTCCTCCCCGGCGGCGTCCGGCTCGACCGCCTCACCGTCACGAACACCCACGAGGTCGTCACCCACGAGACGCGCGAGGTGCGGGCGGGGGTGACCATCGTGGCACTGGGGGCGGACGGCCCGCCCGCCGCCGAGCAAGACCTCGGGGCGCACACGGCGCACGGGCGGGCGTACCGGCAGACGCCCCGGCTGAACACTCCCAGCGATGACCGGACCCCCACCCTGCGCGCGGGCGGGCTGACCCTGCGCCCGGTCAGCGGCGGCTTCACCCTGATCCCGCCCGTCCACCACCGCGACCCCCAGGGCTACGTGCCCACCGGGGGACGGCTGACCGGCGTGCCCGTCGGCGTGCGGCGCGAGACGCTGGAGGACCTCGTCACCCTGATGGACGCCCTGCCCCCCCTCGCCACGGAGGCGTTGGAGGTGGGCCGCAGCCTCGCCGACGTGCCGGGAGCGTGGCTCGCGCTGCCCGGGGGGCGGGCGGACGCTCCCCCCACCCACGAGGAGGTCGCGCCCGGTGTCCACCTCCTCCTCGGCGGCCCGCTCGCCGACACGCTGGGGCTGGCGGTCGCCTATGACCTCGCGGCGCGGGTGGCGGGGGTGGAGGGGAGGCCGTGGGAGGAGGGGTGAGTGACCTCCCCGTCCCCGTCACAGCTCGATCCAGTACCGCCGGATGGGCTTCTCGTGGAAGTCCAGCCTGAATTCGCCCTCCAGCTTTCCACCGTTCGCCTCGATGACGCGGCGGGAGGCGAGGTTGTCCACGTCACAGGAGACGAGCACCCGCGTCAGCCCCAGTTCGCGGGCGCGGTCCAGCGCGAGCCGCAACATCAGGGTGGCGTGCCCCTGCCGCCGCGCCGAGGGACGCACCTCGTAGCCGATGTGCCCGCCGAACTCCCGCAGCCGCTCGTTGAGGCTGTGGCGAATGCTGACGCGGCCCAGGTACGTCTCCCCCTCCACCAGCCACAGGTATTCGGAGTTCACGAAGCCTTCCGGCGGAACGTTCGGCGGCTCGAAGCGGCGCAGGTGGGTCAGGAAGGCGCCGAAGTCGGCCTCCAGATCACCCACCTCCCAGGTGAGGGTGTCTCCCAGACCGCTGCCGCTCGCCTGGGCCTCCCTCACCGCCTCGATGAAGCTGGTCTTGTACCTCTCCGACGGGCGAACGAGTTCGGGCATGGCCCAGGGTAGGGCGGCGACCGGACGAATACACTCAACCGTGCCCCAGGACCTCACCGTCGCCGCCCTTACGGACGTTCACGGCAACGCCTTCGCCGCCGGGGCCGTCGTCGCCGACATGCAGCGCTTCCGGCCCGACGTGATCGTCAACCTGGGCGATCAGGTCTGGGGACAGGCGGACCCACGGCGGGCCCTCGACCTCCAACAGTCTCTGAATGCCGTCGAGGTGCGCGGCAACAACGACGAGCGGCTGACCATGCCCGCCGAGGCGCTCGCCCCGGCGCACGTTCGACTTCAGGCCTGGCTCGCCGAACGTCTCCCGGAATCCGAACGTGTCCGGCTCGCCACCCTCCCCCTCACCGCGACCATTGCCGAGGGCACCGTCCTTGCCGCCCACGGCACCCCCACCTCCGCCTGGGACAGCCTGATGCTGGAGTGGAACGGCCAAGCCTACGTCCACTGGAACGCTGGAGAAGTTCAGAACCGCCTGGGGCGGGACCTCCCCGACGGGGTGGAGGTGGTGCTCGTCGGTCACACGCACCGCGAGTATGTGCGCACACTTGGGAATCTCCTGCTCGTCAATGTCGGCTCGGTGAGCTTTCAAAACGACGGTGATCCCCGGGCGCGGTGGACCCTGCTGAGGCGGCGGCGCGGGCGATGGTCCGCCCAGCATCGCCGCGTGCCCTATGACTGGGACGCGGCGGCAGCGTGGGTCCTGGCGAATCGGCCCGTGTTCCCTGGCGAGGTTGACCTTCATCTCCGCCCGGTCACAGATGCCCTGCTCGACGCTGCGACCAGCCCGGCAGACTGAGCGCCTTCGTCTGTCCCCATTCACCACCCGGTGTGGTCAATCCCCCCGCCAATCTCGCCCTCGGGCACCTTGAGCACTGAAGGGCGGGCGTACAATCCGGGGCGTGAGAGACGTTCCCTTCGACGTGCTGGACCTGGGAGTGCTCCCCTACCGCGAGGCGTGGGACGTGCAGCATGACGTTCACGCGCGGGTCGCGGCAGGCGGGCGGCCCACCCTGCTCCTCGTCGAGCACCCGCCCGTGCTCACCCTGGGCCGCAAGGCGAAGGAGGGCACCAACATCGTCGTCACGCGCGAGTACCTCGCCTCGCAGGGGATTGAGGTGCTGGAGGTCGAGCGCGGCGGCGACGTGACGTACCACGGCCCCGGCCAACTCGTCGCCTACGCGATCTTCCCGGTGGGGAGACGGGTGCAGGACTTCCTGCGGCTGCTCGAACGGGCGGTGATCGAGACGCTGCACGACCTCGGCCTCCCGGACGCGCGGCCCAATCCCGGGTACGCGGGCGTGTACGTGGACCCGCGCGAGGTCAACGGGCGCGAGTACGAGCAGAAGATCGCCTCCTTCGGGGTGGCGGTGCAGCGGAACGTCGCCCTGCACGGCCTCGCGCTGAACGTCACCACCAACCTGGGGCACTTCGACCTGATCGTGCCCTGCGGCCTGAGCGGGACGCAGATGACGAGCGTGGAGCGGGAGTACGAGCTGCGCGGCATCGGCGGGAAGGCCAGCGTGGACGAGGCGAGAGCGGCCCTCACCCGCGCCTTCCACACCACCTTCGAGAACTACGACTGGACGCTCCCGGCGCTCGCGGGGGCGGGGAGCGAACGATGACCCAGCAGGAACCGAGATTCGTCAAGAACGGCATCTACCGCAAGGACTCCGTGCCCGTGCGCGAGAAGAAACCCGAGTGGCTGAAAGTCACCATCCCGACGGGCCAGGTCTTCGGCGAGGTCCGCAAGATCGTCAAGGAACACCGCCTGCACACCGTCTGCGAGGAGGCGATGTGCCCCAACATCGGCGAGTGCTGGTCGCGCGGCACGGCCACCTTCATGCTGATGGGCCACATCTGCACCCGCGCCTGCCGCTTCTGCGCGGTGGATACCGGGAACCCGGGTGGCAGGCTCGACCTCGACGAGCCCGCCAGCGTGGCCGACTCCGTGCGCCTGATGGGCCTGAAGTACGTCGTGCTGACTTCGGTGGACCGCGACGACCTGCCCGACGGCGGCGCCTACCACTTCGCCAAGACGGTGCAGGCGATCAAGCGGGTGAACCCGGAGACGCGGGTCGAGGCCCTGACCCCCGACTTCGGCGGCAACCCGCACTGCGTGGACCTCGTGCTGGAGAGCGGCGTGGACGTGTACGCGCAGAACCTGGAGACGGTGCGGCGCCTGACCCACCCGGTGCGCGACATCCGCGCGGGCTACGAGCGGACGCTGGAGGTCCTCGCGCACGCCAAGAGGAGCCGCCCCGACGTGATCACGAAGACCTCGATCATGCTGGGCCTGGGCGAGACGCGGGGGGAAATCCGGGAGGCGATGGAGGACTGCCGGGCACATGGGGTGGACGTGATCACCTTCGGGCAGTACCTGCGCCCGACGATGCACCACCTTCCCGTCGAGCGGTACGTCACCCCCGCCGAGTTCGACGAAATCCGGGAGGAGGGCCTGGGCCTGGGCTTCCTGGAGGTCGTCTCGGGTCCCCTCGTCCGCTCGTCGTATAAGGCCGAGCAGGTCTTGATGGAGAAGCCGAGCGCGCTGCCCGAGCACCTGGCGCACCTGGAGGGGAGTGACCAGCTCAGCCTGATCTGAGCGGGAAATAAGCACCGCTCCCAGTCTCCCGGAGGCTGGGGCGGTACGCTTTTGCGGGAGGCACGACAATTTCATTGCACCGACGCGCGTCGCTGAGGTTTATGGGTGGGGTGACGTTCATCGCCAGGCGGCTCGCTCCTGCCCGTGGAGGCCAGCCGTGATTCTCAGCATCGACATGGGGGCGAGCGGCACGAAGTGGGCGCTGTACGACCGGGGCGGAACGGCGGTCGCGGATGGCCGCCTGCGCCCCCTGTCGGGTCACCTCTCCGCCCCGAAGGTCCGCCGGGAGATGACGGCTGCCCTGGCCGAGCTGCGCGCCGCCCTGCCGACCCCGCCGTCTGCCGTGGTCGCGGGGGTGACCGGGCTCCAGACCGAGTACCGGCCGTGGCTGCAACGGGAGCTGGGGCGCCTCTTCTCCCTGCCCGCCGGGCGGCTCCTGGTGACCGACGACCTGCACCTCGCCTATGCGGCGCACTTCGCGCCGGGCGCGGGGACCCTGGTGTACGCCGGGACGGGTGCTGTCGCCTACCACCGCACCGAGCGGGAGGAGGTCGTGCGGGCGGGCGGGTACGGCTACCTGATCGACGACCTCGGCGGGGCGTTCTGGCAGGGACAGGTCGGCCTGCGGCGGGTGTTGCGTCAGCGCGAGGCCGGGCAGCACGAGACGCTGCTCGCGCGGCACGTCTTCGGGGCGCTGGGCACCCGCGAGTGGGGGGATATCCGCTCGCTGATCTACGGGGAGGGCCGCGCCGCCGTCGCCCGCCTCGCCCCCGCCGTGTACGAGGCCGCCCGCCAGGACGATCCCGACGCCCTCGCCATCCAGCGCCGCGCGGGGCAGGAACTCGCGCGGCTCGCCGGAGTCGTGCTGGGCCGCACCGGACGCCCGACGCTCGCCACGGCGGGGGGAGCCTTCAACCCCCTGGTGCGCGAGGCCTTTCACGCCGAGTGGGCGGCAGGCACCGTCACGGTCGTCCCCAGCGTGCCGCCCGTCTCCGGGGGCTTCACCCTGGGGCTGCCGCTGCTCGCCGGGGAGGAACCGCGCCCCTGACCTCCCTCAGATGAGCGCCCGCGCCTCGCGCAGCAGTTCGGAGAGGCGGCTGAGGCAACGGCTGTACTTCTTGGCGTAGGCGCCGTGGCGGTACGTCTCGCTGAAGAGGCTCCCCAGCGGCGCCCCCGTGAAGGCGGCGGGCAGGCCGAGGTCGTAGAGCTTGTCGACGAAGTGGACGAAGCGCAGGGCGACGTTCTGGTCGGGCATGGGGGCGAGGTCGCTCACGCCGAGGGCGCCCACCCCCGCGAGGAGCTTGGCGAAGCGGCTGGGATGAACGTCGAGGAGGTGCCGGTTGAGGTCGCGGTGCGCGACGAGGGCGAGGGTCGCCTCGCTTTGCCTCGCCCGCCACGCCCGGAACTCGTCGGGAGTGAGGGGTCCTTCCGGGGCCGTGCCGCGCTGGCGGTAGTCGGGGCCGTCCACCCGGTGCGTCTCGAAGCGGTCGGCGATGCCCTGAATCTGGCGCTGGAAGTCGGCGGCGTTGAAGCGGCCCTGCCCCAGCGCCCCGGGCTCGGTGTTGCTCGTGGCGACCACGCTCGTGCCCCCCGGCATGAGTTGGCCCAGAAAGGTGTTCGCCATGTGCGTGTTGCCGGGGTCGTCCAGCTCGAACTCGTCGATCAGGAGGAGGTCGTGCCCCGAAAAGGCCTCGACGGCGCGGCCCATCCCCAGCGCCCCGATCACGTACATCAGGTCCTGAAAGCTCATCAGGGCCCGTGTGCCCTCGGCGGCGTGGTAGGCGCTGGCGAGGAGGTGCGTCTTCCCCACCCCGAAGCCCCCGTCGAGGTAGATGCCCCGCCCCTCGGGCTTGGCGCGGCGAAAGAGCCGGAAGCCCCCGGGCCGCACCTGCGCCCCCTTGAGAAAGGCCTGGAGGCTCGCGCGGGCCTCCGCCTGGCTGGGGTACCCGGGATTGGGGCGGTAGGTCTCGAAGCGCACGTCCCGGAAGCGGGCGCTGGGAGCCAGCCCGGCGGCGAGTTCCTCGGGCGTGAGGGTAGGTTTGCGGGCGAGGAGGTCGATCACGGGGCAGGGTCTCTCAGGGCGTGTCTGGAAAGGGTCCTCATGGACGCCAAAGTGCGCTCGGGTGTCGTTTGCGTTCCCCCTCTCCTGCGGAGCTTTACAAGTCCCGGCCTCTGCAAGCAGCTCTACGAGTCCCCCACCAGGGGGAGGAGTTAAAAACTCGTCTCCGTCCGGTCATCGAAGCCCGGCGCCCGACCTCTCAAACAGGTGCTCAGGGCGTGGGGAGTCGGAGCGCTGGGGCCAGCCACTTACCGGTGCACCTCCAGCTCCACCTTCACGTTCCCGCGCCGGGTCTCGTTCACCACCCGCTTGAAGTCGATGCGCCCGATCCCCTCGGCGCTGAGGCTGTCGCCCTCCCGGATCTCGGTGCTCGCGCGGGCGACTTGCCCGTTGAGCCGCACCTTGCCCCCCTCGATGCCCTGCTGGAAGTACGCGCGGCTCACCCCGAAGCCCTTGGCCCCGACCACGTCCACCCGCATGGAGGGGACGACGACCTCGCGGGTCTTGCTCCCCCGCCCCGCCGTCTCGCCGACTTCCTCGACCTCGACCTCGCGGCCCCCGAGTTCGGTCAGCCCAGCGAGGGTCTGGGCTGCCTTGCCAGTCGCGGCGACCAGGAACGAGCCGCTCCGTTCCTCGCGCAGGTCGCCGAGCCCGTCCTCGGGCAGGCTCAGGCGGCGCAGGTGCACGGCGAAGTCCTGGAGGTCCCAGGGGGGACCGCCCTCCCCCGGGGTCACGCGCAGGACGGTCACCCCCGAATCCACCTCGGGGATGTGGGCGGGCCACAGGGTGAGGATCACCCGGCGGGCGTCGGGGAAGCCGCCCGCGATGACGTACCTCACCTCGTCGTCCTGGAGGGCGCGGCGGTCGAGGTCGTCGCCGTCGAGGAAGGGGGTGCGCACCACGCGCCCGCCGCGCGCCTGCGACACCAGGGTGGGGAGCTTCTGCTTCATGGGGGCAGGATAGCGTCGCCCGCGCCCCGGACAGGAAGGCGGGGAGGAGGGGGCGGCTCTCCCGATGTCATGCCCAGCGTTCCGGCGGCCCCCGCCACACTACCCCGCTACACTGCCCCCATGCAGATCGCTGACCCGCTCGGGGTGCCCGGCGCCCCGCTGGAGACGTTGCAGGCCGTCCTCACGCACCTGGAGGGGGCCGACCTGACGGGCGGGCGGCTGATCCTGGTCCGCGACCGGCAGGGGGACCGGGGGGACGCGCGGTACGGCGCCGTGCTGGTCGCCGGGGACAGCGCCGTCGTGACCGTCCCCGCCTTCGGGCCGCACTACGGGCGGGCGGGCGCGCAGGCCCTCGCCGAGCTGACGCGCTGGGCGTCGGCGCGGGGGATGCCGGTGCGCGAGACGGCGGTGAACCCGGCCGACCTCGTGCGGGTCCTCGCCGAGCCGGGCGCCGACGAGATCGCGCGCGTGATCGCCGCGAGCAACCCCAGCGACCCCGCGATCTACACCGCCCTGCCCCCGCAGCGCCCGGACGAGGACGACTGGGAGGCGTAAGCGGTTCTCCACCCCACCCCCCACCTCCATGAAGGGTGGGGGTTTTTGTCGCCAGGCGCGGGTTTTTCTCCTGACAGGGGAGTTTGCACGGGGAACGTAAGAGTCCGCGTGGCACGATGCCGACGCGGAGAGGGGACGCGGTTCCCTGCCCCTCCGAATCTGCCCCACCCCCATTCCCAGGAGACTCCACCCCTTCCCATGAACACGTCCAGCCTCACCCCGGCCGCCCCACCCCCGACCCTTCACACCGCCCTGCGCGAGGTGCTGCGCCTGTACGCGCCCGGCGCGACGCTGCTCACGGCGCTGGAGGGGGAGGTGCTGCGTGTGGGGGCCGACGGGATTGCCCGGGAGACCGGCGGCGAACTCGTGCCGCCCGACGCCTGGCTGGAGGGGGGCGAGCTGACGTGGCTCACGCGGGGGGGCACCCTGCTGGGCCTGATGTGGTGCGAGGGGGCGGCGCCGCCGGCGGACGTGGCGGACCTCCTGACGCTGCTCCTGGGGGCGGCGCGCGGGGACGGCGACGGGCGGGAGGCGGACGTGCTCGTCACCCAGTTCCCGCTGCCCGCCGCGTGGCTGCGCGCCGACCTCACCTTCCGGCAGGTCAGCCGCCCCTTTCTCGAACTCCTCGGCCTGAGCGACGCGCAGGTGCTCGGGCGGCCCCTCAGGGAACTCTTGCCGGGGATGCCCGCCCTCGCGGCGGGGCTCGTCCAGGCGGCGGCGGGCCGCACGGTGTCCCTGCCCGACGAGCCCCTGCCGCCAGCCCCGGGTGGGGCGGCGGCGCGCGGGACGGTCTGGGTGCGCGGCGAGGCGCGGCCCTCCTTCGGGGGGGCGGGCGCGGGGGTGCTGTGGACCCTGCGCGACGTGACCGCCGAACACCGCCAGGCGGAGCTGCTGGAGGCGCTGCTGGGCGGCCACGCCACCCCCGCCGCGCTCCTCACGCCCGGGGGCACGGTGCTGCACGCGAGCCCGGGCTGGCACGACCTGCTGCCCGGCGCCGCCTTTCCCGGCTCGCCGCTGTGGGCGTGCTTCCCGGAGACGCCCCCGGAGACGCTGCAAGCCCTCGTGCGCGAGGCGGCGCAGGGCGGCCCGGCCCGGGCGCGGGTGCCGCTCGCGGCGGGGGGCAGCGTCACCCTGAGCGTGCGGCAGGTGGCGGCGCGGGAGAACGCCGACCCCCTGCTCGTGGTGGAGGCGGGGACCGAGGCGGGCCCCGGCACTCCGGGCGACGGGTGGGGCGGCGCGGCGGCGCGGGTGCTCGCCCTCGGCGACCACGCGGCCCTGCTCGTGGACCACGCGGGCCGCACCCAGCTCGTCAGCGAGCGGGCGGCCGAACTCCTCGGGCTGGAGGCCTCCCGGCTGCTGGGCGTGCCCCTCACGCGGGCGCTGGGGGACCTCGGCGTCCGGCTGCACACCCCGGAGGGCGCGGCCCTCTCCCTCCCGGACCTGCGGGCCGGGAGCCTGACACTCCCGCTGGAGACCGAACTGCTCCTGGTGCGCCCCGACGGCGGCGGGCGGCACCTGGAGGTGCGCGGCACCCTCCTGCCGGGCGAGCACCCCGGCGCCCCGCCCGGCCTGCTCCTCACCCTGCGCGACGTCTCGGCCCTGCGCCACGCCCAGGCGCGGCTGCGGCACGGGGCCCGCCACGACCCCCTGACCGGCCTGCTCAACCGCGCCGGACTGCGCGAGACCCTGGTGCAGGGGGCGCCGGGCACCGCCCTGTGCCTCGACCTCGACGGCTTCGGGGCCCTGAACGCCGCGCTGGGCCGCACCGCCTGCGACCACCTATTGATCGGGGTGGCGGCCCGGCTGGGCGACCTCGCCGACGCGCGCGGCGGGCGGGCGGCCCGGCTGGGCGACGACGCCTTCGCCCTCTTCCTACCGCACTCGGGCCCCCCGGAGACGGCGGACCTGCTGGCGGGGGCCGTGCGCGCGGCCCTGGCCGCCCCGGTGCGCGCCGGGCGCCAGGCCGTGCCCCTCACCTTCGCGCTCGGCGTGGCCCCGGTGTCCCTGGGCACGGACGGCGCGGCCCTCGCGAACGCCGAGATCGCCCTCGCCCACGCGAGGAGCCGGGGCCGCGCGGGGACGAGCACCTTCACCCCCGGGATGCGCGAGGAGGTGGCGGCCACCTTCCGGCTGGAGGAGGCGCTGCGGGAGGCGCTGGCCGGGGAGGAAAAGGGCCTCACCCTGCACTACCAGCCCACGCTCCACCTCGCCAGCGGGCGGGTGACGGCGGCCGAGGCGCTGCTGCGCTGGGCCCACCCCGCCCTGGGCGAGTTGCCCCCCAGCCAGGTTCTGCCGCTCGCCGCCCGGGCCGGGCTGATGGCCCCGCTCGCCGAGTGGGTGCTGGGCCGGGCCGCCCTCCAGGGGCAGGCGTGGCGGGAGACCCACCCGGGGCTGCGCCTGAGCGTGAACCTGAGCCTGCGGGGCCGCTGGTGCCCCGGCCCTCTGGAGGGCCTGTGGCCGCTCCTCGCGGGGCACCCCGCGCCCGACGTGGAGGTCAGCGCCGCGTGCCTCCTCGACCCCGGCGAGGGCACGCTGGACCTGCTCGACACCCTGCGCGAGCACGGCGCGCGGCTGTGGGTGGACGACTTCGGGGAGGGGACGACCAGCCTGAGCACCCTGGGCCGCTTCCCCCTGACCGGTATCAAGCTGCACCCGAACCTCACCGCCCGGCTGCCGGGGGACCCGCGCGGCGTCACCCTGGTCGAGGCGACCCTCGACCTCGCCCGGCGCCTGGGCTGGCAGGTCACGGCGGTGGGGGTGGAGACGGCCGCCGCGCTGGAACTGCTGCGCGACCTCGGCTGCGACGCGGTGCAGGGGCACGCAGTCTGCCCTCCCCTCGACCCGGAGGACCTCGGGGCCTGGCTGCGGGAGCGCTAGACCCGACCTCGCCCGCTAGACCCTGCCCGCTAGACTGGGCCCATGTTGCTCTACGGGCGGAATCCGGTGCTGGAGGCCCTGCGGGAGGGGCGGGTGACGGAGGTGCTCGTGGCGCGCGGGGTCGAGGAGGCGTTCGTGCGCGACCTGAAGACCTTCGACGTGCGGGTGCGCTTCGCCCCGCGCATCGAACTCGACCAGATCGCGGGCACCACGCAACATCAGGGCGTGATCGCCGAGGTCGAGGACCTCTCCTGGGCCACGGTGGACGACATCCTCGACCGGGCCGAGTCGCGCGGCGAGGACCTCCTGGTCGTCCTCCTCGACGGCGTCACCGACCCGCGCAACTTCGGGGCGATCATCCGCTCGGCGGAGGTGCTCGGCGCGCACGGGGTCGTCGTGGAGGAGCGCCGCAGCGCGCCCCTGAGCCCGGTCGTCGCCAAGGCGGCGGCGGGGGCCACGAGCTACCTCCCCGTCGCCCAGACGAAGAACCTCCCGCGCCTGATCGACGGGCTCAAGGGAGGTGGCGTGTGGGTCTACGGCGCGGCGGGCGAGGCGGCCCAGGACCTCGCGCGCACCGACCTGCGCGGCAAGGTCGCCCTGGTGATCGGGGCGGAGGGCGAGGGGTTGCGCCGTCTCGTGCGCGAGAAGTGCGACGCCCTGGTCCGCATCCCCACCCGGGGCCGGGTGCAGAGCCTCAACGCCTCCGTCGCGGCGGGCATCCTGCTGTACGAGGCGGCGCGGGCGAGGGGAGAGTCGTGACCCACCGCATCGAGACCATCTCCAGCCCGGCGATGACCCTGGAGGTTCTGCCCGACCTCGGTGCGAGCGTGCTGGGGCTGCGGGCTGCCTCGGGCCGCCCGGTGCTGCGCGAGGTGGACCCGGGAAGCGTGGAGACGAGCAGCCAGTGCGCGAGCTTCACCCTTCTGCCGTACTCCAACCGCATCCGCGACGCGCGCTTCACCTTCGGGGGCGGGGAGGTTCAACTCCGCGTCACGACCAAGGACGGGCTCACCCAGCACGGTGACGTGCGGAACCGGCCCTGGCAGGTCACCCGCGTCTCGGACAGCCACCTCGGATGTGACTTCGACAGCCGGGCCTTCCCCGACGTGAACTGGCCGTGGGCCTTCACCGCCCGGGTGGACTACTTCCTCCACGGCCCGCACCTCGACGTGAGCGTGACGCTGACGAACGCCGATACCTCCGAGATGCCCGCCGGGCTGGGCCTGCATCCCTACTTCGCCCGGCGGCAAGGCGGGGAGGACCCCCGGCTCACCGTGGACGCGGCGCTGACCTACGACACCGACGAGCGCAGCCTCCCCACGGGCCCCGCGCGCCCTGTGCGGCCCGAGGAGGACTACCGGACGGGCAGCGCGGTCGGCGAGCGGAAGGTGGACCGGGTCTATACCGCGTGGGACGGGGTCGCGCGGCTCGACTGGCAGGACCGCTCGCTGACCCTCACCGCCGACGCCGTGTTCTCGCACCTCGTCGTGTTCACCGCGCCGGACGGCAGCCTGGCCCTGGAGCCCGTCTCCCACGTGACCGACGCCTTCAACCTCGCCGCGCGGGGGGTGCCCGGTGTGGACATGCGGACCCTCGCGCCCGGGCAGAGCCTGGCGGGGGCGGCGAGGATCACGCTGGAGGGGAACTGGTAGTGCCCGTGGGGGAGGGCCTACGCGGTGGCGAGCAGGGCCCCGGCGTGGTCGCGCAGCTCGAAATCGCCCTGGGGCCGACCCGACAGCCAGCGCAGGGCAGCGAGGAGGTCGTCGCTCTCGTGGACGACCTCGGGGCCTCGCGTGCCCTGCCAGAGGACGCGGTAGGCGTGGGGCGTGGCGGGCGGCATCCACCGCTCGCCGCCGTCTTCCTTCACGAAAGCCCGTGACATGGGCCCAGCGTAGGGGCGCCGCGTGAGGCCCCGGCCCCCGGCAGGGCACCGACGAGCTTAGCCGACCTTCAGGCTCACTCGCGCAGGTCGGGCACGCTGCGCTTGGCGACCAGGGTGATGCTCGTCTGCCTCGCCTCGCCGTCGCGGACATACCCCAGGGTGATCGTGTCTCCGACCTGCGCGCGGCGGATGGCGGTGATCACCTCGTCGGCGTTGCGGGTGCGCGTGCCGTTCACGGTGGTGATGATGTCGCCCAGCGCGGCGAGGTTGCCCTCCCGGTTGAGCTCGGAGCCGCGCAACCCGGCGGCGGCGGCGGGACTGCCCCGGGCGACGCGTGACACGACCGCCCCGGCGGGAGTCACGAACCCGCTGTGGTTGAGGTCGAAAACCAGCCCCACGACGGGCACGTCGCGCTGCTCGCCCCTTCTGAGCGCCTCGATCAAGCGGTTGCCCTCGGTGACGGGCACGGCGTAGCTCGCGCGGGTCCGACCGGTCTCGTCCACCCGCACGTAACTCACGACCCCGATGGCCTGCCCGTTCCCGTCGATGATCGGGCCGCCGCTGTCGCCGGGCGCCAGGGGAGCCGTCATCTCCAGCGTGCCCTGCGGGAAGTCAGCCCGCCCCGCCTCGGCGGAGAGGCGCAGCAGTTGCCCCCGGCGCGGTTGCAGGAAGTCCCCGCCGCTGTTCCCGATGGCGAGCACCGTCTCCCCCACGCGCGGCGGCCGGGTGGCGAGGTTGAGCACCGGGAAGGGCCCGCGCCCCTGCACCGTCAAGAGGGCCACGTCCGCCTGCGCGTCGTAGGCGGTCAGCCGGGCGCGGTAGGTCCGGCCCGAGAGCGTCCGAATCTGAAAGAGGCGGCCGTTGGAGACGACGTGGTACGCCGTGAGCACCTGTCCGTCCTGCGAGATGAAAAAGCCCGTGCCCAGCCCCGCCTCGTTCGTGCCAGGGTCGAGCGCCTCGACCTGCACGGTCGCCGGGCGCGAACGCTCGAACAGCTCGCGGGTCTCCGGGGGCAGCGCGTTCGGCAGCGTCTGCGAGACGGCGGGCGGGGTGGGCGGCGCGGAGGACCCGAAGCCCGGCAGGCTCAAGCGTTCCGGCAGCAGGTAGGCCGCCAGCGCGAGCAGCAGCAGCACGGGAAGCCAGGGCAGGGGGCGCACCCGGACATGGTAGAGCGCCCCCGCCCGGGACAGGGTGCGGGAAGGCACGGAAGCCCGGTGGTGCGCGTTACCCTTCTCGCCATGCGTCACTGGCTCCTGAAGTCCGAGCCCGCCGTCTTCGGCTTCAACGACCTCGTGCGGGTGGGCCGCGAGCCCTGGAACGGCGTGCGCAACTACCAGGCACGCAACTTCCTGCGCGAGATGCGGGCGGGCGACCTCTGCCTCTTCTACCACTCGGGGGCGAGACCGACCGGCGTGGCGGGCGTCGCGCGGGTGGCCCGGGAGGCGTACCCGGACGACCTGCAATTCGGCCTGGGGGGTCCTTACTTCGATCCCAAATCCACCCCCGAAGCCCCGCGCTGGAGCATGGTGGACGTGGAACCCGTGCTCGCCTTCCCCGGGGTCGTGACCCTCGAAACGCTCCGCACGTTGCCCGAGTGGCAGGATTCACCGCTGACCCGCAAGGGCACGCGCCTGAGTGTCCTGCCCGTCACGCCCGAGCAGTTCTTGGCGGCGCTGGAGGCGGCAGGGCTGAGCCCGGAGGACTTGGAGTCGGATTGAGCGCCTGGCGTGTCCTCCCCGGTCACGCCCGGGTCACCCGCCCGGAAGCACACTGCGGCATGGACCTTCCGCTGGCCGCCCTCGTGATCGTCCTCTCCCTGCTGCTGCTGAGCCAGCAAGGCGGGCGCAGGCCCGAGCAGGCACCGGTGGAAGAACGGCGCCGCCGCCGCTGAGGCCGGCCGCCCGAACGGCTCCCATCCGGTCCCTCGCGGCCAGCGTTAAGCTGACAGGGATGACCGTCTCCACCTCCACCCCGGCAACGCTCTACCCCCTCGGCGACGGCATAGGCAGCGTCAGCCTCGTTCAATCCGTGGGGGACGACAAGATGATCGTCAACGCAGCCAGGGTCAGCTTCGGTGGAGACAACGGCGCGCCTCTGAACTCCCGTGACGAGAAACTCATTCGATACCTTCTGACTCACCATCACGGCAGCCCTTTTGAGCACAACCTGATTACATTTAAAGTGGTGTGCCCTATTTTTGTTGATAGGCAGGCCGTGCGCCACCGAGTCGGTGTTTCAAAAAATGAGGTTTCCGGCCGTTATGTGGAATTGCAGGAACGCAACTTCACACCTCCTGCCTTTCGCAAGCAGGCGCCCAGCAACAGACAGGCTTCTGTCGAAGACGACGGCACGCTCGATCAGGAAGCGGCGTCTCGCATCTGGGCGGAGGCATGGAGAAATGCGTTCGGGGCCTACCAGGAGTTGTTGCGCCTGGGCGTGACCCGCGAGCAGGCGCGGGGAGTGCTGCCTCTGTCGTTGTATACCGAATCGTATTACACCTTCAATATCCGCTCCCTCCTGCACTTCCTCGAACTGCGGGACCACGAGGGGGCGCAATATGAAACCCGCCTCTTCGCGCGGGCGATGGCGGAGCTGGCCGAGCCCCTGTTCCCGGTGACGTTTCGCGAATGGATGTCATTGAAAAAGAGCCACTAGGACGATAAATAGTAGTATACTTTGACAGTCGAAGCCCCGCGCAGTCGTTACCTGCCGGGGCAATGGCAACGCCTTAGAAGGAGGCCTTGCATGTCAGAGCATACCACTGCCGTCATCGTATCGGAAGGTCATAAACTGTGTCGTAGGTGCAAAGTCGTCAAAACGAACTCTGAGTTTTCACTTGATCGTGGACCCTACTCCAAAGATGGCCTGTATTCCTACTGTAAGCCCTGCAAGGTGGATTACAACAAGATTCGTCGGGTCAAGATTGGAAACACCTCAGAACGAGATGGGCATAGGCGCAGAAAATACGGTCTTACCCCAGAACAATTCCATTCTATGTGGGAGGCACAAAACGGTCGGTGCTTGACCTGTGATAGGCCTACGAGCAAAAAGAATGCAGGCCACGCAATAGACCACTGCCACTCAAGCGGTAAGGTTAGAGGAGTTTTGTGCGGCCAGTGCAATGTAGCTCTGGGTATGGCCCAAGAAAGTCCTGAAGTCCTTATGAGGCTAGCCAAATACATCCGCGAGTGGCGGGCCCTTCACGCGCAGGGGTAGGCGACCTCAGGCGAGCGGCCACGCCTCCACCGGCACGTAGAGACCACCCGGACCCGGTTTACGCATCAGCCACACCTTCCGCGCCGCGAAGGTGATGGGTGTGCCCTCCAGGTCGGCGAACGCGGCCTGAGCTTCCTTCAGCACACCGGACACGTCGACTCCGCGCCGTCCGAGCACGAGCATAAGGTGGGGCGTCATGTGCGGACCCTCGTAGCCGAACCGTTGAGCGGGGCGCAGGACGCCAAGCAGACGCAGATGCAGGGCCACGGCGTCCGGCGAGTGGACTTGGAGGTACACGGCGCTGCCGTTCCGGAAGGCCCGCGCGCCCCCGATGCTCAGCGTAACGGGTGGGTGAGCCGCCACTGCCCTCCGCGCCGCCTCCACCCAGGCGAGGTCGGGGCTCAGGCCGCTGCGGGCCTTGACGGTGACGTGTGGAGTGCTCTCGCGCACCTTCAACCCGGCCCGAAAGTCCTCGACCCGGGCCGCGAGATCGGGCGGTGGGAGGAGGCCGAGAAGGCAGGACGGCGAGCTAGCCACGGCGCTCCAACGGTGGGGAGTACACCCGAGAAAAGCCTTGCAGGAGCGCACTTGCAGCTTCGGCCATAGGTCAGCTTACCCCGCCCCATGTCCAGCCTCGCCGGACGCGACAGCCTCATTTTCCAGTACAGTTCAGGCGTGACCCAGGCCACCGAGACGCCGCTCAAGCGGACACCTCTGCACGCCGCGCACCTGCGCGCGGGCGCCCGCATGGTTCCCTTCGGCGGGTGGGAGATGCCCGTGCAGTACGCGGGCGTGAGGGCCGAGCACGACGCTGTCCGTACCCGGGCGGGTGTATTCGACGTGTCGCACATGGGCGAGTTCCGCGTGCAGGGGCCAGACGCCGAACGTTTCCTCCAACATGTCACCACGAACGACGTGAGCAAGCTCCGGCCCGGGCGCGGCCAGTACAACTGGCTGCCGAACGACTCGGGCGGGCTGGTGGACGACATCTACATCTACCGGGTCGGCGAGCAGGAATTCCTGATGGTGGTGAACGCCTCCAACGTCGGCAAGGACTGGGCGCACCTGCAAAGCCAGACGGCGGGTTACGACGTGGAGCTGACCGACGAGAGCGACCGCTGGGGCCTGCTCGCGGTGCAGGGGCCGCAGGCCGAGGCGCTGCTTCAGCCGCATATCGACGTGGACCTGGCCGCCAGGAAGAAGAACGCCTTTTTTCCCGCCAAGCTCTTCGGCTTCGACGTGTTCCTCGCCCGCACCGGGTACACGGGCGAGGACGGCTTCGAGATCTTCACCGATGCGGGCGAGGCCGAGACGGTCTGGGACAAGCTGCTCGCGGTCGGCTTCACCCCGGCGGGGCTGGGAGCGCGCGACACCCTGCGGCTGGAGGCGGGCTTTCCCCTCTACGGCCACG
The DNA here is from genome assembly GCF_025997855.1 of Deinococcus aetherius. NCBI lineage: Bacteria > Thermotogati > Deinococcota > Deinococci > Deinococcales > Deinococcaceae > Deinococcus > Deinococcus aetherius. The sequence goes on from NZ_AP026560.1 coordinate 2,763,894, forward strand.
AGTTCGCCGACGACATTCACCCCCTTGCCAGCACGTACTCCTGGGTCGTGAAGGACAAGGCGCACCTGGGCCGCGAGCACATCAGCCTCGCGCCGCCCGTCCGCCTGATCGGCCTCGCCCTGGAGCGGGTGCCCGTGCGCGAGGGCTATCCCGTCCTGCTGAAAGGCGAGCGTGTCGGCCACGTCACCAGCGGCACGAGCAGTCCGACGCTCGGCCACCCGATAGCGATGGCGCTCGTGCGCGGAGACGCCAGCACCGCCGACGCCTACGAGGTCGAGGTGCGTGGCAAAGCGCATGCGGCGCGGCGGATGGAACTCCCCTTCTACAGACGCGCCTAGAACGTGGACTTCAGAACGTAAAAGAAGTCCCCCGCGATCTACGATCCCTGCTACACACCCGACTCTCAAATCGAGGACAATGCCCCCCATGCAGACGCCCACCGAACTGAAATACGCCAAGACGCACGAGTGGCTCAAGGACGACGGCACCGTCGGCATCACCGACTTCGCGCAGGACCAACTGGGCGACGTGGTGTACGTCGAGCTGCCCGAGGTGGGCCGCGAGGTTACGGCGGGCGAGGCGGTCGCGGTGGTCGAGAGCGTGAAGACCGCCTCCGACATCTATGCCCCGGCGAGCGGCACCATCGTCGCCGTCAACGACGCCCTGAGCGGCAGCCCCGAACTCGTCAACAGCGGTCCTTACGCGGACGGCTGGCTCTTCCGCATCGAGAACCCCGAACCCGCCGACGACCTGCTGAGCGCCGAAGAGTACACGGAAAGCGCGCAGTAAGGGGGAGGAGAGGGCGGGAACGTTTGCGCGGTCGCCCCCTCACCCCCAACCCCTCTCCCACCGGGGGAGAGGGGAGCAACAACATCTTTTTTCTCCCTCTCCCCCGGTGGGAGAGGGCCGGGGTGAGGGGGCGTGTGACCAGCCCTACCGCCCCCAAGGAGCCCCCATGCGCCCCCTGACCGACCTCCTACAAACCGACGACTTCACCTCCCGCCACATCGGCCCCACGGGCGCCGAACAGGCCGAGATGCTGGCCGAATTGGGCGTCTCCAGCCTTGACGAACTGACTGAGACGACGCTGCCCGAGTCCATCCGCTTCAAAGGTGAGCTGAACGTGGGCGGCCCCGTGACGGAAGCGCAGGCCCTCGCCGATCTGAAGGCGGTGGCTTCAAAGAACAAAGTCTTCCGTTCGTACATCGGCATGGGGTACTACGGAACGAACGTGCCCGGAGTCGTGCAGCGCAACATCTTGGAAAATCCCGGCTGGTACACCGCCTACACGCCCTACCAGGCCGAGATTTCGCAGGGCCGCCTGGAGATGCTGCTCAACTTTCAGCAGACCGTGATGGACCTGACCGGGATGCCCGTCTCCAACGCCTCGCTGCTGGACGAGGCCACCGCCGCCGCCGAGGCGATGACGCTCGCCAAGCGGCAGGTCAAGAGCAAGGGCAACGTCTTCTTCGTGGCGCATGACGTTCACCCGCAGACCCTCGACGTGATCCAGACGCGCGCCGAGTATTTCGGGTACGAGGTCGTGGTAGGCGACCCAGCGAACGACCTGCCGGAGGGAACGTTCGGGGCGCTCGTGCAGTACCCGGGGACCTACGGCGACCTGCGCGACCTCTCCCCCATCGCCGACAAAGTTCATGCGGTCCAGGGCGCCTTTATCGTGGCGACCGACCTGCTGGCCTGCGCGCTGATCAAGCCGCCGGGTGAGCAGGGGGCGGACATCGTGATCGGCAGCACCCAGCGCTTCGGGGTGCCGATGGGCTTCGGCGGGCCGCACGCGGCGTTCCTGGCCTGCCGCAGCGAGTACCAGCGGTCCATGCCGGGCCGCGTGATCGGCGTCAGCAAGGACGCTCGTGGCAAGACCACCCTGCGGATGGCGATGCAGACGCGCGAGCAGCACATCCGCCGCGAGAAGGCGACCTCTAACATCTGCACGGCGCAAGCACTCCTGGCAAACATGGCCGCTGCCTATGCCGTGTATCACGGGCCAGAGGGGATTCGGATGATTGCCCAGCGGGTGCAGCGGCTGACGGGAATCCTCGAACGGTTCTTGGTTGAGTCGGACATTGCTCCCCTCAACGGCACCTTCTTCGACACGCTCACTTTTGAAGGGAACGCTGCCGCTATCCGAGCGCGGGCCGAAGCTAAAGGCATCAACCTCCGCTATGAGAATAGCGGTCGAATCAGCGTCAGTCTTGACGAGACGACTACTCCCGCTGATGTTGAAGACCTAATCGAAGTCATCGCCGGGACTCGGTTCAACTCTCAGACTGGGCAAGAGTTCAAAGTGTTGTCGTCTTACCAGTACAAGGGCGGCGACGGCATTCCTGACAACCTCAAGCGCACCTCCCCCTACCTCACGCACCCGGTCTTCAACACGCACCACAGCGAGTCGGCCATGCTCCGCTACCTCAAGGGGTTGGAGAACAAGGATTACAGCCTCGTCCACGGCATGATCCCGCTGGGCTCCTGCACGATGAAGCTGAACGCCACGGCGGAGATGATTCCGGTGACGTGGCCTGAGTTCGGCAGCCTGCATCCCTTCGCGCCCGCTGATCAGACGGAAGGCTACGCGCAGATGCTCGCCGAGCTGGAGGCGTGGCTGGCCGACATCACCGGGTACGACGCCGTGAGCCTCCAGCCCAACAGCGGCGCGCAGGGCGAGTACGCGGGGCTGCTGACCATCCGCAAGTACCACGAGAGCCGGGGCGAGGCGCACCGTACCGTCTGCCTGATCCCCGCCTCCGCGCACGGCACCAACCCCGCCAGCGCCGCCATGTTGGGGATGCAGGTCGTGGTGGTCAAGACCGACGCGAGCGGCAACATCGACCTGGACGACCTGAAGGCTAAGGCGGAACAGCACAGCGAGCGGCTGGGCGCCCTGATGATCACCTACCCCAGCACGCACGGCGTCTACGAGGAACACGTCACCGAAGTCTGCGAGCTGATCCACGCGCACGGCGGGCAGGTGTACCTGGACGGGGCGAACATGAACGCGATGGTGGGCCTCGCCAAGCCGGGGCTGATCGGCTCGGACGTGTCGCACCTCAACCTGCACAAGACCTTCGCCATCCCCCACGGCGGCGGCGGGCCGGGCATGGGGCCCATCGGGGTCAAGGCGCACCTCGCGCCGTTCCTGCCGAACCACGACGTTCGCCCCGTGGGCGAGAGCCGCACCGGGGCCGTCAGCGCCGCGCCCTACGGCAGCGCGAGCATCCTGCCCATCTCGTACCTGTACATCCGGCTGCTGGGGCCTGCCGGGCTGAGGAAGGCTACCCAGGTCGCCCTGCTGAACGCCAACTACATAGCGAAGAAGTTGGGCGGCGCGTACCCGATCCTGTACACGGGCATGAACGGGCGGGTGGCGCACGAGTGCATCCTAGACATTCGCCCGCTGAAGGCCGCCACGGGCATCACCGAGGAGGACATCGCCAAGCGCCTGATGGACTACGGCTTCCACGCCCCCACCATGAGCTTTCCCGTCCCCGGCACCCTGATGATCGAGCCGACCGAGAGCGAGCCGAAGGCCGAACTCGACCGCTTTATCGCCGCCATGCTGGGCATCCGCCGCGAGATTCAGGAGGTCGAGGACGGCTTGCTGGGCGCCGAGGACAGCCCGCTGAGGCACGCGCCGCACACGCAGGAAGACCTTGTGAGCGCCGAGTGGGAGCGTGCCTACAGCCGAGAGACCGCCGCCTTCCCCACGCCCGCGCAGAAAGCCTGGAAGTACTGGCCCGCCGTGAACCGGGTGGACAACGTGTACGGCGACAGGAATTTCGTGTGCTCATGCCCGCCGGTGGAGGAGTGGGCGGCAGTTTAGAACTCTAACTAGAATTTTGGATGCGTAGGGCAGTTCTGGAACCACAGAGCTGCTCTACTTCCTCTATAATGCTCACATTATGACCGAATCTGGGGATTTGGAACGAAATAAAGCTGTAGAGCTTGCTATGAAGAAAATAGAGGAGCAATTTGGTAAGGGACGAATAATACCGCTGCAAAGTAAAAGGGGCAGGATTGGTACTTTGACAAAAGTGTACGTCTCGAATTATAAAAGTATACGTAGCGGCTCCATAAATCTCACCGATTTAACTGTTTTTGTTGGAATGAATGGTTCTGGTAAAAGTAACATGTTGGATGCTATCACTTTTTTGTCAGATGTTGTATTACATGGTTTAGATTTTGCCATCAATTCTCGTGGAGACATGCAGAGCATAGTACGAAACACTCAGAGATTAGGATCCTATTTTTCTATAAAGTTGTTTTTTGTGTTGGACGATGGAGTTAAATACTCCTATAAGTTGAAGGTTAAGAGACCAAAATATAGAGAGTATCAAATAGTAGAGGAGGTACTAACCGCTAATTCCAAAATAAAGTTTAGAGCAGTAGACGGCACTGTTAATTCTTTTCAGGGCGGCATCGCACCTAAAAATATTGGTAACAACCTTCTTCTTGCAGTACCTGCCTCTTCAGAAGCTTATACAAAAGTAAAGGATTTTATTTCTGGCATGAGGCTGTATTAACCTAATGTTGACGCTATTAGAACATTAGCACTACCCGATTCTAATCAACTTCTATCAAAAGGTGCAGAAAACATAGCCGGGATAGTTGGGGCATTGGACTCTGGGAGAGGAAAGATGAGGGTCACTCGGTATTTAACTAAGATAAATCCAATCATAAGTAGCTTTGTTAGAAGGAAATTCGGTAAAATGCAAGCAGTCAACTTCACCACCTCCAACAATAGATATTATTTATATCCAGACAGCATGTCTGATGGAACCCTCCGAGCCTTTGCGTTGTTGATTGCTATGTTTCAAGACGATTCGCTGGATGCACCAAAGCTCTCGCTTATATGCATCGAGGAACCAGAAACCGGACTTCATCCAGCAGCAGCAAATATAATGATGGATGCTATTATAGAGGCGAGCAAGGATAGGCAGATAGTAATAACTACACACAGCGCAGATATACTGGAAGATGTAAATGTAGATAAAACGAATATAATTTTCACAAATTTGTCAAAAGACGGCTTTACAATATTTTCAAATATAAGTTCAGATACCAAAGAAATAATAAGAAGAGGGCTGTATCACCCTGGCGAGCTTCTACGCATGGGGCAGTTATCATAAATGTCAATTGTAGCTGTGGTCGAGGGTCATGGAGAAGTAGAATCACTACCGATCTTAATAAGAAGAGTCTGCATTGAAAAGGGCTTTCCAGTAGTACATAATTTGAATCATAAAAACATATTCAGAATCCCGAGGAGTAAGCTTTTGCGAGATGGCGAACTTGAAAAAGCTGTAACCGCGGCGTCCATCAAGCTAGGTGGGAGCGGGAATATTATAGTTCTAATAGATTCTGACGACGACCCATTACTATTGGAAAGCTCTCTTAATATCAGGGCTAAAGCAGCAGCTCCACATCTGAACGTTGAAGTTATTTTAGCTGTTCGAGAATTCGAAAGTTGGATTATACACAGCATCTCCTCATTAGCTGGCAAGAAAGGCTTACCAGATGACATATTTCCCCCCGAAAATCCAGACGCGATCAGGGGTGCAAAAGAGTGGATTAGTGACAGAATGATAGGCTTTTCCTACTCAGAGACAGTTGACTGTGCATCCTTTACCGCTTCCATGAATTTAGACTTGTGCATGCAGTCAACATCATTTAACAAGTTCTGCCAAGTTATTGCCGGACTTACTTAGTGTTTCCCACTCAATACCCGCTTCCCGGTTTCTTTCTGCTTTTGCAGGCGCTGCCGCTTGGGGTCGAAGGTGGGGGCGGCGGGGTGGGGGTTGGGAAGCGCAGGGCTGCCGGGGTCTACACTCTCCAGTATGAATGGCCGCATCAGCATTGACCCAGAGGTGAACGGCGGCAAGCCCACCGTCACCGGAACGCGGGTCAGCGTGCAAACCGTGCTGGGGCACCTGAGCGCCGGGGACAGCGTGGAAGATGATCTAGTGGTCGACCACGGACAAGAGAAGGTCTAAGATGAGGGTATGGGACGGCGGAAGCAGTTTGTCGTGACGCTCAGCGATGAGGAGCGTCGTCAACTTACCGACATGACGCGAAAGGGCGTGATCAGTGCGCGGGTCATGACCCGCGCACGTCTCTTGCTTCTGGCTGACCAACAGTTGAAGGATGATGACGTGGCCGAGCGGCTGGACATCAGTCATTTGACGGTCGCCAGCATTCGGAAGAAATACACCCAAGGTGGGCTGCAAGCCGCCTTGTACGAGAAGGCTCGTCCGAAACCGCCGTCAAAACTGGGTCCTAAGGAGACAGCAATCCTGATTGCAGAAGCCTGTTCAGGAGGTCCAGATGGGCAAGCCAAGTGGACCATGCAACTCCTTGCAGATCGTTTGGTGACGCTGGGCGTAGTGGAAAGCATCAGTGATGAGACGATCCGGCGAACACTGAAAAAAACGACTTGAAGCCCTGGCAAGTCCAGAGTTGGTGCATCGCCAAAGTCGGCGCTGATTTCGTCTGGCGCATGGAAGAGGTGCTGGACACGTACGCTGAGCCGTATGATCCACTGTACCCCGTGGTCTGCTTCGACGAGAAGTCCTATCAATTGTTGGCGCACATCACTGAACCGCTTCCACCCGTGCCGGGACACCCGGCACGGGTGGACTACGAGTACAGGCGTTGTGGAACGGCCAATCTCTTCATTGCTTTTGAACCCTTGACCGGGCAGCGGACAGTCACCGTGACCGAACGTCGCAGCAGCGAGGAGTTCGTGGCACAAATGCAGGCTCTCCACTTGCGCTACCCCGAGGCGAAGACAATTCGCCTGGTGCTGGACCAACTGTCCACGCACACGCCGTCCTCGTTGTACCAGCACCTCCCGCCCGACGAAGCAAACGCCTTGAAGAGGCGGTTTGAATGGGTCTACACGCCGAAGCACGCTTCCTGGTTGAACATGGCGGAAATGGAATGGTCAGTTTTGGAGCGACAGTGCTTGAGAAGACGGTTGGCAACCTTTGAGGAACTCAACAATGAAGTCAAAGCCTGGGAAGCGGATCGAAATGCTCGGTCAGTTAAGGTGAGCTGGCAATTCAATACAGACAAGGCACGAGTGAAATTAAGCCGCCAATATCCGTCCCAAAATTAGGCCTAGCTATGTCTGTGGTTATCCACTAGACGCCTACCCACGGCTGACGCGGGAGGACGTGCTGGCGTGTCTGGAGTACGCGGCGCGGCTGGCAGGTCACAGCGTGACGTTCGAGAAGATCGCTTGAAGCCTGCCGGGAACGTCACGGGAGTTCGTCGCCGGGGAGCGGGGGCACGTCGGGCGCCTTGTCCAGCACAGCCAGGAACGCCTCACGGTTGGCGCGGGCGGCGCGTTCCCGTACCCACTCCACTGCCTCCTCGTCCAACTCGTAGTCCCCAGCTTCCTCCTGCTTGTGCCAACGCTGCCGCTTGTAGTCAAAGGTGGGGTCAGCGTCGAATTGGCCCTCGGCGGCGAGGATGCGGCGGATGCGGTCTCGTGGGTCGTCGGTCATACGGCACTCCTAGAAATCGCCCCCGTCGTGTTCCTGCTGCTCCCCCTGGTCCTGCTCGAACTCGAAGCCGTCGAACTTCTCCAGGCTGGAGAGCAGGTTCTTCCACCCATTGTTGCGGGGCAGCAGGAGCACGCCGTCCCCAACCCGCTTGACAATCACCTCATCGCCTTCCAGACGGTACGCCTCGGGCAGCCGCACCGCTTGACTGCCCTCGATCTCGAACAGTTGAGCTGTGTCAATTCTGAGTGGCGTCATAGGGCTCCCTTCTTCCCACAGTACCAAGCAGCAAAAAGGCCGCCCCCACGAGCGGCCCCTTCAACCCTCAACCCTTACAGCCCCGGGATCGGCACCGCCACCGGGCGGATTCTCTGCCCCTGGCTCTCGGCGGCATTCAGCAGCGTGCTCGTCTGGGTATTGAGGTTCTGGATGCCCTGCTCGTCGAACTGGCCGCTTTTCAGCGTATTGCCCACGCTCGTCAGCGACTTCTGGTAGCCCGGCAGCAGCGAGCCGATGCGCGCCAGGAAGGGGTCATTCGTGTTGCGCGTCAGCTTGACCGCCGAGTTGACCTGATAGGCGGCGAAGCCCAGCGCCAGGCCCGCCTTGACGATGGCGGACCGTTGGCCGGGCGCACCCGTCTGGAACTTGTACTGGCGGTAGGGCCGCAGCACCCAGGTGTTGAAGGCGTAGTACGCGGCCCCCAGGTGGAAGAGAAACCGGGCCTTCTCGAAGGCGGTGGCCTGTGCCTGCTGGACCGGGGCGGCGACCAGCAGGGTTCCGGCGAGGATCAGGGATTTGCTCGCTTTGCTCACGGGCGCAAGTCTCCTGGCTCGGGGGAGGCAGGGGATGAAGGGCGGGTGGAGGCCGTTTAGGAAAGCCCCGACACCCAACGCGCCTTGCCCCGCCTCTCAAGAAGTGGGAAGTCGTGGGGTCGACAATCTGAGAAACCACCCGGGAGGACACAACCATGACGGATGATCACAGCAGCGACACCTACAACCCACCCGTGGACACCGAAGGCACGCCTGGCGAGGGCGGAAACGACCTGGCGAACGAACCGGGCAACAACGCCGCCCCGAGCCTCGACACCACGCTCGACACCTCCCGCACGGGGGGAATGGGCGGTATGGCGGGCACGCTGGGCATGGACGGGGGCGGAGGGAACATCGACTCCACCGACACGGACATGGCGGGTGACAACCGGACGACCGACGTGACGGACCTCTAACTTTCGCCCCGCGCGGGCCGGATGCGCAGCGCCTGCCGGGCCACCAGGGCGACGAGCACGATGCCGATGAGGTGGCCGAGCGGGTGCTGGGCGGCGAGGGCGAACGCGAGGTCGGCGACGGCGATGGACACGGCCAGGATGAGGCCCGCCAGCGGCACCCGGCTCTCGTGCGGGGTGTCGTACATGGCGATGCGGGGGTGAGGGTCGCCCATCGCGTCGCGGGCCTCGGCGTAGCGGATCAGGGTCAGGACGCCGTACACGAGGAGCAGCCCGGCGAGGAGGATCAGGACCAGACCCTCGTAGCGCCCGGCGGAGGCGTAGTCCAGCGCCCCGAAGGTGAAGTGCCACAGGGACGCGATGATCGACAGCAGCGACAGCCCCAGCATCGCGGGCGTGCTGTAGTTGGGTGGGGCACCGAGCGGCGCGGCCATAGGGTGAGCATCACGGTACGCCTGATCCGGGGGCACGAACCGTGGGAGGGACTGGAAAGGGAGAGCGTGGCCGAACACACGCCCCCTTTCCTAAATGTTCGCCCGCGTGGCCGCAGGGGTGGGCGCGCATGGTAGAATAGCTTTGCTGCCGGGCGACAGGACAGCGCCCCCACCTCTCCCCTCTCCCTTCTGGGCAGGCGGGCAGGCTGGGCGCCGCCCGAGACACGCGACTTTCCCCGACCCGTGGGTGAGATGCACGTCGGGAGCCCCCGTTTCCGCCGCGACCCTGCCGAAAGTGCAAGAGCAACCCGCAGAGGCTCGCGCCCTTTTTCAGAAACGGTGACTCCCCGCGTCCTACACGAGAACATGCCACGGGTGTCCTGACCAGGTGAGGAATGCCGAGAGCGAAACAGGAGCGCCCGGTGCCGGACACTCAAAACGTCCCCGCCGACTCCGAACAACAGCAAAGCGCCGCAAGCCGGGCCGGGCGAGGCCGCAAGAAGACCGCCGCTCAGTCCGCCGAAACCCCATCCCCGGAGCAGGAGGCCGTGACCTCCGCCCCGAAGCGTGGCCGTGGCCGCAAGACGCCCGCCACGAACGAAACCCCGCAGGCCCAGACCGCCGCGCCCAAAGCCCAGCGAGGCAAGCGCGCCACCCAGCCTGCCCAGCCCCAGCCCGCCCCCAAGCCCCGCCGTGGCCGTCAGCCGAGGGCGGAGGCCCAACCTGCCCAGGCCGCCCCCGCCGAAGCGGTCACCGCCGAGCCCACGCCCGTCGAGGCCGCGCCCGTGGAGACGGCTCCCGTCGAAATCACTCCCACCGGCGGTGCGGCGGAGGTCAACACGGCGGAACCCGTCGATGCCGCCGGGCCCTCCCCCGCTCCCCAGGCTTCCAACCGCCGGGGCCGCAGGGCAAAAGCCGCCGCCACCGAGCCCGAGGCTCAGCCGGAGGCGATCACCTCCCCTGCCGAGGGACCCGCCGAGACCCACAGGAACCGGCGCGGACGCAAGGCGAAGGCCCAGACCGTCGCCGAGGCTGAGCCCGCCGGGAACGAGGGTCAGGCCGAGCCGGAGCAGGCCCAGGCGGCCGAGCCCGTGCTCCTCGAAGTGCCCCGCACCCGACGGGGCCGCAGGCCGAAGGTCGTCGGCCCCGTCGCCGAACTGCCCCAGGAGACCGCCCCCGCAGAGGTGCCGCTGACCGAGGTGCTGGGCGGCGTGGAGCCCGTGGCGGTCGAGGAGGAAGGCGCCCAGGCCGCGACCACCGAGGACGCGCCGCAGATGTCGCTGACGGTCTCGACGGACGCCGGGCAGCCCCTGCCGGTCGTGGACAACCCGGCCTTCGAGGGCGAGGACGACGAGTCCAGCACACCGATTGCCAGCATGGAGGAGACCACCGAAGCGGGGGAAGACGACGCCGACGCCGACGGACGACCCGACCCCGCCCGTGATCTCGTGATCGCGCAGCTTCGCAAGGTAGGGCGCCCCATCCACGTCCGCGACCTGGAGCGCACCTTCACCCGGCAGATGGTCAGCCGCCTGGGCGACTGGCGTGACCTCGAATCGCTGCTCGAAGACCTCGTGCGGACGGGAGAAGTTATCCGCACCCGGCGGCGCACCTACGGTCTGCCCGAGGCGATGAGCCTCGTGCGGGGCCGCTTCCAGGCGTCGGCGGCGGGCTTCGGCTTCGTGGTGCCCGACTCCGGCGGCGAGGACTTCTACGTCGCCCCCGAGAACACGATGGAGGCCTGGAACGGCGACATCGTGCTGGTCCGCATGGAGGGCCGGGGCGACACCGGGCGGGGCGGTACGGGACCCCGCCGGGGCCAGCGAGGCGACGGCAGCCCGCGCGCCTCGGTGGTCCGCATCGTGCAGCGGGCGTACAAGCAGCTCGTGGGCAGCCTCGAATTCAGCAAGGGCCACCCCATCCTCAAGCCCGACGACGCCCGCGCCCGGCACCGCATCCTGCTGCTGACCGAGGGGATCGAGGGCCTGCCCAGCGGGGCCCGCGTGGTCACCGACCTGTACTGGCCGGAGCAGACGGGCGAGGACGAGGTGTTCGGGCAGGTCAAGCGCGTCCTCGGCGAGCAGGACGACCCCGCGACCGAGACCGAGGCCGTGATCGTCAAGTACGGGCTGCGCGGCGACTTCCCGGACGACGTGCTGGCCCAGGCGAACGCGATCCCGACGGAGATTCCGGCGGAGGCGCTGATGGGCCGCCTCGACCTGCGCGAGTTCAACATCTTCACGGTGGACGGGCGCGACGCGAAGGACTTCGACGACGCGATCCACATCCAACCGACACCCCAGGGCACCTTCGTGGTGGGCGTCCACATTGCTGACGTGAGCCACTACGTGCGCGAGGGCACCCCGCTCGACAAGGAGGCTTACGCCCGCGCCACGAGCGTGTATCTGCCCGGCCGGGTCCTGCCCATGCTCCCCGAGCACCTCAGCAACGGGGTGTGCAGCCTCGTCCCGTATGAGGACCGCCTGACGATGACCGCGCTGGTGGAACTCTCCGCCGAGGGCGACATCCTCGACGTGCGGCTGGCGCCCAGCGTGATCCAGAGCAAGGCGCGGCTCACCTACGACGAGGTGCAGGCGTACTCGGAGGCGACGGCCACGCTGCCCGACCACGCCCGCGCGCTGGAGGGAGACCTCCACCTCCTGCTCAAGATCACGTCCAAGCTGCGCCAGAAGCGGCTGCGCGAGGGGTCCCTCGACTTCAAGCTGCGCGAGGTCAAGGTGGACGTGGGGCCGGACGGGCGGATGGAACTGATCCCCATCCGCGAGGAGACGGCACGCGGGATGATCGAGGACCTGATGCTGCTCGCCAACAAGGTGGTCGCCCACTCCCTGATCGAGCGCGAGATTCCGGCCCTCTTTCGCATCCACGAGGAACCCACCCTCCAGAAGTTCCAGGACGTGACGAACGCGCTGGGTCGCCTGGGCATCTCCTTCCCGGGCGGTGAGCCGACCCCGCAGGCGTACCAGGCGGTCCTCAAGGGCGTGCGGGGCACGCCGCGCGAGAGCGTGGTGAATACCCTGCTGCTCCGCTCGATGCAGCAGGCGAAGTACGCGGGCGAGAACCTGGGGCACTTCGGGCTGGCCTTCCCGGAGTACCTGCACTTCACGTCGCCGATCCGGCGTTACCCGGACCTGCTGGTCCACCGGGTCCTCAAGGGCGTGCTGGCGGGGGACCTGACGGCCTCCTCACGGGGGACCCACGACCTGCGGGGCAGACTGCCGGGGATGGGGGAGCACACGTCCGAGCGCGAGCGCGCCGCCGCCGAGGCCGAGCGCGACCTCACGAAGTACTACCAGGCGAAGTGGGCGCAGGAGCACCTGGGCGAGACCTTCCCCGGCAACGTGTCGGGGGTGGTGGCGAGCGGGCTGTTCGTGGCGCTGGACAACGGCGTCGAGGGCAAGCTGCACATCTCCAACCTCGACGACGACTACTACATCTACCTGGAGGACGCCCAGATTCTGCGGGGACGCTCGAACGGGCGCACCTTCCGCCTCGGGGACGCCCTCACCGTGACCATCAGCCAGGTGAACCCCCTGGCCCGGCAAATCGATTTCACCCAGGAGACCGCTATGGACGGCGACACCCCAGTCCGGCCCCGCGCGAGACGGCGCGAGGACCGGGAGGCAGAGAAACGTGAGAAGTTGCAGGCGGTGAGCACGGCTGCCCCCCGCAAGTTCACCCTCGACGAACCCCAGCCCGTCACCCCGGCGGCCCCCGCCCGCGCCGACGGCGGACGCGGGCGCGGCCAGGGACGCGACGGGCGTGACGGACAGGGCCGCGAGCCGAACGGGCGTGACCCCGGCGTCCGTCCCCCCCTGCGCCCGGGCGGGCAGGGCGGCGGCTACAAGCGGCGCGTGATCACGCTGGAGCGCCCCCGCAACGAGCACCTGCGGCCCGTGAACATCACCGTGCAGCGCATGTACTTCGGCGACTGGACGGTGGACAACATGCCCCCCGAGGAAAGCCACGGCGGCGAGCGCGGCGGACGCGGCTTCGACCGGGGTGACCGTGTCGGGCGCGGCCCGGGCTTCTCGCGCGGCGGGCAGGGCGGTGGCGCGCTGTCCAACCCCAATGGGCGCCAGGGCGGAGGACGCCCACCCCGTCCCCAGGCGCAGCAGGCCCAGGCTCCCTCGCAGGGGGACGGCGGGCAGGGCGGTGGTGACGCCGAGGCCCGTCGCCGACGCCGTCGCCGGGGACGCCGGGGTGGAAACGGCGGGTAGGGGTCAGGCGACGTAGATTCACTCAACGGGGCGGGTCAGGGGAAAACCTCTGGCCCGCCTTTCTGGTTGGGAGGGCGTGACGCGGAAAAGTGGAACACGCACAAGAACTCCTCCCCCTTGACTCGGAGAGCTGCTTGCAGAGGGGGGAGATTGGGAGGGGGTGAGCGGGCAGGGCGTCGCAAGACCAGCAGGAAGGGGAAGGCATCTTCTCGGTGGTGGAGTGGGTCACACGCCTCCTCTGCAAGCAGCTTTACAAGTCACCCGCAAGGGGAGAGGGAGCAAAGCCCCACCCCCTCCCTCACGTCTCGTACGCTCGCGCCACGCTCGTCAGCACGCTCCGCAACTCGCCGGGCGTGATCAGGCCCATCGCCATCGCGTGACTGGCGGCGTTCAGGCTGTCGGCAGCGAGCACGAGGTCCACGCCCGCCTTGCGGACCTCCTCGCGGAGGTTCATGACGCCCTCGTCGCGGGTGGCCTCGGTCACGTCGCGGATGTAGACGGCGAGGACCCGGCCCGGCCATCTGCGCACGACCTCGGCATAGATCTCGGGGTCCTTCTCGCCGCTGTCGCCGACGAGGACGAAGCTCAGCCCCGGGAAGCGGGTGAAGATGCGCTCGATGACCCCGTGCTTGTAGCCGCCGTGCCCCCCCAGCAGGTCGAAGCCCCAGTTGCGCAGGAAGATCGGCCCGAGGGGAATGCGGCGGTAGTCGAGGAACTGCCACAGCAGGTCGAAGAAGTTCCAGGGGCTGCTCGACACGTAGAAGATCGGGTTGCGCGCCTCGCCGTCACGGGTGAGCGCCCGGTAGAGCGCCCCGACGCCGGGAAAGGGCAGGCGGGTACGCGCGTTGCCGGTCAGGCTGGTGGCGAGCATTCGCGGCAGGCTCGTCACGTCCGACTGGATCACTGTGTCGTCGAGGTCGCTGATGATGCCGAAGCGGGCGTCGGCGACCACCTGTACCCGGGCGCGGGTGGTGCCGTCGCGGCCCTCGATGCTCAGGCCTGCCTCGTGCCAGCCGTCGGCGAAGGGGGGGTTGCCCTCCGGGGGGGTGAAGGTCAGGGTGAAGTACCCGTCGGCGTCGCTCACCGCACTCGCCACGGCGTTTCCCAGCCTCCCCGTCACGCGCACGCCCGAGACCTCGCGGGAGAGCAGGCGGCGCAGGATATTGCGGAAGTTGCGCCAGCGGGGGTCGCCCCTTTTGGGGGGCGCGACCATGCGGGGCAGGAGCACCCGGCCGGTCAGTTCCACCGCCTGCGGAGTGCCCCAGCCCACGTAGGGTTGCAAGATCAGCTTGCCGCGCGCCCGGCGGGGCTGGACGTAGCCGCTGACAGCGTTGTCGAGGGCCGTCAGCCCCCGCTCCAGCATGGGTTGAATCGCCTTGAGTGCGGTCTTGGCGCCTAGCATCTGGGCGTCAGTCTACGCATTCCGGAGTGGGGCGGCACAGCCCACACGCCTCAAGGAACGCTGAGGAATGAGGAGGCCGACCGCTCCGCCAGCCTCACCCCCCGGCCCTCAGCGGCAGGACCAGGGTGAAGCGGGCGCCGCCCAGGGGAGACGTGCCCGCGCTCGCCTGCCCGCCGTGGGCGAGCGTCAGTGCCCGCACGATGGCCAGTCCCAGCCCACTCCCCCCCGTGTCGCGCGCCCGGCTCTCATCCAGCCGCGTAAACCGCGTGAACACCTGCTCCCGGCTCTCCTCCGGTATCCCCGGTCCGTCGTCGTCCACATGTACCCGCGCCACGTCGGCGTCCGCCTCCACCTGCACCTCCACCCGGGCACGGGCATGCCTCAGCGCATTCTCGATGAGGTTCGCCGCCACCTGCCGCATCCGGTCCGGGTCCGCCATCAGCGGCGCGGGCTCGGCCCGCAAGGTCAACGTCACCCCCCGCGCCCCCGCCCGGTCCCCCAGGTCGCGCACCACCTGCCCGGCGAGGTCGGCCAGGTCCACCTCCCGCAGGTGCAGGCCCAGTCGCCCCGCGTCGGCCAGCGTCAGGGTGCGCAGGTCGCCGACGAGGCGGGTGAGCAGTTGGGTCTGGGTGCTCAGCAGGCCGATCTGCGCGGGG
This sequence comes from Deinococcus aetherius, assembly GCF_025997855.1. Lineage (NCBI taxonomy): Bacteria > Thermotogati > Deinococcota > Deinococci > Deinococcales > Deinococcaceae > Deinococcus > Deinococcus aetherius. The sequence continues at coordinate 2,779,369 of NZ_AP026560.1, forward strand.
TCGAGGGGGTAGACACCGTCTTCGAGGGCGTCGAGGCGGGCCTGCATGATGGCGATGGGGGTGCGCAGCTCGTGGGCGATGTCGGCCACGGCCTGCTGGCGTTCACGTTCGAGGGCCTGGAGGCTCTGGGCCATCTCGTTGAAGGTGCGGGCGAGGTCGGCGACCTCGCGCTCGCCGGTCAGCACCGGGGCGCGGGCACCCAGGTCTCCCCCGGCCAGCCGCGCGGCGGCCTGGGAAACCGCCGTGACGGGCCGCGCCACCCGCCGGGCCAGGAGCAGCCCCAGCGTGGCCGCGACCAAAGCCGCGAGGAGCCCCGCCTGCACCAAACTCGTCTGCACGTCGCGCACGAAGTCCTGGCTGCGGGGGTTGAGCACGGCGGGAAAGGCCCGCTCCGGGCGGCGGCCCTGCCCCTCCTCGCGGCGCCCGCCCGTCACCGCGATCACCGCCCCGTTGGGCAGGACGACGCTGCCGCTTACGCCGGGGCTCGACTGGCCGGGGGACAGGGTGTTCTCATCCGCGTCGCCCAGGCGGATCTCGGGGACAGGTGGGGTGGGGGCAAGCTGCTGGCCCAGCCGCTCGGCCTCCTGGCGGGCGCGCAGGTAGGCCTGCACCTCGGGGGGCAGCCGGGAGACCTGGCGGCGGACGGCCAGGTTGGAAAACAGGAACATCCCTCCCACCGCCAGTCCTACGGTGAGGAGCATGGCGAGCATCAGGGTGACCGCCAGGCTCGGCCCGCGCCACCTGGCCCCGCCCGGGTTCAAGGGGCCGCCTCCAGCCGGTAGCCCACGCCCCGCACCGTGTGCAGCAGCCCCCCGGCGTGCGCCGCGTCGAGCTTGCGCCGCACCGACGCCAGGTGCGCGTCCACCACCCGCTCCAGCGCGTCACTCTCCGGGAGGGCGGCGGCCAGCAACTCCTCCCGCGTGAAGGCCCGCCCCGGCACCTGTGCCAGATGCGCCAGCAGCCGGAACTCCGCCGGGGTGAGGCTGAGGGACTGCCCGTTCACCCGCGCCATCACCGCCCGGCGGTCCACCTCCAGCGGCCCCACCCGCAGCGGGCGCTCGGTGTCGTCGAGCGCCGCGCTCACGCGCCTCAGCACGGCCTTGACGCGGGCCATCACCTCGCGGGGACGGAAGGGCTTGACCACGTAGTCGTCGGCGCCGAGTTCCAGGCCGACGATCTGGTCGGTCTCCTCGGCGCGGGCGGTGACGAGGATGACGGGGGTGGAGCCGTCGGCGCGGACGGTCTTGAGAACGTCGAGACCGCTCCTGCCGGGAAGCATGATGTCGAGGAGAATCAGGTCGGGGTTGGCGGCGCGGTAGGCGGTCAGCGCCGCATTCCCGTCGTCGGCGCGCTCGGTGCGGTAGCCCTCCTGCCGGGCGTAGGCTTCCAGCACCTCCGCGAGCTGGGGCTCGTCCTCCACGATCAGGATCAGGGCACTCATGATCCCATGGTAGGGGCCCTGGGCGAAGGTTATGCGAAGGTGCGCGTTCGCCCGGGCGGGCCACAGGCGCCGGGAGTGCGTCTGGGGGCGCCGTGAGGCGTCTTCGACAAACCTTCAAAAAAGGTGAGCGCGCCGTTCGCCGACTCGGGGCAGGCTGGACGACATGACCGCCCCCTCCTTCCCGCCCGCCCGCGCCCCCGGCCGGCGCCTCCTCCTGACCCTCGCGCTGGCCCTCGGTGGTGGAGGCGTTCAGGCGCAGAGTAGCCAGACGACCACTCCGGCCCAGACCACCCCGAGTCAGCGCACGACGACCCCCTCCACGATGACCGCCGCGACTTCCCTGACGCTGGAGGCGGCGCTGGCGCGGCTGGCCCAGGCGCCCAGCGTCACGCAGGCGCAGCTCAGCGTGCAGGTGGCCCAGCAGAACCTGGGCGCGGCCCGCAGCGCCCTGGGCCTCAGCGTGAGCGTCACCGCGAGCAGCGCCTACACGGGCCCCTCCACCACGACGGCCGACGACGGCACGACGACCAGCACGGCAGGCAACCTCAGCAGCGGCGTCGGCGCCCAGGCCAGCCTGGGGTTGCTGCCGTGGTCGAGCAACCAGAGCACCCTGCGCCTCGCCCAGCGCAACCTCGCCCTCGCCCAGGCGAGCTTCCAGGCCGCCCAGGCGAGCGCGCGGCTCAACGTGTACCAGCAGTACCTCGCCGCCGTGGTCGCCGGGCGGGACGTCACCCTCGCCCAGGACACCCTCGCGCTGAGGCAGCGGCAACTGGAGATCGCCCGGACCCAGCGGGCGCAGAACAACGCCACCCAGGAGAGCGTCCTCACCGCCCAGGCCAACGTCCAGCTCGCCCAGGCCTCGTTGCTCGAAGCTCAGAGCAATCTGGAGGTCGCCCGCCTGAGCCTCGCCTCCGTGCTGGGGCAGAGCCTCACGGGGGCCACGTTCACCACCCAGCCCCCGAGCACCTTCACCCTGCCCGACCTGAACACGCTCGTCACCCGCGCCCGGACAAGCACGGTGGACGTGGTGGACGCGCAAAACGACCTCGCCGCCGCACAGGACACGCTGGAGGAGCGGCAGCGCGAGCAGCACCTGCCCGACCTGACCGCCAGCCTGCGCTACGGCCCGGCGGGCAGCGGCGGCCTGAGCGCGAGCCTGGACGTGCAGGCGGGCGACGCGGCGGTGGGCTACAGCGTGCCCTTCGGCGCCAGCGGGAGCAATGCGGCCAACCGGGTCGTCGCCAGCGTCAGCGGCAGTTACGTCGTGTACTCGCCCGCCCTGCGCGCCCAGCTCTCGGCGGCGGAGGCGAACGTCACCCAGGCGCAGCTCACCCTGCAAGTCGCCCAGCAGACCGCCGAACTGAACGTCCGCACCCTCTACAGCACCGCCCAGACGGCCCTCACCGCCCTGCAAACGAGCGCCACCCAGGTGCAGGTCGCCCAAGCGGCCCTCACCGCCGCCCAGGCCCGGCTGAGAGCGGGAACCGGCACCGCCGAGGCCGTGACGAGCGCCCAGATCGCCCTCGCCCAGGCGCAGCGCAACCTCGTGCAGGCCCGCGCGACGGCGCAGCTCGCCCTCATCCGACTCCAGAACGCCGCCGGAGGCCCTCAGTGAGGCCTCGTCCCCTCGCCCTCGCGCTCGTCCTCCTCGCCCCACTGGCCGCCGCGCAGTCCGCCGTCACGGTCGCCAGCGCGGTCCAGTCCGCTCTCGCCAACGGGACGGACGTTCGGACGGCTCAGGCCAACCTCGAAAAGGCCACCGCCGCCGACCGCGCCGCCCAGGCCGACCCCAGCACCCTCGCCGCCGCTAGGCTCTCCGCTCAGAACGCGGAGGCCCTCGCCCGGGTCCAGTTGCGTGCCGCCCGTCTCTCGACCCTTCAGAACACGGTCAACGCCTACACGGCGCTGCTGGAGGCGCAGGAGAACGTGGACCTCCAGACCCTCCAGGTGCAGGTCGACCAGAAGGCCCTCCAGGTCGCGCAGGTCAAGCTCAGCGTGAACAACGCCACCCCGCTCGACGTGCAGCGGGCGCAGAACACCTTATCGGGCAGTACCCAGGACCTCGCCGACGCCCGCGCTCAGGTCAACCTCGCCTCCGGGCGGCTCGCCACCCTGACAGGGCTGGACAACGGCGTGAGAGCGGCGGGACTGACGAGCGTCCCCACCCTCAAGACCAGCCTCGCCTCGCTGCGAACGGGGCTGAATGCGAACCTCACGAGTGTGGTGAGCGCCGGGCAGGAGGTCGCCGAGGCACAACTCGCGGTGAAGCTCGCCGACAACGACTTCACGCCCGCCCAGACGATCTCCCAAGCCCGAATTACCCTAGCGAACACCCGGCGGACTCTCGACGCGGCGCAGAAGAACGCCCGGACCACGCTGGCGAGCGCGTACCAGACCGCCCAGAACGCGGCGGCACAGCTTCAGGTGGCGCTGAGCCGCGAGGCCGCCGCGCAGAAGAGTTACACCCAGGACGCGGCGCGGCTGAGAGGCGGGACGATCAGCGCGGTCACTCTCCAGGGGACCCAACTGGCGCTCAAGCAGGCGCGGTACGCCCGCCTTCAGGCTCAGGACAACGTTCTGGAGGCCCTCGCCGCCCTCTCCGTCGCCGCCGGGCAGAACCTGACGGGCATCGGCGGGACCTTGTAAGCGGAACAAGGAGGGCGGGGAGGCCGGGTGCGCTGCCCTCCCCGCCCTCCCCTGCCGTGCTCAGAGCCCTTCGAGGATTTTGGTTAGGGCGTCGGGCTGCGTCAGGAAGGGGACGTGCCCGCTGTCGAGCTCGAAGCTCTGCATGGGTCTCAGACGGTCGCGCAGGGTCTGCTGAAAGGCGTAACTCACCGCGTTGTCCCGCTTGGTCAGGATGTCGTACTTGGGCACGCTGCCGTACCGCGCCGCCGTGAGGTTGACGGGTGTGGCGAAGGGCTTCAGGGGCTCCGGGCGCAGGCGGGATTTGAGCAGGGCCACGTCGGCGGCGGTGCAGTCGTTGCAGAAGACGGGCTGGACACCCTCGGGGTTGAAGACGATGGTGTTGGGGGTAAAGGTGGCGTACTTGCCGAACAGGGAGTTCTGGTCCCGGCCAGCCAAGTCACTCGCGCTCTCGCCGTTCTGCGGCACGAGGGCGGCGAGGTACACGAGCTTGGAGATTTTGGTGGGAATGGCCTCCGCCACCTGCGAGATCACGATGCCCCCGAAGGAGTGGCCGACCAGGATGACGTTCGTGCGGTCCCCAATCGCGTTCACGACCGCGTTCGTGTAGCTGTCGAGCGTGATCTGATCGACCGGCGTCTGGTCGGCTCCGTGCCCCGGCAGGTCGAGGGTGATCACGGTGTTGCCGTCCGCCACGAGCTGCCGCTCGACCGGCTTCCACGAGAATTCGCCCAGCAGCGCCCCGTGGACGAGCACGTAGGTCTTGGGGGCGGGTTTGGTCACGCCGAGTTGATTGCAGGAACTGAGGGACAGGGCACCGAGCAGGCCGAGAAGCACCGGGGTTACGCGCATACATTTCTCCTTGCGGGCGGGCCCGGGGGGTACTGGACGCCCGCTCCACCGCATTTAGATCGCCCCCAATGTAATTGCTGTCAAGGAAAAGGCGATTCATCCAACCTTGGCCGTTGAGGACCCGGGCCACAGGTTTTCCGAAACCAAACGCGGCGGGGAACGTCCGCGCTCCCCGCCACGTTCGGTCCTCGCTCCCCTACTCGAAGAGGGTGCTCACGCTCTGGCCGACGTGGATGTTGGTGATGGCGTCGGCGAACAGGGGCGCCACGTCGAGGACGGCGAGCTTACCGTTCGAGGCGGCGATCTTCTCGGGGGAGACGTACACCGTGTTCGTGCTGGCGACCTGGGTCACGTCGAGGGCGGCGATGCGCTCGATGGCGGGCCCGGTGTACACGCCGTGGGTGACGGCCACGTACACGTCACGAGCACCCAGGCTGCGGGCGATGCTCACGGTCTCCACCAGGCTCCCGGCGGTGCTGATCTCGTCGTCCACGATAAAGACCGTCTTGCCCTCCACGTCGCCGATCAGGGCGCGGGGGCGGACCTCGGTGTCCGAAAGCCTCTCCTTGTCGATCATGGCGAGACCCGAGTTCAGGCGGCGGGCGATCTGGCTGGCCCGCTTGATGCTGCCCGCGTCGGGGGCGAGCACCACGCCGTCGTGCGCGTTCGGCACGCACGACTTGAAGTGTGCGCTCAGAACCCGGTCGGCGGAGAGGTGGTCGACGGGCACCTTGAAAAAGCCGTGGACCTGCGGCGAGTGCAGGGTCATGGTGAGCACCCGGTCGGCCCCCGCCTCCTGGAGCAGGTCGGCGACGAGCCGCCCGGCAATGGAGATGCGCGGGCTGTCCTTCTTGTCGCTGCGGGCGTAGGAGAAGTACGGAATCACGGCGGTGACGCGTCCGGCAGAAGCACTCTTCGCCGCGTCGATCAGGAGCAGCAACTCCATGATCGCGTCGCTGACCGGGGTGGAGAAGGTCTGCACGACGAACACGTCGCCCTCACGCAGGGACTCCTCGTAGTGGACGATGATGTTGTCGTTCGTGAACTTCTCGGTCTTGCTCTTGCCGAGCGGCACGCCGAGGTTGGCGCAGATCGCCTGCGCGAGGGGACAATTGCTCTGTCCGGCGAAGACGAGCAGCGGCTGGCGACGGCTGGAGGCCAGGCGCTCGGAAGGGGCTCGGTGGGGCACGGTCACGGTGGGGAAACCTCCGGGGGTGGGAACTGGGGCGCTGGGAACTGGATCACTGGGAAGCCCCGTGCTCCTAAGAATGTGTGGTTTGCAAACGTCCGCGAAGCAGCATACCCGCCGCGCGGCGCGGGTGTCACGGGACGCTTTTCCGTCCGGGGCGTTCCCGGGGAGGGAACAGGACACGGCAGGGATAACATGGCCCGTGCCCTGGTTCCTGATGCTCGTGGCGGTGCTGATGGGCACCGCGATCCCCCTGCAAACGGCGGCCAACTCGCGCCTCGGGCTGGCCGCCGGGCACCCCGCCTGGGCCGCCCTGGTCAGCGTGACGCTCACCCTGCTGCTGCTCGCCGCCTTCGTCCTGCTGGTGCGCCCCGGCCACGTCGCCGCGCTGGCGCGGGCGGGGCTGCCGTGGTGGACCTGGGTCGGAGGGGCCTTCGGGCTGGTGTACTTGCTGGGGCTCGCCGCGCTGGCGCCCCGCCTGGGCACCGCCACCCTGCTCAGCCTCACCGTGCTGGGGCAACTCCTCGCGGCGGGCGTGCTGGAGCACTTCGGCTGGCTGGGCCTGCCGCACCACCCCCTCACGCCGGGGCGGGTGCTGGGGCTCGCGCTGGTGGTGGCAGGGGTGGTGCTGGTGCGGCGGTTCTGACGGCCTGTCTCAAAGGTTGAGCAACAGTTTTTATCGCCCACATGGCAACGACGTTATTGCTCCTCCCCCTTGACTCGCAGAGCTGCTTGCAGAGGGGGGAAGCTGGGTGGGCGTGAACCGTCGCGGCGTCCTGAGACCTGGAGGTCGGGGAAGGCATCTTCCTGACGATGAGGCTGGCTCGCCTTCCCCCTCACCCCAACCCTCTGCTTCGCAGCTCTACGAGTCGCCCACGAGGGGAGAGGGAGAAAGACATCTGGCTTCCTGCAAGACTTTGACCCCAGAGAAATACAGAAAACAAAACGAGGGAGGCGCGGCCCCCTTCGCCACGCCCCTTCCCCTCTCAAGACCTCACTCGCCCCGGAAAATCTTGCCCACCTTGCCCAGGAAGCCCTCGCGGTGTTCAGTCACCTCGTCGCCCACCGCGCGGGCGTAGGCGTGCAGGGCGTCCCGCGCCTCGGGGTTGAGCTGGCCCGGCTTGGGCACCGTGATCTCGTACTCGACGATCAGGTCGCCCACTCCGGCGCCCTGGAGTCGGGGCAACCCCTGCCCGCGCAGGCGGTGGAGTTCGCCGTGCCCGGTGCCGGGCTTGACCTCCACGGTCTGCGGGCCGTCGAGGGTGGGCACCGTGACCTCGCCGCCGAGGGCCGCTTTGGCGAAGCCGATCCTCGCGGTGTGGATCAGGTGTTCCTGCTCGCGGCGCAGCTCGGGGTGGGGCTCCATCTCGATGTGGACGTAGAGGTCACCGTTGCCGCCGGGCCCCTCGTTCCCCTTGCCCGCCACCCGGATGCGGTAGCCCTCGTCGATGCCGCGCGGGAGCTTGACCTTGACCGTCTCGGCCTTCAGCGTCCGGCCCCGGCCCTTGCAGACCGTGCAGGGGTCCTGGATGATCTGCCCCTCGCCCCGGCAGGTCGGGCAGGGCTGCTGGGTCTCCACCACACCGAAGATCGTGCGGGCCTGGGCGCGGACGGCCCCCACGCCGCCGCAGGTCGAGCAGGTCTTGGGGGGCTTCCCGCCCGGCTCGGTGCGGCTGCCGTGGCAGTGCTCGCAGGACGTGAGACGGTCCACCTCGACCTCGATCTCCTCGCCCGCGCGGGCCTGGAGCAGGGTCACGCGCGCCTCGGTCTCGATGTCGTCGCCGCGCGCCGGACCCCGGCGGCCCCCGCGACCACCCATTCCGCCGAAGAGCTGCTCGAAGATGTCCATCGGGTCGAAGCCCACCCCACCCATGCCGCCGAAGGGGTCGCCGCCCGGCACCCCGTTCCCCGGCGCGCTGCCGAAGCGGTCGTAGTGGGCGCGCTTCTCGGGGTCGCTCAGCACGGCGTAGGCCTCGTTGATGCGCGCGAACTGCTCGGCGGCCCCCTCCTCCTTGTTGCGGTCGGGGTGGTACTTGAGGGCCAGCTTGCGGTACGCGCTCTTGATCTCGTCGGCGTTCGCCGACTTGGCGACGCCCAGCAGTTCGTAGTAATCCATAGGTGTGTGTCGCCGGGCCGTGACCCGACCTCCGTCCCCCAGGTTAACATGACCGGACTCAAGAAACGTGGGTGTCCTAGGGGTGTGGCGGGGACAGGCGGACACCGCCGGGAGGGTAGGCTGGGGGCATGATCACCTACCGGCGGCAAAACGCCCTGACGCCCGAGCAGGACGCCGAGATCACCGTGAACCTCACGCCGCTGCTGTTCTTCGTGGTCGGCTTCGTCCTGGTGCGTACCGTGCTGCGGAACAGGCAATCGAAGTAGGCCGCCGCCCATGACCGACCCTTCCGGCACGTCCGGGCAGTTCAGGAGCCTCCACAGCGGGCGCCTCGTGGTTCCCGGCTGGACCAACCTCATCCCCGGCCTGCCCGACGCCGTGGAGATTCAGTTCGACCCCGACCCGCATGACCTGGCCCGCGAGTACGCCTGCCTGCTCGTCGAATACTGGGTGACTCCCGAGGAACTGACCCTTCAGAGCGTCCTGCCGGTGCGGGCCTTCACCGCCGCGCCCGAGGGCTGGTGCGTGTTCGTGCCCGCGCGGGGAAGGGTGCTCGTGCGGGCCCTCGACCCGCAGCCCGACCCGCCCGTCCTGGTGAGCCACTGGCTGAACATCGACCCCAGGACGCCCGAGGGGACGGTGGTCACGGTGGCGGTGAACCTCCCGGCGCCGCCCTCGCCGTGGCAGAACCTGCTCCTGAACGGGTGAGAGCCTAGTGCGACCGCGCCGTCGTCAGTGAGGAGCGGACCGCCGCCTCGGCGTCGAGAAGGCCCGCGCCGCAGGTCTTGCGGGGGTCGAGGGGGTCGCAGCGCCCGCCCGGGAAGGGGGTGGCGGTGCGGGCGAGGACGCCCTGGACCTGGGCTGGGGTGAGGCCGGGCTTCAGGCCGAAGAGCAGGCTGGCGACCCCCGCGACCTGGGGGGCCGCGAAGCTGGTGCCGTCGGGGTCGCGCTCGCCGCCGGGGCCGCTCAGGCTGCTCGCCACGACCCCGTGGCCGGGCTCCCCGCCGGGCGCGGCGAGGGCGACGCTCGCTCCCCAGTTCGCGTAGGCGGGCCGCTGCCCCGCTACGGTCACGCTCGTCACCGTCAGGACGCCCCGGCACCCGGCGGGCGTGTACCCCCGCGCGTCCGCCCCGTCGTTCGCCGCCCCCGCCACCACGAGCGCCCCCCGCGCGGCCACGGCGTCGAGGGCCGCCTGGACCCGCGCGTCACAGCCCGTCAGCGGGATGAAGTCGGCGAAGAGGCTGAGGTTGAGCACCCGCGCGGGGCTCGGGTTGGCGGGCACGCCGGGCACCGGGAGGCCCGCCGCCCAGCGCAGCGCGTCCGCGAGGTCCTGGGGGTCGATCAACCCGTCCACCCCCGCCACCCGCACCTGCACCACCCGGGCCTGCGGGTTGATGCCCGCCATGCCGCGCCCGTCGTGCGCCGCCGCGATCAGGTTGGCGACCACCTCGGCGTGGTAGGCGAACTGGCCCACCCCGCCCGCGTCGGGGTCGCGCCCGCCGCCGTCCCCGGCCCGGGCGGGGTCGGAGACGAAGTCGTACCCGTTCACCACCCGCCCGGTGAGTTCGGGGCTGGGCACGAAGCCGGTGTCGAGCACGGCGACCGTGACCGGGGCGCCGTGCCCCCTCCCCAGCAGCGCCCACGCGCCCGGCGCCCGAATGGCCTCCAGGTTCCACTGCCGCGCGAACAGGGGGTCGGCGGGGCGGTAGAGCGTGGGGGCGACCGGAGGGGTCGCGGGCGGGTTCGTCAGCGGCAGCAACGGTGGGGCGGGTTGCGCGGGTGTGGGGAGGGGCTGGAGTTCCGGCAGCGTCGCCTGGCCGGAGGGGAGGGGCAGGGCGGGAATGGGGACGATCCGTGGGGCGGCGGCGGCCACCCCCGCCAGGGCGCCCGTCAGGAGCAGGGAACGCAGAAGGTTCACCCGCCCAGTCTGGCGCGCCCCGCTGACCCGGGGCTGAGAGCGGGATGGTCCCGGGGCGGTGGAACCGGGGGTGTCTCCCCGACCACCGCGTAGCATCCCTCCATGACCTCGACTCAGGCAAAGCGGCAGGTGGTGATCCTCACGGGCGCGTCGAGCGGCATCGGGCGGGCGACGGCGCACGAACTCGCCCGGCGCGGACACACGCTCGTCCTTGCGGCGCGGCGCGAAGGCACCCTCGCCTCCCTGGCGCGCGAACTCGACCCCAGCGGCTCACGCGTCCTCGCCGTGCCCACCGACGTGACCGAGGGCGACTCCCGCCGGGCGCTGATCGAGACGGCCCGGGAACACTTCGGCCCCGTCGACGTGCTCGTCAACAACGCGGGCGTGACTGTCGAGCGCGGCTGGTGGTGGGACGACCCCGACCCCCTGCGGGTGCTGCGGGTGAACCTGGAATCTCCCATCGAACTCACCCGCCTGGTGCTGCCGGAGATGCGCTCTCGGAAATCGGGGCACATCGTCAACATCGGCTCGGTGGCGGGGCGGGCGGCCACGAACGGCATCTACTCGGCGAGCAAGTTCGGCCTGCGCGGCTTCTCACTGGCCCTGCGGCGCGAACTCCTGGGCACGGGCGTCACCGTCAGCCTGATCGCCCCCGGCTTCGTCCGCAGCGAGATGACCCGCGCCGCCCGCCTCCCCATGCCCGGCCCCGAGGTCGTCGCCCGCGCCGTCGCCGACGTGCTGGGCCGCCCCCAGCGCGAAGTCACCGTGCCGCGCGTCTACCGCCCCCTCGCCTTCCTCGACCACGCCCTCCCCGGGGTGGGGGACTGGATCGTGAGACGGATCATCCGGCGGCGGTACGCGCACGGGGAGAGGTAGGGAGGGGGCGGGCGATGATCTGCGGGGCTCCACGAGGGGCGTAGAGCAGGGGTATAGGGCGTTTGGGGGCGCTGGTGGAGGCTCCGTTTACCCTCCTCCCAGCCTCCCCCACAAGGGGGGAGGGGCAAAAGAAGCCGAAGCCTTCGCTTGTTGTTAAAACGTCAATTCGGACGCCTGCCAAGTGGTCGTGACTGAACGCTCCAGGCCCACGACCACGTCCGCTCGCGCAGCGAGACGGTGGGCCCGCAGATGGGCCGCGACAAGATCACACATTGCGTTCAGAGGAACACGTCCACCCGCGCCGCCCGTGTGTCCTTGCCGAGCGCAGCGGAAAGCTCCCCCTCCACTTAGAGGAGAGACACGTCAACAAGCTTGGCGTCAACGCGCGGGCCGCCCCGCGCGGCGGAGACGTTGCCCGCTCCGGGGGCAGGGGGTTGGGGGGTAGGGGTCAAGTCGCACCAAGTTACCCTGCCACCCTCCCCCGTCCCCCCGCCACCAGCAGCAGCACCAGCGTCCCCCCCGCCAGCAGCGTGAGCAAGAGCCCCGCGTGCCCTACGGCCAGAAACACGAGCGGCACGAGCGCGGCCACCCCCAGCGGAAGCACGTACCCCCGCCCCAGCGTCGTCACCCCGAACGCCACGCCCACCCCCGCCCCCAACGGCAGGGCGACGACCGGCGGCAGGTAAGCGGTGAGCACACCTCCCAGCGTGAACCCCACCCCCAGCCCCAGAACAGCCCCCGCCAGCGGCAACGGCCCGATCACCCGCCGACGCCGCACCGCCCACCCGAGGACGAGGAGCGGCGCGAGCAGCAGGGCCAGCGGCGCCGTCAGCCCGACCTTGGCGAGCATCTCCCTCACGCTGCCCTGCGCGAAGACGACGGCGACGTTCTGCGCGGTGATCACGTCCTGAAGCTGCCAGCGCAGCGTGCGCGCCCGCCCCAGCCCGTCACGCGAGACGTCCGTGGGAAAGAGGCTGTAGCGCTCGAACTTCGCGGGCCGGTCGGCGGTGACGCTGAGGTCGAGGTTCCGCAACGGCTCGCGGCGGTCGGCGAGGCGATAACTCCAGCCGCGCGAGCCCTGGTGGCGGTAGGTGACGTTCACCCGCACCGTCTGCCCGGCGCCGATCTGGCCCTCCCAGACGCTGCCCTCGCGCAGGTCGCTCGCCCGGTAGCCCCGCCCGTTCACGGTGAGGCGAAAGCCGCTCAGGGTGCCGCTTCCCTGCGGCAGGGGAAAGACGAAACGCGCGGTGACGGGCTCCTCGCGCGGGTTGGTGAAGGTGTAGTCGGCGGAGAAGGTCGCGTTGTAGTACGTGCCGCGCCCGCCCGCCGGGTCCACGAAGCGCAGGTCGGCGTTCACCCGGCTGGTGTCCAGACCCAGGGGCGACTCCGTCTGGAGAGTCACGTCCCGGGTGTAGACGAGGTTGCGCCCACGCCGGGTGAAGCCCTCGCGGATGTCCTGCACGGTCAGGCCGGGCACTCCCCCGAAGTAGGGGAGCAGCGTCTCCCAGCCGCCGTTGAGTTGCAGCCGCGCGTACACGTCGGCGGGGAGGACGAGGGTGCGGGTGTACGTCCGGGTGTCGAGCAGACTCACGCGCGGGGAGGCCTGCACGGTCTGCCCCCCATCGGGGTCGGCGGCGTTCGCGTACCGGGCATTCTGCTGGGCTCCCAGCCGCGCGTCCACCGCCCGCCGCGTGACGTGCAACGCGAGTGCGCCCACGCCGACCGCCAGCGCGACGAGCGCCCACCGCCCGAAGGCAGGCAGCCGCGCCCCCACCCACCCCAGCCCCGCCCGGAAACGTTCACGGTCGAGCAGGCCGACGAGCAGCAGCGCCACCAGCCCCGCCCCCAGCGCGACGGCGAGGGGCACGGCGAGACCAGCGAGCCAGGAAAGGGCATCGGCAAGAGCCTTGAGGGCGGTCTGAACCATAGGGGCCTCCGGGGGCAGGACAAGAAGAATTGGAGAGGGATACTCAAGAAAGTACATACCTCCTCATGTGGTCGCCACTCATCCCTCGAAAGGTGGAGGGTGGGTGGGGGGTCGCCTCCCCTCCGGTACGCTGGCGTATGCGCCGCCATGTCCTGCCCCTCCTCGCGCTCCTGGCCCTGACGCTGGCGCTGGCCCGCGCAGCTCCCGCCGGGCCGCAGCCCGCACTCGTCCTGATTCCCGGCAGTTCCCAGGCCGCGCTCCTGGGGGTGTGGGAGGGGAGGCGCTGGCTGGAGGACGGCGACGCGGCGCGGCGCGTGCGGGGCAGTGAGGGCTACCGGGTGCAGGCGTTGGGCGGACAGGTCGCCTCCGCCCGGGGAGCGCGGGCCGAGTCGTTCGGGGCGCCCTGCCCGGACGCGTTCGGCGTGACGCTCTCGCCGGGCCCCCGGTTCCCGACCTTCGCGGTCGCCACGCCCGCCGGGGCGCGGAGCCGTCCCCGCCCCGTCACGGTCCTCCCGGTGACCGGGGCCGTCTACCGCGCCGCCATTCGGGACGAACTGGTGAAGCGGGGCCTGCGCGAGCCCGCCGTGAACGTCACCCGAGTCGTCCGCGCCGATCTCGACGGGAATGGCACGGACGAGGTGATCGTCGAGGCGCGCCGCTTCGCGGAGGGTTCGGGCCTGTACCCGCCGCCCAGCGGGCAGCCCGGCGACTACAGCGTCCTCCTCCTGCGACACGTCGTCGGGAACCGGGTGCGGACGAGCGTCCTCGGCGCGTACGTGGCGCTGAGGGCGCGCGACCCGAACAGCACCGACTTCGGGCCCCTCGCCACCCTCCACGCCCTCGCCGGGATCGCGGACCTGAACGGGGACGGGCGGATGGAGGTCATCACCTTCGGCGCCTATTACGAGGGCTACGCGCTGACGGCGAGCGAATGGACGCCGGGGGCGGGGCTGCGGGCCCGGCTGGAGACGGGGTGCGGGGCCTGACGGGCTGACGCCTGTCCCCCTCCCGCCCCGCTAGACTTGCCCGCATGAGCGAGCGGGTGCGGGTGGGAGCGGAGGCGGAGCTGCCGGAGGGCAGCCAGACGGAGGTGCGGGTGGACGGCGTGGGCGTGGTCGTCGTGAGGTACGAGGGCACGTTCTACGCCCTGCGGAACAACTGCACCCACAAGGACTACCCGCTGCTGGGCGGTGAGGTGAGTCTGGGCCGCCTCACCTGCGAGAAGCACGGGGCGAAGTTCGAGCTGGCGACCGGCAAGGCGAAGACCCTCCCCGCCGTCAAGCCCGTGCGGATCTACAAGACGGTCGTCGAGGAAGGCGAGGTGTACGTCCTGCCCCTGTGAGCCCCGTGGATGAGGTTACGGAGGTGCTGGGCATTCCCGTCCCGCCCGGATTGCTGGACGCGTGGGCGGGATGGCTTGCCCCGGCGCGGCAGCCCTTCTTCCTGACTGCGGAGGAGGCAGAGAGGCTTGGGGTGGGGACAGTGCCACGAGCAGAAGTGTCCTTTCCACCAGCGGGACGTGACACGGATACCTTCGCCCTCTGGTTCGTGCGGCCGGAAGCCAACCGGATCGCCTGGCTCACGGAGGAGGACTGGCTGGCCCTTCCCCCGGCCTCCCGCCGCGCGCTGCTGAGGGCGCAGGTGCGGCACGGGCGGGGAGCGGTGCCGCCCGTCCGCGACTTCGCCGACCTGCTCCCGCACCTGACGGGGACGCGCTTCGTGTGGTGGCCGTCCCTCATAGCTCCTGCCGTCCTGGCGCGAGCGGTCGCGCAGGGGCAGTTGAACTGCCGGAGGGCGGAGGTACCGGACGCCGTGTGGACAGCCGCCACGTCCGTCCTCCCCCGCGCCCGCGAGCTGGCGGGGACGTTCCCGCACGCGAGCGGCCCGAACTGTTTCGGCACGGTGATGGGCGCGGCGGGCGTGCCGGGCGGGGAGCGGGAGTGGGTACAGCGCGAGCCCTTCGAGGCGTTTCTGGCCGAGCGCACCCGGCGCGGCGGACACGACGACCACCTGGGCACGATCCTCGTCTGGCGCGACCACTCAGGTCAGGTGCAGCACACGGCGATCACCCTCGGCGGCGGGTGGGCCCTGCACAAGCCCTCGCAGTCGTGGATGACGCCGCGCGTGGTGCGGCCCACCCGGGACCTGATCCGGTGGTGCCGCGCCCCGGGCTGGCGGTTGCACCGCTCCCGACTGCGGGGGTGACGCGGCGGGAGAGCCTACTTTCCCCTTCGGGTCAGCCGCCAGAGGGTCACGCCGTTCGTGATCAGCAGCAGGGCGCACAGGAGGGCGAAGGGGACGTTCCCCCGCTGCACGAAGCGGATCGCCAGGATGCCCCACCCGCACATCAGGGCCACCACGAGCCAAACGCGCCAGGCGGGAGCGTTCACACGGCGCTCCGGGAAGACAGGGGGGAGAGCTTCATGACCGCAGGGTAACGCGGGGGCGGTGAGGGGCAGGCCCAGGCGCCGGATCAGAGGCTTAACAGTCCCTCCAAGCCGCGTCGGGTCGCCGCCAGCGCCTCCCCGATCCGCCACGCGCCCCGGTCGCGGGGACCGACGGGGTTGCTGACCCCCCGCACTTCGAGGGCCGGAACACCCGCCAGCAGCGCCGCGTGGGCCACCCCCGCCCCCTCCATCCCCTCGGTGAGCGCGCCGGGGTGGCGCCGGGCAAGTTCCCCGGCACGCTTGGCGCTCCCCGTCACCGTGCTGAGGGTGAGGGTGGGGCCGCACGGAGCGCCCAGCCGCCGGGCCAGGTCCACCGCCCCCTCCCAGGCTGGAAAAACTCCGGCGTGCGGCGCGTCGGGCAAGACCGACAGCCCCAGCGCCGCGAGGTCGAGAAAGTCTTCCCCGTCCTGCGCCCCCAGGTCGGCCTGCACGATCACGCTCGACACGGCGAGGTCGCCGGGACTCAAACCGCTCCCCAGGTACGCGCCGCCGATCCCCGCGCTGACGGCGAGGTCGAACCTCTTCTCCAGCAACACGCGCTGTGTGGCGAGCGCCGCCGCGACCGGGCCCACCCCACTCACGACCACGCGGGCGGGGAGGTCCGCGAGCCGGGCGGCCTCCCCGGCGGTCGCCACGACGATGAGGACCTTCATGGGCTCAGGCTAGCGCGGCCCCGGAGGTCAGGGCATCAGCCGCTCGATCCGCCAGCCCTCCCCCCCTCGCGTGTAGCGGAAGCGGTCGTGCATCCGGTTGGGCCTGCCCTGCCAGAACTCCCACTCCGCCACGCGCACCCGGTAACCGCCCCAGAAGTCGGGCCTGGGCACGGGCGTCCCCTCGGGGAAGCGGGCGTGCAGCTCGGCGAGTTTGGCCTCCAACGCCTCGCGGTCAACTATGGGGGCGCTCTGCGGGTCGCTCGCGTGGGCGGCGAGCTGGCTCTCGCGGGGCCGGGCGTGGAAGTAGGCGGTGCTCTCCTCCTCGCTCACCCGCTCGACCCGCCCGTAGGCCCGCACCTGCCGCTCGTGCTCGGCCCAGTGGAAGAGGAGTTCGGCCTGCGGGTTGGCCTCCAGGTCACGCCCCTTGTGCGAGTCGTAGTTCGTGTAGAAGGTCAGCCCGCGTTCGTCCGCCCCCCGCAGCAGGACCGTTCGCACGCCCGGCCTCCCCGCCGCGTCCGCCGTGGCGAGGCTGAGGGCATAGGGCTCGCGCAGGCCATCTCGGAGGGCCTCATTTAACCAGAGCTGGAACTGGGCGAGGGGATCGGGGTTCAGGTCCGAGCGGCGTAACTCGGCGCGGGTGTAGGAGAGGCGCAGGTTGGTGAGATCGGTCATCGGCCTTCCTCCCCGCGCAACTGCTGGCAATGGGGGCAGAAATGCGTTCCCCGCTGGGCGAGCACGA
Source organism: Deinococcus aetherius (assembly GCF_025997855.1). Taxonomy (NCBI): domain Bacteria; kingdom Thermotogati; phylum Deinococcota; class Deinococci; order Deinococcales; family Deinococcaceae; genus Deinococcus; species Deinococcus aetherius. The sequence continues at coordinate 2,796,170 of NZ_AP026560.1, forward strand.
TCTTCTCAATCGGCGTGCCGCAGCGCGGGCAGGGTTTCCCCGTCTGCCCGTAGACCCTGTGGCGCACCTGGAAGGCGCCCGCCTCCCCGTCGTGCTGGCGGTAGTTGCCCAGGCCGTCGCCGAGGGAACTGCCGCCCGCCTCGACCGCCTCGTGCATCACCTCGCGAATCGCGTGGAAGAGGCGCCCGGCCTCCTCGCGGGTGAGGCGGGTCTGGGCGGGGTGAATCCGGGCCCGCCACAGGCTCTCGTCCGCGTAGATGTTGCCCACGCCGCTCACGGGCTTCTGCGAGAGGAGCCAGGGCTTCACGGCCCCACAGGTCGCGGCGAGGCGGGCGAATTCCTCCTCCCGGAACTCGTCCGACAGCGGCTCCGGCCCCATCCCGGAGAGGGTCGGCATCCCGCCGTACTCCCCGGCGGGCACGACCGCCATCTTGCCGAAGCGGCGGGGGTCGTGGAAGTAGAGCTTCCCCACGTCCGTCTCCACGGTCACCCGGGTATGCGGCCCCTCCTCCAGCCGGAAGCCGCCCGTCATCCCCAGGTGGACGATGAATTCGAGGTCGTGGGGGTCTCCCTCCCGGGCGTCCGAGGCCGCGAGGTGCAGCATCAGGTACTTGCCCCGGCGCGAGAGGCCGCTGACCCGCCGCCCGTGCGCGAGGTGCGTGTCGCGGTAGCGGTGCGGCGCGTCGTGCGTGACGCTGAGGATGGTGCGCCCCGCGAGCAGCGGCTCGATCTTGCGGCGCGTGGTCTCGACCTCGGGCAGTTCCGGCACAGGGGGAGGATAGCGGGCGGGGTGGGGGTGAACCGTGGCGTGGGGTGAGGGGCCTTCGCGTCCTATCCTCCCACCCATGCCCACGCTCCTCCTCACCGGCTTCGAGCCCTTCCACACCCACCCGGCCAATCCCAGCGCGCAGGCGGCGGAGGCGCTGGACGGGCTGACGGTGGGCAGGGCGCGGGTCGTCTCGGCGCTCCTGCCCGTCGAGCCGCACGCGGCAGCGGCCACCCTGCGCCCCCTGCTGGACACGCACCAGCCGGACGCCGTGCTGCTGACCGGACTCGCGGCGGGCCGTCCCCACGCAACGGTCGAGCGGGTCGCCCTGAACGTCATGGATTTCAACATCCCCGACAACGCCGGGCAGGTATACCGCGACCACCCGGCCCACGAAGACCCCGGCGCCCCGCCCGCCTACCTCAGCACCCTGCCCCTGCGCGCCGTCGTGGACGCCTGGCGGGAGGCGGGTATCCCGGGGTCCATCAGCAACACCGCCGGGCTGTACGTCTGCAACTTCGTGCTCTACTACGCCCTCGACCACCTAAGTCACTCGGGCCGGGCCCATGTGCCCTGCGGGTTCCTGCACGTCCCGGCCAACGCGCAGGTCGCCCTGGCCGTGCCGGAGGACCGCCCCGCCCTGCCCTACCTGCCACAGGACGAGATCACGCGGGCGGTGCGGGTGGCGCTGGAGGTGGTGGGACGTGGGTTGTAGGTTGTGGGAAAAGAAGAGCCTCCTCTACCTCACGTAATCAAGGAGACTGAACTGCTTCTTTTCTCCTCCCCCTTGAGGGGGGAGGCCGGGTGGGGGTGAGCGGGCCAGGCCACCAAGCAACCCAGCCCTCCACCTCCCTTTGATCCTCCACCGCGACCCTACGGAAACGGCGCCTTCCCCGCCACCCATCCCCCCTGGGGTCCCCCCGCCCAGTGCCACTCACCGGGAGCATCCGGCTTCTGCGAGAGGGCCACCCGCACCGCCTCCAGCGGCACACGGCGCGCGAAACGGGTGCGGGCGTGCCACTCGGCGAGGGCGTGAGCGGGGTCACCCGGTCGCAACCCCCGCAGCGCCGCGTGCGCGCGGTTGACGGCGAGGTCGAAGAGGGCGTCCGGCGCGGCGGCGGGCACGCTCAGCCGGGGTGGCGGGCCTCCGCGAAGGCCTGCTGGGCGCTGAAGTCGCCGATGAGCTTCTGGTACACGCCGTCCACGCTCAGCTCCCACGAGCCGCGCTGGTCGGCCCACTCGGTCTCCAGAATGTGCAGGAAGTGGTCGCGGTGGCGGTCGTCGAGGACGGGGGCGATCACCTCCACCCGGCGGTCGAGGTTGCGGCTCATCCAGTCGGCGCTCCCGAAGTAGACCTCGGGGCTCCCCGCATTGCCGAAGGCGTAGATGCGCGCGTGCTCCAGGTACCGCCCCAGCAGGCTGTGAACCCTCACCGTCTCCGAGAGGTCGGGGACGCCGGGCCGCAGACAGCACACGCCCCGGACGATGAGTTCCACCCGCACGCCCCCGCGCGAGGCACGGTACAGGGCCTCGATCAGGGCGGGGTCGGTCAGTTGGTTGACCTTCACCCGTGCCCAGGCGTCGTGCCCCGCCTGCGCGTGCTCCACCTCGCGCCCCAGCAGGGCCTCGAAGCCGCTGCGGGCGGTGTCGGGGGCGACGAGGAGACGGCTGTACCCGGCCTCGGCGTACCCGGTGAGGTGGTTGAACAGCTCGGCCGCGTCCGCCCCGAGGTCGGGGTCGGCGGACAGCAGGCTCAGGTCGGTGTAGAGCCGCGCCGTCTTCGGGTTGTAGTTTCCGGTGCCGATGTGGACGTAGCGCCGCAGCCCCCCCTCCTCGCGCCGGACGACGAGGGTGACCTTGGCGTGCGTCTTCAGACCTGCCATGCCGTAGACGACGTGGGCCCCGGCGCGCTCCAGCTTCCTCGCCCACGAGATGTTGCGCTGCTCGTCGAAGCGGGCCTTCAGTTCGATCAGGGCCACGACCTGCTTGCCGTTCTCGGCGGCGGTGCGTAGGGCGCCGAGGAGGCGGGGGTCGTCCCCGGTGCGGTAGAGCGTCTGCTTGATGGCGAGGACCTGCGGGTCGCGCGAGGCCTCCTCCAGAAAGTTCAGGACGTTGGTGAACCCGTCGTAGGGGTGATGCAGCACCACGTCGCTCTGCCGCAGGGTGGAGAAGATGCCCTCGTCGTCGTCGCCATCGAGGTCGGGCACGGCGGGCACGTAGGGCGGGAAGGACAGGTCAGGCCGCTCGGCGGGAAAGCCCATCAGGTCGGCGGTCCCGAGCGGCCCGTCGAGGATGAAGACGTCCTCGCGCGCCAGCCCCAGCCGCTCTTGCAGGAAGGTGACGATCCCGGGGGGCGTGTCCCCCATCATCTCCAGCCGCACCGCCGACCCGAAGCGCCGCCGCCGCAGCCCGTCCTCGATGGTGGCGAGCAGGTCCTCCGCCTCCTCCTCCTCGAACTCGTAGTCCGTATTGCGCGTGACCCGGAAGACGTGCGCGGCGAGCACCGTGCGCCCCTTGAAGAGGTCCCCGAGGTGCGCGGCGATCACGTCCTCCAGGAGTAGCAGCGCGTCCCCCACAGGCACGATGCGCGGCAGCACGCCCACGGGCACCTTCACCCGCGCGAAGTCGGGCTCCTCGCCCTCGCCCGAGTCGAGCAGCACGGCGAGGTTGAGGCTGAGGTTGCTCAGGTACGGGAAGGGGTGGCTGGGGTCCACCACCAGCGGGGTGAGGACGGGCTGAATCTGGGTAAGGTAGTGCTCGCGCAGGGCGGCCCGCGCCCGCTTGCCCAGGTCGGCAACGCGCACGAGGCGGACTCCGTGGGCGGCGAGCACCTTCAGGGTCGCCCGGGTGGCCTTCTCGATCTCGCGCAGCATGGTGTGGGTCCGCTCGCGGACGAGCCGCAGGGTCTCGCGGGGCTGGAGGCCGTCGGGGCTGGGGGTGAAGACCCCCGCCGCGATCTGGCGGTGGACGCCCGCCACGCGCACCATGAAGAACTCGTCGAGGTTGCTGCCGCAAATCGCCGCGTACTTCAGCCGCTCCAGCGGGGGGTTGCGCTCGTCGCGCGCCTCGGCCAGAACCCGCTCGTTGAAGGCGAGCCAGGAGAGTTCGCGGTTGAGGAAGGTGCTTTCCGGGTTGGCGACCGTGCTGAGGGTGCGGGGCGCCCCTCCGGCGGCCTCCTGCCGCGCCGCCTTGCGCTGCCGCCTGGCCGGGGGTGGGGCGGGCGGCTCGGGAGGGGGCGAAACGGGCTTCTCGGCGCGGACGGTCATGCCCCAGAGTAATGAACCCGGGGCCAGCTCAGCGAAAGCCCAACAACATTAAGAGGAGACGATGAAGGCGCGGGCGGCGTTCCTCTCAGCGAAAGCGGACGTGCCCCGGCAAACGAACGGTCACCGGGGCACATCAATAGGAGGGCTCAAACCCGCCTGAACAGCAGCGCCGCGTTCTGCCCCCCGAAGGCGAAGGAGTTGCTCAGCGCGTACTCCACCCGCGCCTCCCGCGCCCCCTCGGGGATGTAGTCGAGGTCGAGGGCCGGGTCGGGGTCGGTTAGGTTGATGGTGGGCGGCAGCACCCCATCCCTGAGGGCCTGCGCGACGGCGATGGCCTCAATCGCCCCGGCGGCCCCCAGCAGGTGCCCGGTCATCGACTTGGTGGAACTGATGGCGAGGTGGTGCGCGTGCTCGCCGAAGACATGCTTGATCCCCTGCGTCTCGTGCAGGTCGTTGAAGTGGGTGCTCGTCCCGTGGGCGTTGACGTAGCCGACCTGTTCCGGGTTCACGCCCGCCGTGGCGAGGGCCATCCGCATGGCGACCTGCGCCCCGCGACCCTCGGGGGCAGGCATGGTGATGTGGTGCGCGTCGGCGCTCGTGCCGTAGCCGACGATTTCGGCGTAGATGGTCGCCCCACGCGCCTTCGCCTTCTCGTACTCCTCCAGGACGAGCACGCCCGCCCCCTCGCCCAGCACGAAGCCGTCGCGGCTGGCGGAGAAGGGGCGGCTGGCCTTTTCCGGCTCGTCGTTGCGGGTGGACAGGGCCTTCATGTTGGAAAAGCCGCCGATGGCGATGGGCGTGACCGCCGCCTCGGTGCCGCCCGCCAGCATCACGTCGGCGAGGCCGAGCTGGATGTAGCGCGCCGCGTCCCCGACGGCCCCCGTCCCGGTCGCGCAGGCGGTGACGACGGTGCTGCTGGGCCCGGTGGAGCCGTAGCGCATGGCGATGTGGCCGGTCGCCATGTTGGCGATCATCATGGGGATGAACATGGGGCTGATGCGCCCGGGGCCGCGCGAGTGCAGCACGCCCGCCTGCTCCTCGAAGGTCTTCACCCCGCCGATGCCGCTGCCGATCACGGTCCCGACCCGCTCGCCGCGCAGCTCCTCCTCGGACAGGCCGCTGTCGCGCGCGGCGAGTTCCGCCGCCGCCAGCGCGAGCTGCACGTAGCGGTCGAGCTTGCGCGCCTCGCGGGGGTCCACGAACTCGTCGAGGTCGCCCTGCACCTGCCCCGCGATCTTGCTCGCCACGTTCGAGGTGTCGAAGCGGTCGATCAGCCCGATCCCGCTTTTCCCCGCCCGCTGCGCCTGGGCGAACGCCTCCGCCCCCGTCCCGATGGGCGTGACCGGGCCCACGCCCGTGATCACCACCCGCTTGAGTCCCGTCACGCTCATGCTGCCCTCTCCCCCTTAGAACTGCCCTCCACGGGGAACCGGGCGGGCACACGGTCTCCCCCGCGCCCACCCGGCTCCCGATTGCTTCCTGACGGGCGCTTGTGTTACTGCTTGGAGCCGATGTAATCGACGGCGGCCTGCACAGTGCGAATCTGCTCGGCGTCCTCGTCGCTGATGCTGATGCCGAACCTGTCCTCCAGGCCCATGATCAGCTCGACCGTCTCCAGGCTGTCGGCACCCAGGTCCTCCACGAAACGGGCCTCCGGGGTCACCTTGTCCGCGTCCACGCCGAGTTTCTCGACGATCACTTCCTTCACGTCCTCGAATGTTGCCATGCTCACATACCTCCTGGGTCTGAAGTCTCGCGCCAGTCTACACGCGACCCGCCCGGAGGCAAAAAAGGCTGGACGGGGTTCAAGCTCGGCGGCCAAGGGAAAGCTCCCGGTTTCCTGGGGGGCGCGTCCAGCCAAGCCAGGACTTCACGGGGCGAGAGGAGCGTACTCCTCAACCTTCAGTGCGGGTACAGCCCCCCGTCCACCCCGATGACCTGCCCCGTGATGTACCCGGCGGCGTCCGAGGCCAGGAACGCCACGAGCGCGGCGACCTCCCCCGGCTGGCCGAAACGGCCCAGGGGGATGCCGCCCAGGTAGGTCTTCTGCACGTCCTCGGGGAGCCCCGCCGTCATGTCCGACTCGATAAAGCCGGGGGCGACGGCGTTCACGGTGATGCCGCGCCCGCCGTACTCCTTGGCGAGGGCCTTGGTCAGGCCGATCAGACCCGCCTTGCTGGCGACGTAGTTGGCCTGACCCGGGTTGCCCATCAGCCCCACCACGGAGGCGATGTTGATGATGCGGCCCGTGCGCGCTCGCATCATGTACTTGATGGCGGCGCGGCTGGCGGCGAAGGCG